>JAJDOK010000052.1 GCA_022340185.1 Salaquimonas sp. | reverse complement strand
AAGAAGGGAAGTGAAGGGGCAGTCCAGATAATATCCATGCGCCAGTGGATCAGATTGGCTGTCGTGTATCTCCTGATCCCGCTGATCTTGTTGGTATGCGGCGGGGATATCGGCTGGTGGCAGGCGTGGCTTTATTCCCCTCTGATCGTTGCCGCGGGCATAGGTGGTCGTGTCTGGGCTGAACAGCGGCATCCAGGAATGACGGCCGAACGTCAGAATGTTGAAAGTTTCCGGAACGCAAAAGCCTGGGACAAAGTACTTGCTCCATTGATGGCGGTGAGTATCGCATACCCGGTGGTCATTGTGGCGGGACTGGACCACCGCTACGGCTGGTCCCCCCAATTTCCGCTCTGGCTGGTTCTCATCGGTTTCGCTCTGGTCGCGCTCGGATACGCATTCGCTGCGTGGGCATTGGCAGAAAATCGGTTTTTCTACAGCGTGGTGCGCATACAGACGGATCGCGGGCATGTGGTATGTGACAGTGGCCCCTACCGGGTTGTGCGGCATCCGGGATATGCCGGAAATATTCTTGCACTGTTCGGTATTGTTCTTGCGCTCGGTTCGCTATGGACGCTGGTTCCGGTGGCGCTGGCATCCATCATTTCGATATTGAGAACGGCACTTGAAGACCGGACATTGCAGGAAGAATTGTCAGGCTATCGGGACTATGCACATCATGTGCGCTATCGCCTGATTCCCGGGATATACTGAACTCAAAGCTTCGCAGGAAATCCCGGCGCGCGCAGATCAACGCCGGTTTCGTCCTCGAGCAGTTTGGCGATCATCGGCGACCACGCTTCGCCGCCATAGGCCGCCTTGCCCCTTTCGAAGATCGTGTTGACCAGTTCGGCCAGTTTGAGCGGCGAATCCCATTCCCGACCCATGGCGAGTGCGAAGCCCAGATCCTTCAGCGCCAGGTCCATCGTGAACGCGATGTCGTAGCTGCCGTTGAGGATCAGTTGCCCCTCGGTCTCGTGCACGAAGGAGGTACCGGAAGAAGCCGCGATGGCGTGATACGTCTGGGCGAGGTCGAGCCCGCCCTTTTTCGCCAGCATCAGCGCCTCGCTGGTCGCGGCCAGATGGATGAAGGCCAGCATGTTGGTGATCACCTTGATCACCGCCGCCGAGCCGATCGGTCCCATGTGGAAGACGCGTGCGCACATCGCTTCAATGGCGGGGCGGTGCGTCTCGAGATCGGCTTTGTCCGCGCCGACCAGCGCTGTGATCTTGCCTGCCGCCGCCAGATGCACGCCGCCGGTGACCGGACATTCGATCACGCGGATACCGTGTTCGGCGACGACGGCCGCAAGGCGGATGATCTCGTCGCGCCCATTGGTCGACATCTCGATCCATGTGCCACCTTCCGGTAGGCCCTTGATAAGACCGCCAGGACCGGTCAGCACCGCTTCGCTGACGGCGGGTGAGGGCAGGCAGGTGATCGCGTTGCCCGCCGCGCGTGCGGCTTCCGCCGGACTTGCTGCGGCGATGGCGCCGAGCTTCACCAGTTGTTCGACGCGCGCTGGATCGCGGTCATGGGCATGGACGGTGAAGCCGTCGCGCAGCAGGCATTGGGCGAGGTTGGTGCCGAGATGGCCGAGACCGATAAAGGCGTAGGCCGGCTTAGCAGCAGAACCGGTCACGGCACGACCGGTTCGCGCTGCATCTCCAGATGCAGGGTTGAGCCGTGCCAGGGATGCGCCTCGCAAACTTCCTCGTTCAGTTCGACGCCCAGACCCGGCGCGTCGGTGACCAGCACATTGCCGTCCTCCCACGGGATTTTTATCTTCAGAAGTTTCTCGTGGAAACCGTCCCAGGTCTTGATCGATTCAAGGATCAGGAAATTGGGGCAGGTCGCGGCAAGCTGGATATTGGCCGCCGCCACGACTGGCCCGCAATAGCAGTGCGGCGCGATCTGCACATGCCAGGCTTCGGCCATCGCGGCGATCTTCTTGGTCTCCCAGATGCCCCCGGAACGCCCCAGATCGGGCTGCAGGATCGCGGCGGCGCGCATCTCGATCAACCGCGCGAACTCGGTCTTGGTCGTCAGCCGCTCGCCGGTCGCGATGGGAATCGAGGTCGCCGCCGCCACCTGTGCCATTGCCTCAGGGCTGTCGGGCGGCACCGGCTCCTCGAACCATAGCGGGTCACAGGGTTCGATCGCCTTGGCCATGCGGATCGCGCCGGCCGGCGTGAACTGTCCGTGCGTGCCGAACAGGATGTCGGCCCTGGTGCCGACTGCCTCGCGCACGGCGGCGACCATGCGCGCCGACAGGTCGATGTCGGGCAGCGTCGGCTGGTGCCCGTCATGGATCGTATAGGGGCCTGCGGGATCGAACTTGATCGCCGTAAAGCCCTGCTTCACCGCTTCGAGAGCGGCTTCGGCGGCGAGGTCGGGATCGTTGTAGACATTGCTGTCGCGGCTGTCGGCCTCGTCCGGATAGACGCTGCCTGAGGGGGGATAGAGATAGGTGTAGCTTCTCAGTTTCTCGTGCACCCGCCCGCCGATCAGCTTGTGCACCGGCTGGTTCGCTTCCTTGCCGATGATGTCCCAGCAGGCCATTTCGAGCGCTGAGTAGCAGCCCATCATGGTGACGTCCGGGCGTTGCGTGAAGCCGGAGGAATAACAAAGCCGGAAGAAGGTCTCGATGTCGTGCGGGTCGCGGCCGACGAGATAGCGCGCCGCCGTATCCTCGATCAGTTTCGCCGTCAGATGCGGGTCGAAGGTGGCGTTGTAGGCTTCGCCGTAGCCCATGACGCCACTGTCGGTGACAAGCTTGACAAAGATGAAATAGCGGCCGCCGATCTGCGGCGGCGGATTGCCGACGACCCAGGTTTTTACGTCCTTGATGTGCAATCCCGCCTCCCGTGGACCAACTCAGTCGAAGACGATGACGTTTCGCAGCGCCTCGCCCTTCACCACACCTTCAATTGCCTCGTTGATGCGGTCAAGCGGATAGCGTCCGGTGATCAGTTCGGCGAGCTTCAGCCGGCCTTCCTGCCAGGCCGCCGTCAGCGCCGGAATGTCCTTCGAAATGATCGTCTCGCCCATTTTCGAGCCGAGGATCTTCTGGTTCCACGCCGCCACCGTGGCGGGATCGTATTCGGCCATCACGCCTGATGGAGGCATGCCGACGATGACCACCGCGCCGTTCCTGGTGATGTAGCGGAAGGCATGGTCGAAAGCCTGCTTGGCGCCGACAGTGACGAAGACGAAATCGACGCCGCGACCGGAAGTCAGGGCCATGATCTCCTCTGCGGCGTTCTGATGCGCCACGTTGATCGTGTGGGTGGCACCGAAACGCCTGGCTGCCTCGAGCTTGGAATCGCTCACATCGATCGCCATGACCATGCCCGCGCCGGACAGCGCCGCACCCTGGATGGCATTGAGCCCGACGCCGCCGCAACCGACCACCGCCGCGTTCTGGCCGGATTTCAGCTTCGCCGTATTGGCTACTGCGCCATAACCGGTGATCACGCCGCAGGCAAGCAGGCTGGCCTGGTCGAAATCCATGTCCGCCGGGATTTTCACCATCTGGCTTTGATGCACGATCACGGCCTCGGCGAAAGCGCCGGTGCGCATCGCCTGCCAAACGTCTTCGCCCGCTGGCGAATGGATCGGCCCGTTGCGGTCGAGGTCGAACACCTCCTCGCACATCACCTGGCTACCAGCGGCACAGTAATGGCATTTGCCGCAATGGCGGATCAGCGTGACGACGACATGGTCGCCCGGCGCGACATGGCTGACGTCCGAACCTGTCCGGGTGACGATGCCGGCCGCCTCGTGGCCGAAGACCGCCGGCAGGTCTCCGCCCCAATCACCCTCTATGTAGGAGATATCGGAATGACAGATGGCGCAGGCCTTGATCTCGACCTCGACCTCACCGGGACCGGGATCGGCGAGATCGACCTCCTCGATGACGAGCGGTTCGCCGAAGGCGCGGCATACGGCTGCTCTGACCCGCATGACGGATACTCCATAAAAGGGAAAGACGCTGTACGCGCGGTCACCGGTGGCCGACAGCTTCGAAGTGTTACGATGAAAATACCAGCGTACGAAGAAACGCTAATAGACAAAAAGCGTCCACAAACGCGTCAAAAGCGGCCGTCGACATAGTGGACGTGCTCACTCCTGCGTTACGAGATCACGACGTTTTGAGGACAACCTGCTTGAACCAATACGAAATTGCGGCATTTGGGTTACGCCAAAGGAATCTTTTTACCACTGTCGTTGAATCATGCCTGACGCATGGTAAATGGGGGCGCACGCCTTAAGGAGGCCCAAATGCGCGCGAATCTGAAATCGGTGACCATTCTTGCCAGAACGACCGGTGCATTAGCGCTGGTGCTGGCATTCGCTGCCGCGCCGGCTGGCAACCGGATCATGGGAGATTCGCCCGTTGCCTCCGCGCAGTCGAACACCTTGCCCGGCACGCTGCCCGGTGTCGAGATCGGCTCGACCAGGCCGCAGAACATCTTCGAGGCGCTGTTCCCCGACCTGATCAGGCAGCGCATCGCTCGCGAACGCGCGCTCAATCCGCCCGTCGAGGCGGTCACGATTTCCGCGCCCAAATATTACGATTACAAACCCGTCGCACTGGTCAAGATCGATCTGTCGTCGCTGATACCCACCACTGAGGCACCGCATGTCTCGCCGGCCGCGGCAGGTCCGCAGGATCTCAATGGCGGCGAGAGTGACGAGGAAAGCGCCAAACTGATGATCGCGCCGGCCGAAGATGTCGCCAATCCGGCGCGCGAGGCCTTCGACCGTGTTGCCGCACGCTTCGGCGCGATCAATGTGATGGCCGAACCCGCGATCGCCAAGGCGGTGGTTTCCTATTACGAGAACAAGGGCGACCTGCTCTGGCTCGACGACGAGCTTCAGCCCAATGCGCGCGCGCGCTCCGTCATGCCGGTCCTGGCCGATGCGGGCGAATGGGGTCTTGATCCGCACGACTACAAGGTCGAACTACCCGCGCCGAGCGCCGATCAGCAGCTTGGCGAAGAAGATGCCGCCCGCTTCGAGGTCGAGATGACCGCGCGCGTCATCCGCTACGGCATGGATGCCTTCGCCGGACGCGTCGATCCCGACAAGCTGAGCGGCTATCACGACTTCCCGGAAGACCGCATCACCGCCAAGGCCGTGCTCGACAAGCTTGCTGCCGGCGGATTACCGGCCCAGATACTGGTCTCGTTCCATCCCGATAACGAGCCCTTCAACGCGCTCAAGGCGGAACTCGCCACGCTGAAAAAGCAGGAATCCTCAGAAGACATCATCACGATCCCCTCGGACACGCTAATCAAGCCGGGCGACACGAATGTCCAGGTGCCGAACGTCGTCAAGGCGATCGCCAAGAAGGGGTCGGAGGAACTGCAAACGAAGTTCGCCGACCTGCTCGCCGGTCCCGCGCCCGACAGCTTCACGCCGGAAGTGGTCGATCTCGTCAAGGCGTTCCAGAAGGAGCAGGGCCTGGGCGTCGATGGCGTCGTCGGCCGCAACACCATTTCGCGCCTGACCGACGTCTCTGTCGCCGACAAGCGCGAGCGTGTCATGCTCGCCATGGAGCGGCTGCGCTGGCATCCCCATCATTTGGGCGCGACGCGTGTCGTCATCAATCAGCCGGCCTTCCGCGCAACCTTCCAGCGCAACGGCGTGGTCAAGGCCGACATGCGGGTCATCGTCGGCAAGCCGACCAACCAGACCAGCTTCTTCTACGACACGATCGAAAACGTCGAGTACAATCCCTATTGGGGTATCCCCCAGTCGATCCTGGTCAACGAATATCTTCCCAAACTGCGCCAGAACCCGGCCTATCTGGACGAGCGCGGCTACATCGTGACCGATGCCAAGGGCCGCCGCATTCCTTCTTCCGCCATCGACTGGTACCAGTACGGTTCGAAAGTGCCTTTCGATGTGCGCCAGTTGCCGGGCGAGGCGAATGCGCTTGGCGAACTGAAGATCCTTTTCCCCAACAAGCACGCCATCTACATGCACGACACGCCGACCAAGTCGCTGTTTACGCGTGACGTGCGCGCCTTCAGCCATGGTTGCGTACGCCTCCAGAAGCCGCGCGAAATGGCCGCCGCCGTGCTGGGTTCGACCGTCGAACATGTCAAGGAACGTCTCGCCGAGGGACACAATTCCGAAGACGTACCCGGCCAGATTCCGGTCTATGTCGCCTATTTCACCGCCTGGCCGGACGCCAATGGCAGGGTCGGCTATTACGCCGACATCTATGGCCGTGACGCCAAGCTGATGAAGGCGCTGCAATCGACCGAGGCCGTGCGCGGACCGACGAGCTGATCCATTTCAGCCTACGTCGTACTCGGGCTTGTCCCGGGTATCTGGTGAATCGCTGAATCTCGGTGGCTATGCTGGTCCTTGGCACCAGGACGAAGGCAAAGTCGTGTCGATTGACTTTGCACCGCCGCGGGGCGGTGTGTTGTGGTTTCCTGTCGCACTTGCCGGCCAGTCGGCGAGCCTGCCCAAAACTTGCCGCAATTTTTCAACTTTTCCTTAAAGCCTCGGAAACCATGATGGCTGGCCAAGCCTTGCCGGCAGGAAAACGGGACGTGTTGGGTTGCCCGTTTGCGTGCGCCGGTTGGCTGCAGGAGGGACAAGTGTATCGAGTAGCTCTCGCGGCGGCGGCTTTTCTCGCCGCGCTATGGTCAAGTCAGCCGGCCAATGCAGTGGAAGCCTATGTGTTCCGTGGCGCCGGCGATTTCTCCTTCATTGCAGATGGTCTGAACTTCTCCACCGGCATGGATCGGCTGGGCCGCGAACTGAACGATTCCGGCATCTATTCGAAAGTCTATCGCTGGGAAGCTGGCGAGATCGCCTATCGCGAGATCATGCGGCGTCACCCCGAATCGGTTGCGCTGATGGGTCATTCCATGGGTGCGCTGACCTCGCTGGCGCTGGCCAAGCGTCTGCAGGGTTCCGGCATCCGTGTCGCCTATCTTGGCCTGATCGATATTCCCGGCCCCGGAGGCATCGTGCCCGGCAATGTCGAGTGGGCCGAGAATTTCTATCATGCCTTTCCGGTCTTCGGTCAGCTCACCAAGGGACCGGGCTACAAGGGTTTCATCTCCAACCGCTATGTTTTCGGCCAGGTCCATATCACCATGGACAAGGCCAAGCTCGTCCACAACGCCATGATCTCTGCTATCTGGCAGGCCGACGCCAGAGAGCATGCATCCCGCCTGCGTGCCTATGCCGAGGATCAGCCGCGCAACAAGACGATCGAAAAGGTCGAGAAGGTTCTCGCTTCTTCAGACGAACGCAAGAAAATCGATCCCGTCACCACCGCTGCCGTGAGCACCAGCAATGCTGGACTGGCGCCACGCCGCAGCACCAAGTCCGGCCTGCCGCCGATCGAGTGACGATTCCTTTTCCGCAAGGCTTGAAGGGCCGGGCAAACGCCCGGCCTTTTCATTTGATCTCGATCATTCCGCCCGTGACGTGAGCGATGAAATAATTCAAACTCACCATTGGCCGGGAGGAGACAATGGCAGAAGCTGGCGAGGTTCGGCCGCGCGCACCGCAGATCAACGCGGTTTCGTTTGACAATGTTATGGATTCGCTGAAAAAGGGCGTTTCCGATTTTTTCCGTGCGCCGCTGTTCGGGCTGTTCTTCGGCGGCATCTATGCCGGCGGCGGACTGCTTGTTCTCTATTTTCTCTACCAGCTTGAAAAACCCTGGCTCATCCTGCCCATCGCGATCGGCTTTCCGCTGATCGGTCCGTTTGTCGCCGTTGGCCTCTATGAGACCAGCCGGCGTCTGGAGGCAGGCGAACCACTGACATGGAAAGCCATTCTGACCGTGGTCTTCCGCCAGCGCGAGCGCGAACTGTCATGGATGGCCTTTGTCGTCCTGTTCGTCTTCTGGATCTGGCTCTACCAGGTGCGATTGTTGATGGCGCTCTTCCTCGGGTTCAAGTCGATGTCGACCATCGCCTCGTTCATCGATGTCGTGACAACCACCACCGAAGGCATGGCCTTTCTCGCCGTCGGCACCGTGGTCGGCGGCATTCTGGCGCTGGTACTGTTCTCGACGACGGTGATCTCCATTCCGCTACTGATGGAGCGCGAATATGATTTCGTCACCGCCATCATCACCAGCGTCAAGACGGTTACGCTGAGCCCGGCGCCGATGATCGCCTTCGGCATCGTCGTTGCGGTACTCGCCATCCTCGCCCTGTTGCCCGCCTTCCTCGGTCTTCTGGTGATCCTGCCGGTCCTCGGCCATGCCACCTGGCACCTCTACCGCAAGGCGATTGCCTGACGGCTTGCTACCCGCCGGCAACCAAAATTACACCGCGCAGGACATTAAACTGTTGCCGAATCACGATATTGTCCTCCCAATAGCGGCTTGCGGCTGGACGCGCGGCTTCATGTCTGTAGTAAGTCATGCCCGCAGGATAAGCATGTTCGATGAAAAAGGAGGCCCTCATGGGCGAGGCGGCGTTGAAGGAACCTTCAATGGAGGACATTCTGGCGTCGATTCGCAGGATCGTCTCCGAGGACGACAAGCCTGCCGAAGCCCCGAAACCGCCCACGACGGAATCCTTCGACCGGACCTTTGGCGGCGACCCGAGCCTGACTTCGCGTCCCGCGCCCCCATCCAGGCCCACGCAGGCGCCGGCCGAAACCGACTCCTTTGCCCGCTTTGCCCGTCAGGCGGTTGCACAGCCGCGCCCATCGGCAGCACCGGCTTCCCGGCCTTCCTTCGATCGTACTCCCGATACCCGCACGCAGGGTTCCTTGAAGGACACGCCGTCGAAGGTCGCCCCGTTTGTGCAGAGGCCGGCGGGTCAGGATCGTCGCCCCGCCGATACGTCGGTGACGCCGAGGCCGATATCTGCGGCTACCCCGAAACCGGCTTCCCGACCCGAATTGAGGCCGGCATCGACATTCGGTGCACCCCGCCCGGAAGCACCGCGCGCACCTTCATCGGGCAGTGCATCTTCCAGGGCCCCGGCGGCTGCCACGCGGGGCCTTGCCGCCGAACGCGAGGTTGCGGCCTTTCGCGGCGCGGTCGCCTCGCCGGCAACGGAAACCACGGTGCGTACGTCCTTCGACAAGCTCAAGCGCGGCGCCGCGTTTGATCTCGATGCCAAGGTCGAAGCCCTGCTGCGGCCGATGCTGCGCGAATGGCTCGACGACAACATGCCGAGGATCGTCGAACGTCTTGTCAGCGCCGAGATCGAGCGCCTGGCGAACAAGTCCTGAGCGCCTTAAGCGTTTGATTTGACCCTCTCGACGTGATCGAGCCAGTTGGCGAGCACGCGCGTTCGCTCGTGAGGCACGCGCACATGCGTTGAGGGTTCGTCCGGAAAATCGGCCAGCAAAATGGTCTCACCCGGCAACGGCGCACGGCTTTCATGGAGTTGGCGGATATAGTCGAGTTCGAATTCGGGATGGAACTGGTAGCCGACGAAGTCGATCCCGCCGTCCTGAAAGCCGAATGCCTGGATTTCGCAGATATCGTTATAGGCGAGATGAACTGCCCCGTCGGGCAATCGTGTCACGTGATCGCGATGGATCGCCGGCTGATCGAAACGCTCGGGCAGGCCTTCGAATGTCCAGTGCGCCCGACCCTCTGGCGTCAGCGTGATGTCGCGCGCCACACCGACCTCCTTGCCCTTCGCATTGGCCGCTACCTCTCCGCCGAGCAGAACCGCCGCCGCCTGTAATCCCCAGCAGGAGGCGACCACCGGCTTGCCGGCGGCAAACAGCTTTTCGAGAAGGTCGAGATAGGGCCGCGCCTCTGGATCACCTGCCGACCAGGCAACGCCCGACCCGCCAAGCACGATGCCGTCGAATCGCTCCAATTCCACGCCTTGCGGATCGCGTTCCGGCGCATAGGCGAAAATCGTCGTGAAACGGGCATTGCTCCGATGCAGCGCCAGCGCGTCGCGATAGGTCTCGTGGCTGGCTTGCCGGCCTGCGGCCTTGGCCGCATCGAGCGCCTCGCCAAGACTGCCTTCCACGATCAGGATGTCGAGCATCGTCGTTGCCCAGCAATTGTACCAAATCGCGTTTAGCAGATATGGGCCGATGTGGCATCAATAAGCCGGCTGTCGCTTCCGGTTGACTTGTCAGGCGGCTTTGGGTTTACACCGTTGCGACAATCAGGGATCCCGCCATTCGACGGGCCACAATAGCGGGTCGCGATCCAGACGGGGCCATGGAAGACATCATGCTCGACAAGACTTATGACGCCGCGGCCATCGAGCCGCGCATTGCCCAGAAATGGGATGACGCCGACGCCTTTGCCGCCGGCAAGGGCGCCAGACCCGGTGCGGAAACCTTTTCCATCGTCATTCCGCCGCCCAACGTCACCGGATCGCTGCATATGGGCCATGCGCTCAACAACACGCTGCAGGACGTGCTGGTGCGCTATGAGCGCATGCGCGGCAAGGACGTGCTGTGGCAGCCGGGCCTCGACCACGCCGGCATTGCCACGCAGATGGTCGTCGAGCGCCAGCTCATGGAGCGTCAGGAGCCGAACCGCCACGACCTTGGCCGCGAGAACTTCATCGAGCGTGTCTGGCAGTGGAAGGATGAGTCCGGCGGCATCATCGTCAACCAGCTGAAAAGGCTGGGTGCTTCCTGCGACTGGGGCAGAGAGCGTTTCACCATGGACGAGGGCCTGTCAAAGGCCGTCCTGGAGGTCTTCGTCCAGCTCTACCGCGACGGACTGATCTACAAGGACAAGCGGCTGGTCAACTGGGACCCGAAGCTGCTGACCGCCATTTCGGACCTCGAGGTCGAGCAGATCGAGACCAGGGGAAAGCTGTGGTATTTCCGCTATCCTCTGGCCGATGGCATCACTTATGACCATCCCTATTTTCTGGAAGCCGACGGTACGCAACGCGACTGGAAACCCTCCGACGGCGAACCCTCTGGCCATGAAAAGCGCGACTATCTGGTCGTCGCCACGACGCGGCCCGAAACCATGCTGGGCGACACCGGCGTCGCCGTCCATCCCGACGACCCGCGTTACAAGGGCCTTGTCGGCAAATCCGTCATCCTGCCGATTGTCGGCCGCCGCATTCCGGTCGTCGCCGACCATTATCCCGATCCCGAAGCCGGCACCGGCGCGGTGAAGATGACGCCGGCCCATGATTTCAACGATTTCGAGGTTGGCAAACGCCACAACCTGCCGGCGATCAACGTTCTGACCACCGAGGCGGCGATCGACATCGTCGACAACGAGGATTTCCTGGCCGGCGTCGAGGTGACACCGATGCGCGAGGAATTGTGGGGCCATTTGCACGGCCTCGATCGCTTCGAAGCCAGGGCCCGTATCATCAAGGTCATGGAGGAAGGCGGTTTTCTCGACCATGTCGAGGAGCATGTCCACATGGTGCCGCATGGCGATCGCGGAGGCGTGCCGATCGAGCCCTACCTGACCGATCAATGGTACGTCGACGCCAGGACGCTCGCCGCCCCGGCAATGGAGAGCGTGCGTCAGGGGCGCACCGAATTCGTCCCCAAGGCCTGGGAGAAGACCTATTTCGACTGGATGGAGAACATCCAGCCCTGGTGCATCTCGCGTCAATTGTGGTGGGGCCACCAGATCCCGGCCTGGTACGGGCCGGACGGCTCGATCTTCGTCGCCAAGACCGAGGAAGAGGCGCTGGAAGACGCCATCCAGCACTACATCGCCACCGAAGGGCCGTGGAAGGCCTGGGTCGAGGACAAGCTGGAGAACTTCAAGCCCGGCGAAATCATCGAGCGCGACGAGGATGTGCTCGACACCTGGTTTTCTTCTGCCCTGTGGCCGTTCTCGACGCTGGGCTGGCCCGACCGGACGGCGGAACTGGCGCGTTACTACCCGACGAATGTGCTCGTCACCGGCTTCGACATCATCTTCTTCTGGGTCGCGCGCATGATGATGATGGGCCTTCATTTCATGAAGGATGAGCACGGCCGCCCGGTCGAACCCTTCGCAAGCGTCTATGTCCACGCGCTGGTGCGCGACAAGCATGGACAGAAGATGTCGAAGTCGAAGGGCAATGTCGTCGACCCGCTCGAACTGATCGACGAATACGGCGCCGATGCGCTGCGCTTCACGCTGGCGATCCTCGCCGCGCAGGGCAGGGACATCAAGCTCGACCCGGCCCGTGTTGCCGGCTACCGCAATTTTGGCACCAAGCTGTGGAATGCCGCGCGGTTTGCTTCGATGAACGGCGCGGCGCCCGATCCCGACTTCGTTCCCTCCGATGCGCACTTGACCATCAATCGCTGGGTGCTGACCGAATTGTCGCGTACCATCGACGAAGTCACCGGCGCGCTTGAGAAGTTCCGCTTCAACGAGGCCGCCGGCGCGCTCTACCGCTTCGTCTGGCACCATTTCTGCGACTGGTATCTGGAACTGCTGAAGCCCGTCTTCTCCGGCCATGACGAAAAGGCCAAGGCCGAGGCGCAGGCCTGCGCCGCCCATGTGCTGGGCGAGATCTGCAAGCTGCTGCATCCCTTCATGCCGTTCCTGACCGAAGAATTGTGGGAGCGCATCGGCGACGGCATGCGCCGCACGCTGATCTGCCATGCCCAATGGCCCGAGGCCGATGTCGACGACGGGGCGGCGGCCGACGAGATCAACTGGCTGGTTGCGCTTGTCTCCGAAATCCGATCGGTCCGCGCCGAGATGAACGTCAAGCCGTCCGACATCGTGCCGCTGGTGATGGTCGATGCGGGCGAGACGACACGTACCAGGCTCGGCCTGCACGCGCCGGCAATCCGAACGCTCGCCCGTGTCGAACCGGTCGAGTTCGCCGCGCAGGCACCGGAAATGTCTGCCCAGATCGTCATCGGGGAGGCAACGGCCTGCCTGCCGCTCGAAGGCATCATCGATCTCGATGCCGAGCGCGCCCGCCTGAAAAAGGAAGTCGCGCGCCTGCAAGGCGAGATCAAACGGCTCGAAGGCAAGCTCGGCAACGACAAATTCGTCGCCAATGCGCCCGCCGAGGTGGTCGAGGAAGAACGCGAAAAGCTCGAAGGCTACCAGGCGCAGATCGAACGAACGAAATTGGCCGCAGAGCGGATCGGGGCTGGCTGAAGCCAATCCCGGCGCGTCACATCCGAGGGCTTGCGTAAAAAAGCGTTTTACAACTTCCGCACCACGATCACCCAGCCGGTCAGCCCGGTGCCGCGGATGTGATCGCCATGTTCTTCGCTGATGCGCTCGATCTTTCCCTCTGTGGTGAGCGTATCGAGCTTGGCGCTCAGTGTGCCCTTAGAGAAGAAATGGTCGTTAAGGCCGATCACGACCGGCGCGCCGGGTGCCGCGATGCGCAGCAATTCGTCGACCGCATCGGGCATGATGTGACCGAAGGAGAAGACGCCGACAGCGGCGATGGCGCCATATTCGCCGTCCCTGGCATCGAGTGGCGGCGTATTGAGGTCGGCTCTGAACAGTTTTGAATAAATCCCTGTCTTGAAAGCTTTTTCCAACATGCCAGGTGAGAAGTCACAGCCGTCGATATGGCTGTAGCCGGCATCCGCCAGTGCGATACCCGACAGCCCGGTGCCGCATCCCACGTCGAGGACGCGCGCCGACAGGTCGCCGAGATTTGCAGCAAGCGCCTGCGCGCAGCGTAACGGCTGCTGGTACTCGTTTTCGGATAGTTCCTCGTCATAGACCTCCGACCAGCGATCGTAGAATGCGCGCATTTCCTGCGCGTCGCGTTCTTCGTATGCGCTGCCGAGAAACCGCTGCTTGTCCATGTTCGCCTCCTCGCTGCAGTTAATCTTCCCTCAATTCGTGACGGAATTGCAACACTTGGTCATGTAGTTGTTGGGTATAAGACTTTGCTGCCTTGGGCCGGTCAGCCTGCCCACATTCAGCCACAAAACCGGACCAACTCAACCTTCGCACGCCACGTACCTCTATTGGGCGCTATGTTCCGGAGTACCGGGTGTGACGGTTCTGGTTCGGTAAAGAGACTAACCAAACCCGTCGGCCGGCAAGGCCATTGCGAAGGGTATGACTGTAACGATTCCTTTCGCGCGGGATTGGGCCATCGTACGAGGACCGCGCCCCGGGGGAAATTGAGTATGGACGCCAAAGTCGAAAGACCGGTCATCGACAAGTCGGATCTGCCCAGCCGTTACACAACGGTGGGGACCGCGCGTGCGCCGCATCGCTCCTGTCTTTACATGACGGGGTTTTCCCGGGAAGAAATCGCCCAGCCGCCGGCCGGCGGCATCACGCGTCTCGTGAAGACGTTTTTCGACAACGGCTGTCTCCATGGCGACTGCATGACGGTCACTGGCCGTACTTTGGCCGAAAACATGGACAAGGTTGGATGGAACGAGCGCCACGACGCCATCTGCCCGGCTGGCAAGCCGATCACCAACACTGGCGTTGTCATGGGATTCAAGGGCAAACTTGCCCCAGATGGAGCGATCGTGAAGGTCGCCGGCATGAAGAACCATAAATTCACCGGTTCGGCGCGCTGCTTCGATTCCGAGGAAGCATGCTTCGAAGCCGTTGAGAAAACCGTCGACGTCGATCCGTCGGACGAGGAAATGCAACTGCGCCGCAAGGACTGGAAACCGCGGAAAATGGGCCACCAGTCGGGCGCGATCTGGAAATATGCCCAGTCGGCCGGCAGTGCGCGCTATAGCGCAGTCACCCGCCCGGGCGCGGAGAAAGAAACCCACTGTTATGCGGATATCTAGGCAGTTCGCCACCGCCATTGTTTGTGTAGGCCTGCTGGCGCCCCTGTCCGTGGCGCCGGGCATGGTCCTGTCTGCGCATGCCTTCGACCCGGCCAAGGTCTTCGAGGGCGACAAGCCCAGCCTTCGCAAGATTTTCAAGTTCTTCTTCACCGCCCGCAAGCAGGGCAATGAGGAAGAAGCCGTCGGCGCGCTGAAATACGCCGCTGAGCAGGGCAGCCACGCCGCCCAGTGGAAGCTCGGCCGCATGTACCAGACCGGCGACGGGGTGAAGAAGAATCCGGCGGCCGCATTCGAATTCTTCAAGCAGGTCGCTGACGGCTATACCGATGTGCGCCCCGGCACGCCCGACTGGCAGTTCACCGCCAACGCCATGGTGGCGCTCGGCCGCTATTATCGCGACGGTGTTCCCGAGGCCGGCATTGCTCCCGACAGGAGCGAGGCACAGGTGATGTTCACCACCGCCGCCACCTATTTCGATCATCCCGATGCGCAATTCGAACTCGCCCGCATGTATCTCGAAGGCGACAATCAGCGCGTCGAGGTGGTGCAGGCCGCCCGCATGCTCAAATCCGCCTCCGACGCTGGCCATGTCGGCGCCGAGGCGCTGCTCGGCCATTTGCTCTATGAAGGCGACCATCTGCGCCGCGACCCCGTGCGCGGCCTGTCCATGATGCTGGATGCCAGCCGCCGGGCGACGGGCACCGACAGCAAATGGATCGAGACGATGCAGGAAGAAGCCTTCGCGCTGGCGAGCGAAGACGAGCGTCGCGCCGCGATCGAGGCCGCTCAGGTCAAGTCGGCCCAGCAATAGGCCCTACCACGGGCGCAACGGCCGGTTTCCGTTTTTTCTGAGTTGAAATTCAGCCCCTGATGGACGTCGTCACGGCCGGATTGGCGTGCGAACCGATGGGCGAATCGTCCAGCAAGGCCGTGGGGCAGGGCTGGTTGAGCATTTTCCAGCTCGTATTGTTCAGGACTTTTTCGCAGCGCGCCAGCATCGAACCGCTGGAGGTGCGGATGCACGCCGTCTGGCCCTCGAAAACTTCACCTGCGTTGTAGCGACAGGTGCAGCCGTCCCCTCCCGCCATCGCAACAGCCGGGGCGAGGATGGCCGAAGTCATGATGCCTAGAACAAGCGCGAGACCTTTCATGGCTGCCATCAGACGCCCGAATCGGCGTCCTGTCAAATCCGGCGCCTGTCAGGCTGCGTAGTCGATCCAGACCGGCACATGGTCGGACGGCTTTTCCCATTCGCGGGTGAAGCGGTCGATCTCGGCGGCGGCCAGATGGTTGGCCGCCTCCGGTGACAGCAGCATGTGATCGATGCGGATGCCGTGGTTCTTCTGCCATGCGCCGCCCTGGTAGTCCCAGAAGGTGTAGAGTTCACCGGCATCGCTGACGCAGCGCACCGCTTCGTAGAGGCCGAGATTGGTCAGGCGGTGGAACGCCCGCCTCGTCTCCGGCTGAAACAGCGCATCGCCTTCCCAGGCCTTCGGGTCGTAACAGTCGATCGGCTCCGAGATCACATTGTAGTCGCCGGCCAGGACAAACGGTTCCTCCAGTTCCAGGCGCTCACGCGTCCAGTTTTCCAGCCGCGCCATCCAGGAAAGCTTGTAGGGAAATTTTTCCGTGTCGACCGGATTGCCGTTCGGCAGATACAGGCTGACGACGCGCAGCGCGCTTTTTTCCAGTGAGAACACACCCTCGATGAAGCGGGCCTGCTCGTCATTGTCGTCGCCCGGCAGGCCGCGATTGACCTCGTCGAAGGGCAGTTTCGACAACAGCGCCACGCCGTTGAAACCCTTCTGGCCATGCGTTTCGACATTGTAGCCAAGCGCCTCGATCGCCTCGCGCGGGAAGTTTTCGTCAACGCTCTTGATCTCCTGCAGGCAGGCGATGTCGGGCTGGGCGCGCTCGAGCCAGCCGGTGAGACCGTCAAGTCTCGCCTTGATGCCGTTGATGTTCCATGTGGCGATTTTCAAGAAGCAGGTCTCCGGGTTGGCAAGGACGCTGTTTCGATTAGGTAGCGCCGCATGGCCGGCGCGTAAACCCGTCCACAGGCTCAACTTCGATATTGGCACGAATCGTGCACAGTGTGCGTTCGGTCTGGGGAAACCACACCATTCGGACTTCCAATATGGGCAGAGGTGGGCAAATGGCTAAGAAACAGGCAGCAGACGATCACACCATAATCTTCAAATTGACGGACAAACCGGCTCCGGGACCGGCGATCCTGGCCGCCGCCCAGCACATACTGGCCAGCATTGTCGGCATCGTCACGCCATCGCTGGTCATCGGCGGTGTTCTGGGACTGGGCGAGCACATCCCTTATCTGATCGCGATGTCGCTGTTCGTTTCCGGGGTTGCGACCTTCATTCAGTGCCGCCAGTTCGGACCGGTCGGGTCCGGTCTCCTGAGCGTGCAGGGCACCAGCTTCGCGTTTCTCGGCGCCATCCTGGCCGCGGGTTTCGCGGTCAAGGGCAGGGGCGGCACGCCGGAAGACATTCTGGCCATGATCTTCGGGCTTTGCCTGGTCGGTTGCGTGGTCGAGATCGTTCTCAGCCAGTTCATCGACAAGATGGGGCGCATCATCACGCCGACGGTGACCGGCATCGTCATCACGGTGATCGGCCTCAGCCTGGTCAAGGTCGGCTTCACCGATTTTGCCGGCGGTGCCTATGTCAAGCAGAACGTGCCGGACGCTTTCGGACTTCCGGTCAACCTCATGCTGGGCGCGCTGGTCGTCGTCGTCATCCTGGTCATGACCTTCCAGAAGAACCCGATGATCCGCATCTCCGCGATCATGATCGGTCTTATCGTCGGCTTCATCGTCGCTGCTCTCCTCGGAAAGGTGAGCTTTTCCTCCTTCGGATCGCAGCCGATCTTCGCGCTTCCGATCCCGTTCAAATACGGTTTCTCGTTCGATCTGGGTCTCTTCCTTCCCGTCGCCTTCATCTATCTCATCACCGCGATCGAAACGACGGGCGACTTGACTGCCAATTCGGTCATTTCCGGCGAGCCGGTCACGGGTGAAATCTATCTCAGGCGCATCAAGGGCGGCGTCATGGCCGACGGTATCAATTCGGGCATTGCGGCGATCTTCAACACCTTCCCGAACACGACGTTCAGTCAGAACAATGGCGTCATCCAGATGACGGGCGTGGCGAGCCGCCATGTCGGCCTTTACATTGCCGGCATTTTGCTTGTTCTCGGCTTCTTCCCGATCATTGGCGGGTTTTTCCGCCTGATTCCGAACCCGGTACTGGGCGGTGCGACGCTGGTCCTGTTCGGCTCGATTGCGGTTGCGGGCATTCGCATCCTTGCTTCCGAGCAGATCGACCGGCGCAAGATCTACATCATGGCGGTATCGTTCGGCCTCGGGCTCGGCGTGACGCTCGTGCCCGAAGCGGTCGGAAAACTGCCGGATATCCTCAAGAACGTGTTCGCGACCCCGATCACGCTCTCCGGCCTGACCGCGATCGTGCTCTCGCTCGTCATCCCGGAGAAATACGGCGAACCGGTCTCGGACGACGTGACCGAGGCGGTCGATCCGGCCTGATCGGGTTTTGCCATTTGACAATCAAAAAGGCCCGGAGCGATCCGGGCCTTTTCAACATGTCGGGCTTTCCCATCGAAAGTCACTGCTGGCGGAATTCGCAGGACGAATTCGGCGGGCAGGGCATTGATGGATTGAAGCGGCTCCCATTGGCCGACGGCCCCGGTCTCGGATCCCTGCGAGGCCGGTTGTGGTGGTCGTGGCGCGGACGGTAATAGTCGCCATGCCTGTCATAGGGGCGCCAGCCGGGGCCATAATAGCCGGGGCCGTAGCCAAGGCCCAGGCCAAGACCGATGCCGAGGCCAATGGCGGGATAGGGCGGGTAGACAGCCGCCGGCGGAGGAGCGGCGCCGTAGACCGGGGCGCCATAGCCATTGAGGTAGGCGCCGGATACCCAGCCGCGCACCTGATTCCACGCAATGTCGCACCAATTGTCCGGGGTGCAGGTGAAAACCTGGACCGTTGCCCCGCCTGGCAGTGTTGTGAGGCGCGGATAGCCGGTTCCCGGTCCGGTGCGCACGTTCAGGTCGGTGACGACGACGGCAAGCGATTGCGCCGCCGCTTTCCCGGGCGCGATCAGCGCTGTGGCGAGCATGGCGGGCACGGCAAGGATTGCGGCCAGAATCGCGGCCTTGAGCGGTTTGTTCAGCATGTCTCTTTCTCCCGGCGCAAGACGGCGAATTTGGGGCCATGCGCCCGAATGGTTGAAATCGATCTATGGCCCAGTCTGCCTCGTGCTGACTGAACCCAGTCTGAACGGAATATCTGCAGGGGGGGAAGGGCGACGTTCAGATCGAAAAGGAAGTACCGCAGCCGCAGCTCGCTACCGCGTTCGGATTCCTGATCTGGAAGGACTGACCCATCAGGTCGTTGACGAAATCCACCTCCGAACCCGCCATGTATTGCAGCGAGATCGGATCGACCAGCACCGTGGCTCCATCGCGCTCGATGACGATATCATCGGCCGCACGGTCGTCCTTGACCAGATCGTACTGGTAGGAGAAGCCGGAACAGCCGCCGCCATTGACCGATATCCTCAGCGCATCCTTGTCGGCTTCGCCGGCGAGAATCTTTGCCACCCGGTTGATCGCGGCGTCGGTCACGGTGATTTGCGGCTTTTCGAGCGTTTCGGTGGTCATCGCTATCCCTGTGAGGGCAAATTCCTGTTGTTGCAATGAATCTAGGCCGGGGTGGCGGTGAGTTCAAGCGGTCACGGCGCGTCAAATCCGGGCGGCGCGGTGAACCCGCCGAATTCATCGGCAAGCAGGCGGGCGAAGCGGATGGCGCGTTTTTCATGCAATTGCGGAACGACGATCTGGATGCCGACTGGCAGACCATCCGGCGTCTGGCCGATCGGGGCGGCGACCGAAGGCAGGCCGACCAGCGTGGTCAGCGCCGGCCAGAAGAAGAAATCCTTTTCGCGATGCGGCTCACCATCGATATCGATGCGCCAGGCATCGCGGTCGGGAGAATGGAGGTGGGGATAGGCTGGTGTGGCGAATACCGGGCACAGCAGGACGTCCCAGTCGCGAAAGAAATCGTGCCAGGCGTAGCGCATCTTCTGGCGTTTTTCGTTCGCGCCGAGCCATTCCAGATGGCTCATGGGCGGGCGTGGCGGCCTGGCGGACTTCTTGTCCGGTTTCGGCCCGGCCTTGCCCCCCACAGCGTTGATCGGGTTCAGGGGCGACAGCAGCGAGAGGTAGGTCCGGTAGATTTCCTTCTCATCCAGCGCCGGCCGGGCCCTGTCATCGACTTTCACGCCAAGCGCCGCCAGCCTGTCGGCGACACGTTGCAAGGCATCAATGATCGCTTTCGCCGTCGGGGCGAGCGAGGTTTCCGGCCATAGCGCGACGCGGAAATCGCCGAGCGAGGTCCGTTCTTCGGCGGGCAGGCGCAATTGCCAGCCGGCCGCCTCGATCACGTCCGGCCCGGCGGTGAGGTCGAGCGCCAGTTCCAGATCCTGCGCCTGGCGCGCCAGCGGACCGACCACGGCCAGATCGTAGGTGCCGACGCTCCCGTCGATGGTGTGGCCGCGCGTCGGAATGAGGTGGAGCGTCGGTTTGAGCCCGTAGACACCGCAGAAATTCGCCGGCACGCGGATCGAGCCGGCGATGTCGCTGCCGAATTCCAGGCCGGTCAGTCCGGCAGCAAGCGCCGCCGCCGCGCCGCCCGACGAACCGCCGGGGGAGCGGGCCGGGTTCCACGGATTTATCGTCACGCCATAGACCGGATTGAAGCTCTGCCAGTCGGCGAGCCCGACCGGTATGTTGGTCTTGCCGAAGATTACAGCGCCGGCATCGGAAAGGCGCTGTACGACAACGGAGTTCGATGCGGCGATATTCGCCTTTTTGTGCCCGAACCCCCAGCAGGTGGGAAGGCCCTCGACGTTGAAGGATTCCTTGACGGTCATCGGCAGGCCGGCGAGGGGACCGATTGCCTCGCCGCGCGCCCTTGCATCGTCGATTGCCCCGGCCCGATTGCGCGCGCGCTCGAAATCACGCACTACCACGGCGTTTAACTCTCCGTCATGACGCTCAATGTGCTCCAGATAGGTTTCGAGCAGTTCGCGCGCACCGATTTCGCCCTTGTTCAGGGCGGCAACGAGTTGCGTGGCGGATGAAAACGCGGAAACGGGCATGCGCCGAACCCCTCCTCATTGTACGCGACCGGTTCCCCCAAGGATTGGTGTCTGGGACCGGTGTCGGCGAGCATGATCAATTTGAGCCGCAAATTCCACGAGGGAATCGCCAAGGCACTCGACAAGGACGGTTGGCATGGCAATAGCGCTCCCAGCGGCCGAATAGGTCGCCGACCGGTCAGGTCGCCCTCGCGGAGGCCCCGAGCGAAGCGGGCCGTGAGCGATATACAGACGCCACCGCGCTTCAAACAGCACGCTCTTTGCGTTAAGCCATGGCAGGCGAAAAACGGGGCGTGCATTGTTCGACGACATTTCCATCGGGCGTGACAATCTGGCTGCCTATGCCTGCCAGTGGCGGCAAAGCCGGGGCAGGCTCTTTCCCGAGCCTGTCAGCCCGACTCGCTCAGAATTCCAGCGTGACCGCGACCGTGTCATCCATTCGACCGCCTTCCGCAGGCTCAAGCACAAGACGCAGGTCTTCATCCACCATGAAGGCGACCATTACCGCACGCGGCTGACCCATTCGATCGAGGTCGCCCAGATCACCCGCTCGCTCGCCCGAGCGCTGCGTGTCGATGAAGATCTGGCGGAAGCCCTGGCGCTGTCGCACGATTTCGGCCACACGCCATTCGGCCATACAGGCGAGGAGGTGCTGGACGAGTTGATGCGTCCGTGGGGCGGTTTCGACCACAACGCCCAGTCGCTGCGGCTGGTGACCCGGCTGGAACGCCGCTATGCCGAGTTCGATGGCCTCAACCTCACCTGGGAGACGCTGGAGGGTCTGGTCAAGCACAACGGGCCGCTGGTCGACGACATGGGCGAAGGCCTCAAGGGCCCCGTGCCGCTGCCGATCCTCGAATTCAACGCGCAATTCGATCTCGATCTCGCCCGCCATTCGGGCATCGAGGCGCAATGCGCGGCGATTGCCGACGATATCGCCTATAACGCCCACGACCTCGATGACGCGCTGCGCGCCGGCCTGTTCGATCTCGACGCGCTTGGCGAATTGCCGCTGGTCGGCGACCTGCTGCGCACGGTGCGCGAGCTTTATCCCGGCCTCGACGCGGTGCGCACCACGCACGAGATCATCCGCCGCCAGATCACCGCGATGGTCGAGGATGTGCTCAAGGTCGCGATCGCCAATATCGTTGACCTTGCCCCGGCAAGCGATGAGGACGTGCGCGGAGTCGGCCGGACACTGGTCCGTTTCAGCGCGCCGGTGGCTGAAGCCGATCGGGCGATCAAGGATTTCCTCTACGCCCATGTCTACCGTGCGCCGTCGATCGTGGCCATTCGCGAGGACGCCAAACAGGTGGTGCGCGACCTGTTTAGGGCCTATTTTTCAGGTACCGCGAAAATGCCAGACGAATGGGGCATGAACTGGCAGGCGGCGCTGGCAAATGCCGAGGAGGACAAGCGTGCCAGGCTCGTTGCCGACTTTCTCGCCGGCATGACCGACCGTTATGCCATCAACGAGCATCAACGACTGTTTGACGCCACTCCGCAACTGCGTTAGGCGACGCCGTTCCTCCTTGAGACGATCCGTAACCAAAGGCGGCCAGACGGCCGACACGCAATGAACCTGTTTGCCGACTTCGAAGATAGAATCGCCAAAATCGTCGCCGGGCTCGACATCGCGTCCGAGGCACCGCTGGCGCTCGACCGGATCGTCGTCGAGCCGCCGCGCGATCCCGCCCATGGCGATCTGGCGACCAATGCCGCCCTGGTGCTGGCGAAATCCGCCGGCATCAATCCGCGCGAGCTGGCCGGCCGCATCGCCGGGAAGCTGGGCGAGGACAACACCGTCGAAAATGCCGAGATCGCCGGTCCGGGCTTCATCAATCTGCGCCTGTCGAAGACCTTCTGGGCCGATCATCTGGGCGTCATCCTCGCCGCCGGTTCCGAATATGGCCGCACCGGCCTTGGCACGGGCAAGCATGTCAATGTCGAATATGTCTCGGCCAACCCGACCGGCCCGATGCATGTCGGCCATTGCCGTGGCGCGGTGGTTGGCGATTCGCTCGCCAACCTGCTCGAATTCGCCGGCTACGAAGTGACCCGAGAATATGTCATCAATGATGCCGGCGTGCAGATCGACGTACTCGCCCGCTCCGTCGAACTGCGTTACCGCGAGGCTCTGGGCGAGGAGATCGGCGAGATACCTGCCGGCCTCTATCCGGGCGAGTATCTCAAGCCTGTCGGCGCCGCGCTCGTCGAGGAGTTCGGCGACAATCTCACCAAGGTGGACGAACCCGTGCGCATGGAAATCCTGCGCACCCGCTCGGTCGACGCGATGATGGAACTGATCAGGCAGAATCTGTCGGCACTCAACGTCAACCACGAGGTGTTTTTCTCCGAGCGCACTCTGCACGAAAAGCGCAATGGCGTCTCCGAGATCGACCGCATGCTCGACGAGATGCGCGTCAAGGGTTTCGTCTATGAGGGCCGCCTGCCGCCGCCCAAGGGCGAGGTGCCGGAGGACTGGGAGGACCGCGAGCAGACCCTGTTCAAGTCGACAGAGGTCGGCGACGACATGGATCGCCCGCTGGTCAAATCCGATGGCAGCTACACCTACTTCGCCGCCGATGTCGCCTATTTCAAGAACAAGTTCGACCGCGGTTTCGACCGCATGGTCTATGTGCTGGGTGCCGACCATGGCGGTTACGTCAAGCGCCTGAAGGCGGTCGCCAAGGCCATCGCCGGCGACGAGAGCGTGCTTGACGTTCTGCTGTGCCAGCTCGTCAAGCTCTACCGTGGCGGCGAACCGGTACGCATGTCGAAGCGTTCCGGTGATTTCGTCACATTGCGCGAAGTGGTCGACGAGGTCGGAACCGACGCCGTTCGCTTCATGATGCTCTACCGCAAGCCCGAGGCGCCGCTCGACTTCGATTTTGCCAAGGTGACCGAACAGTCCAAGGACAATCCGGTCTTCTACGTGCAATATGCGCATGCCCGCACGAAATCGGTTTTCCGCCAGGCGGCCGAGGAGATGGCCGGCCTCGACACCTCCGACGAGGCGCTGGCGCAGGCCGATCTTTCGCTGCTTGCCGACGAGGGCGAAATCGCGCTCGTTGCCAAGATGGCCGAGTTTCCCAGAATGGTCGAGCAGGCGGCCCGCGCCGACGAACCGCATCGCGTCGCCTTCTACCTTTACGAACTGGCTTCCGAGCTTCACCAGCACTGGTCGCGCGGCAAGGAAAAACCCGAATTACGCTTTATTAACCAAGATAATGCGAATCTGACCCTGGCAAGACTGGCAATGCTGAAAGGATTGTCTTCGGTCCTTTCGTCCGGTCTGGCGATAGTTGGAGCGAGTGCGCCTGACGAAATGCGTTGAACGGTCAAAATCCTGACCGATTCCACGCGCAAAAGTGCCGGACGGGGAACGAGAGCGCCGTAGCCAGGCGCTTTACAAGTCCGGTGGCGGGGCGCTTGAAGCTAGGACAGGTTACTGCGTTATGACCGAACGGAACAGCCCGGCCCGTGAGTTCTCTTTTCATGATCAGGAAGAGGATCCGCTGGAGGAACTTGCCCGCATCGTCTCCGGCGAGAAAAAGCCACAGTCGAAATCCCAGACACCTTTGGAAAGTCGCGCCGCGCCGTCATTCGAGCGGTTTCGCAGCGAAGCTGTTTCCGAAGAAACGTCTGATGAGATGCCTTCTGGCGATGACATCGATGCCGATCTTGCCAGCAGCCTGGAAGCCGATCTGGGAGCCGCCCTCGGCGCCGGCCTTGAAGCCGACCTCGATGTCGGCCTGGACGACAGTATCGAACTCGATCTCGAAAATGAACTGATCCAGGAACTGGAGGGCGAAAACCTCGCCCGTCAGCATGAAGAACCGGCTCGCGAAGAACCGCTCCAGGAAGATTTGGCCGAGGAAGAGTCGGTCGAGGAATCCGCCGCTGCCGAACTTGATGATGTGTCTCGGGATGCGGAAGTTCCCGAAGCTGGCGAAGGTCCGCAGGATACCGAAGATCAGGCGGACGCCGAAAGCCTGGAGAATATCGAAGCCACCAGCAATATCGATGAAGGCGCGCATCTCGATGCCGATTTTGATGCCAACCTTGATGTCGACGCCGATTTCGATTTCGAAACCATGGTTTCGGAGGAGGACGGCAATTCTTCGCTCGAAGACCAGCTCATGGTGGAGCTTGGCCTGTCGGGAACAGCTCGATCCTCCCGCCCCGACGCTCCCGATGCCTTTGTCAGCGGTTTCGAGGATGAGGTGACGGCATCGCCGCAGGAAGCCGCGCCGGAAGACGCGGAACCGAACGGCGAAGTCGAACGGGGCAGCGATCTCGATTTCACCGATATCGGTGCCGAAGAAGTTGAAGCCGTGTCGCCGAACAAGGGTGATCAACACGGACTCGACCTGGCCGGCGACTTCAAGGACAAGTTCGAGGCCGAACTCGCGATCGATCGTGCGGCACTGGCCCTCAACATCGATTCCCGCCGCCACGTCAGCAGCGACGATGACGATGATGATCTCTCCGATCTCGGTTTCGACATGTCGATCTGGGATGCGCCGAAGCCTGCCCCCGAGGCGCCGCCGCAGCCCGCGCCGGAACAGCAGGCCGCAGGTCAGCCCGCCGCAAATCAACCAGTCCATGATCAATCTGAAAATGGCCAGCCTTCACACGCTGGCAGTCTGGCGCCTGACGCGCAGGAACTGACTGATCTCAATTTCGATTCAGCTTTCGAGGCAGAAATGGCAGAACTTCAGCCGCAGGACATCCATGCAAATCGCCAGGCCCGGCCGGCTCATGCCTATCAGCGCCAGCCCGCGCATGCCCACGGGGAATCGGCAGGCCGGAGTTTGGCCCGTGCATCTGAGCCAGCCGGACAGGCGTCGATGTTCAATAGCGAGCGCGAGATCGACGATCATTTTGCCGCTGTTTTCGCCGAGGAACTGGGATTTGACGAAGCTGAAACGGTACCTGCCCACTATCAGCATTCCCAGCATCAATCTGTCCCCGGACAACCCGGCCATGCGGCCGTCGCCTACCGTGAAAGCGCGCCAGACGCCGAAGGACTTGTCGCCTCGTTCAGCGACGATCATGCGGGCCAGGCTCCGGTCATGGATGACTATGACGACTACGCGCAACCCGATGCTGGCCACCACGACGATGCGACTCAAGAGACCTGGGCCGAACCGGGGAAGCGCTCCGGTTCGCGTGGGTTCAAGCTGGCGGCGATCGCGCTCGGCCTTGCCTTGGTCGTCGGATTGGGCGCGGTGAGCTACGGCTTCTTCAAGGGAAGCGACACGCCGGACGAACCTGTCATCGTCAAGGCCGACAAGGAACCGGTCAAGACCAAGCCGGATGACCCGGGCGGCGCAACCGTCGCCAATCAGGACAAGGCCGCCTATGAGCGTGTCTCCGGCAAGTTTGGCGAAGAGGCGAAGCAGGAAAAGCTGGTCAGCGACGTCGAAAAGCCGGTCAACCTGGTCACCGCCGCGCCGATGTCATCGCAATCCGCGGAGACCGCCGCTGTTGACGCCGCCAAGGGGGATGATCGCCTGGCACCTGGCGAAGAACAGGCTGCCGTTTCACCGACCTCGCTTGAACCTCGCCGCGTACGCACGCTCACGGTTCGCCGCGACGGCACCATAGTTCAACCGAGCGAACCGGAAGCCGCACCCGCCCAGACGGCCTCCCTGCCAGCGCAGTCGATTGACGGTGCACGCTCTTCGGGCGGCATCCCGGTTCCCGAACCGAGGCCGACGGATCTGGTGACCAGATCATCCACGATATCCGCGCCCGCACCCAAGCCCCAGACGGCAGCTTCGCAGGCATTGCGCGTTGCGCCCGTGCCGCCCAAACCGGTGCCAAACGAGCCCACGACAAGCGGCCTGCCGGGTGTCAATATCGGCCAGACCGTCGTGCCGGTTCCCTCCGAACCGGGAACCGATCCGCTCACCACACAGAGCGTGGCGAAGGCCCATCAGCCCGGTGAGCCGGTTGCGCTGACCTCCGAACCCGACGTTTCGCCTGCCGCGCAGGCAACTGACGCCGAACTCAGCGAATGGGTCATCCAGATTTCCTCGCAGCGTTCGCCCGAAGACGCGCAGGCCGCGTATAACAACCTGCGCAATCGCTTTCCCAACCTGCTCGAGGACCGCCATGTGGCGATCGTAAAGGCCGACCTTCCCGGCAAGGGTATATTCTACCGGGTGCGCGTCGGCTCGCAGTCGAAGGAAGACGCCACCGACTTCTGCCAGCGTCTGCAGTCTGCCGGCGGCGCCTGCTTCGTCACGAGATAGTCTGGTTTTCGCCTGGCCCTCCGGCCAGGCGAGCGTTCACGGGCTGGCGCTCTGTTGAGCTTTCGACCTTGCCTCCGCAAGGTCGAGCGTTCACGCACTGGCGCATTCGTTCCAAATACTTGTGCTGTCACGCAGAGAGGGAGGTCCCACGGGTATCCCGTTTCCAAAAGTGGATGAAGAACTCGTGACGTTCGTCGCAGGTCTGCCGTATATCTCCAGCCCTGCGTGGCAGGGCAAGCTTGCTGTTAGGCAAGCGCCAGCCCGCGAACGCTCGTTCGGACGGAGGCCCGAACGACGACCAGATATGACGGTCGAAAACTTGTGATAGAATCGCCCCATGGGAATCAAAGCCTTCATTGCGGGTTGCTCGGGCACGCGGCTGACGGAAGACGAGATAGCCTTCTTCCGTGAGCATTCACCCTGGGGCTTCATCCTGTTTGCCCGCAACATCGAGACGCCTGCCCAGGTTCGCGCCCTGACGGGGGAGCTTCGCGAAACCGTCGGCCGCGCCGACGCACCGATCCTGATCGACCAGGAAGGAGGCAGGGTGCAGCGCCTGCGGCCGCCGCATTGGCGCGAATACCCTCCGGGCCGGTTATTGGGCGAACTCTATCGCCGCGACCCCGAACAGGGGCTGCGTGCGGCCTGGCTGCAATCGCGTCTGATCGCCTTCGAACTGGCAAGCCTTGGCATCAATGTCGATTGCCTTCCAGTTCTGGATGTGCCGGTGGAAAACGCCCATGACGTCATCGGCGACCGCGCCTATTCTTATCAACCTTACGAGGTTTCGCTGATTGGCCGCGCCGCCTGTGACGGGCTGATGGCGGGCGGCGTGCTGCCTGTCATCAAGCATATTCCCGGCCACGGCCGCGCCTTTGCCGACAGCCACAAGGAACTGCCAATCGTCGACACCCATCCGGCGATCCTCGGCTGCACCGATTTCTATCCCTTCATGCAGCTTGCCGACATGCCGCTGGCGATGACCGCCCATGTCGTCTATTCCGGCTTCGATCCTGACAATCCGGCCACGCTTTCGCCGAAAATGATCGGTGAGATCATTCGCGGCTGGCTGGGCTATGATGGGTTGCTGATGAGCGACGATCTTTCCATGCAGGCGCTTTCTGGGGATTTCTCGACACGCACCCAATCAGCCTTTGCAGCCGGTTGCGATGTCGTGCTTCATTGCAACGGATCGATGGCGGAGATGAAGGCGGTTGCGGCGGCGACTCCTGTTCTTGATGGCAAACCCGCCTGGCGTGCCCGAATCGCACTGGAACGCCTTTCTCCTCCCGATCGATGCGAAGAAGAGACGCTTCTGGCCGAATTCGAGGCGCTCACAGAGTCCGCCATCGCCTGAGCGGGTTGCCCATTCCGGCGTCCGTAGCGGGTAGAGGGCGCGAATCAGTTAAAGTGGCGAAGACGGCTTGGTAAATTTCGTGACAGACATGTGAACCACATGGGTTCGGGCAAGGAAGAGGACGATATGGCGGCCGCCGGACAGGACGAGATGGTCTGGGAAGACGCATCCGGTGGAGCGTCCGAACGCGCGTCCTCCGATCCGACGCTGACCGTCGACGTCGACGGCTTCGAGGGGCCGCTCGACCTGCTGCTCGAACTGGCGCGGCACCAGAAGGTCGATCTGGCGAAGATTTCCATTCTGTCACTCGCCAACCAGTATCTCGAATTCATCGAACACATACGCAAGCTCAGGATCGAGATCGCTGCCGACTATCTGGTGATGGCCGCCTGGCTCGCCTATTTGAAATCGCGCCTGCTGATCCCCGCCGCCGACGATCAGGACGAGGAGATGAGCGGCGAGGAAATGGCCGCATTGCTCGCCTTCCGCCTGCAGCGGCTCGAGGCCATGCGTGAAGCCGGGCGCCGGCTGATCAACCGGAACCGGCTCGGTCGCGATTTTTTTGCGCGCGGCATGACCGAAGCCATGAATGTCGAGGTGAAGCCGGAATATTCGGCCGAACTCTACGATCTGCTCACGGCCTATGCCGCGCTGCGCCAGCGCACCTCGGTCAGCCAGGTGACGATCGCGCGCCGCCAGGTCTGGTCGCTGCAGGAGGCGCGCGAGATCATCACCCGCTTTGTCGGCGAGATGAAGGACTGGACGCCGCTCGACCAGTTCCTGCTGCGCTTTCTGCCCGATCCCAAAATGCGGGCGACGGTACTGGCGAGTTCCTTCGCCGCGAGCCTGGAAATGGCGCGCGAGGGGCTCGTCACCATAAGGCAGGAAAAGGCCTTTGCGCCGATCTACATGCGTGCCGGCGGCAAGCAGACACCGCAACCAGCCGAAATCAAGTCAGTCTGAGGCGAATGGAAACCAGGACAGGAACCATGGCCGAAACAGGAAATGCCCAGATTTTGCCGTTCAACCCGCAGGCAAGGCAGGACGCCGACGATATGGATGACGCTTCCGCAGCGGATGCGGGCGAAGTTCCTGTCGCGCCTTCGGCCGAACACGAGCAGGAACTTAGAATGGTCGAGGCGATCCTCTTCGCCACCGCCGAGCCGGTGCCCGAAAAGGCGCTGGCCGAACGTCTTGGCGAGGATGTAGATATCGCGGCACTGATGGAGGAACTGTGCGAGCGGTATGCCGGACGCGGCGTCAATCTGGTCAGGGTCGGCGACAAATGGGCCTTCCGCACCGCCGACGATCTCGGTTTCCTGCTGCATCGCGAGGCGGTGGAACCCAAGCGCCTGTCACGCGCCGCGCTCGAAGTGATGGCGATCATCGCCTATCACCAGCCGGTCACCCGCGCCGAGGTCGAGGAAATCCGCGGCGTCGCCACCTCGAAGGGCACGCTCGACGTTCTGCTCGAAACCGGCTGGGTGCGCATGCGCGGCCGCCGCCGCACGCCGGGCCGTCCCGTCACCTATGGCACGACCGGCGCCTTTCTCGACCAGTTCGGCCTCGAGGAATTGAAGGATTTGCCCGGTCTCGACGAACTGAAGGGCGCCGGGCTGTTGCAGTCGCAGGTCCCGGCCAGCTTCCGCATCCCCATGCCCGATGATACCGCCGAACTGGCCGAGGACGAGGACCCGTTGACCCCCGACGATCTGGAGGAACTGGGTCTGTTGCCTCCCAAGGCGAGTGAGGATGACGGCAACGGCGCCGCCGGCTGACCCTCGTTTGGGGAAGGGGACTGACAAACCCCCCTTTCTTCCCTAAATGACGGGGATGGATACCAAGGCCGATCCGTCTTCGACGCCAGAACGCCAACTGGAACCGCAATCCGGTCTGCCGCCCGGTCAGGTCGAGCGGCGCAGGCGTCAGCGCGACTGGGGCCCCCGCAACACGGCGGGCGTCGCCATTGCCTCTTCCATGCGCTTCGAACGGATCGGCCATGATTTCGGCAAGGGCCCGGTGCTGAGCGATGTCTCGGTGTCGGTCGCAGCTGGCGAGGTGCTGTGCCTGCTCGGTCCCTCCGGGTCCGGCAAGACGACCCTGCTGAGGATAGCCGCCGGCATCGACATGCCGGTTTCAGGCACGGTCTGGATCGACGGCAAGCTGGTCGCGGGCGACAGCGTGTTCGTGCCCCCGGAAAAGCGCGGCGTCGGCCTTGTCTTCCAGGACTACGCCCTGTTTCCCCATCTCACCATCGAGCAGAACGTGCGTTTTGGCCTGACCGGCGTGGAACGCAGGCTCGCCCGCGAACAGGCTCGGCACATGCTTTCGCGCGTCGGCATGGCGGATTACGCCGCCAGCTATCCCCACCAGCTGTCCGGCGGCGAACAGCAGCGCGTCGCGCTCGCCCGTGCCCTGGCGCCGCGGCCGGGTATCCTGTTGATGGACGAGCCCTTTTCCGGTCTCGACTCGCGCTTGCGCGATTCGGTGCGCGAGGGCACGCTCGGCCTGCTGCGCGAGACCCGCGCTACCGCGATCATCGTCACGCACGATCCCGAAGAGGCGTTGCGTGTCGGCGATCGCATCGCGCTGATGCGTGACGGACGCCTCGTCCAGCATGGCACCGGCGAGGAATTGTTCTATTCGCCGGTCAATTTATTTGCCGCCTCCTTTTTCACTGAGCTGAACCGCTTCCAGACCCGCGTCAGCGGCGGCGTGGTCGACACGCCGCTCGGCAAATTCGCCGCGCCGGGCCTGGGCGAGGGAGCACAGGCCACGGTCTGCGTGCGCCTGCCCGACGTGCTGGTCGACCCCCTGACGGCCGATGGGCCGGGCCTGCCCGGGCGTGTTGCAAGCCGGCGTTTTGTCGGCATCGCCGAATTGCTGGAACTGTATGTCGAGGGCTGCGAGGAGCCGGTCCGCGCCCGTGCCCGCGCCGGTGCGCTGCCCGCCGGTGTCACGGATGTGCGTGTGCGCGTCGGCGAGGGCGCCGAAATGGTGTTCCCCGAATAGGTGGATGGCGTACCCCGTGCGCATTTGCGCAATGAAATTTGTGGCCGTCCGCCCTATATGTCCGCGTAAACAATAATCCGAACCCGGTTCAGGCAATTGTTGCGAAGCATGGGCCTGGCGGTCTAAGGTGCCGCCGAACCGGGAGACGCCCGAAAGACGGGCATCGCGTAATCCCCGAGGAGTGAGAAATGGGACAGATTGGAATCTGGCAGATCGTGATCGTCGCCGTCGTCGTCGTTCTGCTGTTTGGACGCGGCAAGATTTCGGACCTGATGGGTGATGTCGCCAAGGGCATCAATTCCTTCAAGAAGGGTCTGAACGAGGACGATTCGAAGGTCGCCAAGACCATCGATCAGAAGCCCTCCGAGACGGTTTCGCAGGCCAAGGATCAGTCGACCACCAGCTAACGGCTGGGTGACGTTCTAGCGCGGTCTGTCATCCGCGATTCCTGCCGGCCGCGGTTTTCGCCGCGGGCGGCTTTCCTTCGATGTTAAGGCCTTGAACCTTGTTCGACGTTGGCTGGACAGAATTGGTGGTGATTGCCTGCGTGGCGATCCTCGTGGTCGGCCCCAAGGATTTGCCGGGCATGCTGCGCACCTTCGGCAAGACTGTGGGTGGCCTGCGCCGCATGGCCGGCGATTTCCAGCGCCAGTTCAACGACGCGCTGAAGGAGGCCGAAAGAGAGGCCGGGCTGGAGGAGGTGCAGAAGGCGGCGAATTTCAAGCCGCTGGAGGACGCCCGCAAATCGGCCGAGGCCTTCCAGGAATCGATAAAGAAAACCGTCAGCGAGCCTGAAGCAGCCGCTTCGGAGAACAATCCCGCCGTGGCAACCGACGCCACACCGGCCGAAACCGTCGCCAAGCCGGAGGCGAAAAAGGCATCCACCAAGGCTGCGGCCAAACCTGCTTCCAAACCTGCGAAGCCGAAAGCCGCCGCCAAGGCGAAGTCAGCCGCCAAACCTGCCGCAGCCAAATCTGCCGTCGCAAAGCCTGCTGCCAAGAAAACAGCCAAGGCCGGGCCGAAGACCGCCGCGAAAACGGCTGCGCCGAAGCGCGCTGCGTCCAAGGCTGCGAAAGGCACGAAAAACGCGGCCACGGGCGTTCAGGGATAGATAGAAGGCGATGAGCAAGGACGACATAGAAGCTTCCAGCGCGCCGCTCATCGAGCATCTGATCGAACTGCGCCAGCGCCTGTTCTATGCAGTGCTGGCCGTCTTCGTCTTCTTCATCGTCTGCTACATCTTCGCCGACAACATCTTCAACCTGCTGGTCATCCCCTATGAGCGCGCCGCCGGTACGAACACCCATTTGCGGCTGATCTTTACTGCCCCGCAGGAATATTTCTTCGTCCAGATCAAGATTGCCTTCTTCGGCGCGCTGTTCATCGCCTTTCCGGTGATCGCCACGCAGATCTACCGCTTCGTCGCGCCGGGCCTCTATCGCCCCGAGCGCAAGGCCTTCCTGCCGTTCCTGATCGCCACGCCGATCCTGTTCTTCCTCGGCGCCTGCCTCGTCTATTTCGTCGTCATGCCGCTCGCCATGCGCTTCTTCCTGTCGATGCAGCAGACGGGGGCCGCGGGCAAGGCGGCGATCGAATTGCTGCCGCGCGTCAGCGAATATCTCGGCCTGATCATGACGCTGATCTTCGCCTTCGGCATCATGTTCCAGTTGCCGGTGGTCGTCACCCTGCTTACCCAGGCAGGTCTCGTCAGCGTCGAGACGCTGAAGACGAAGCGCAAATATGCGGTCGTCATCGCCTTCATCGCCGCCGCGGTGCTCACCCCGCCCGATCCGATCAGCCAGATCAGCCTTGCGGTTCCGACCCTGCTCCTCTACGAGATTTCCATCCTTTCGGCCAAGCGCGTCGAAAAGAAGCGGCAAGCTGCGGAAGCGGCGGAAGCGGCGAAAGAGCGCGAAGAAAAAGAAGCTTCGCCATCGGACGCCGACGCCTCCTGAACCCGCTTCGATCGCCGCCGCAACTGACGCTCCTCTACGGAACGGTTTTTCATGTTCGACATCCGACTGATTCGCGAAAATCCTGAAGCCTTTGACGAAGGATTGGAAAAACGCGGCCTTGCCCCGCAGGCCGCCGAACTGATCGCGCTAGACGAGCAGCGCCGCGCCCATGTCGGCAAATTGCAGGAAGCGCAGGCCCGCCGCAACGCGGCTTCCAAGGAGATCGGCAAGGCGATGGGCGCCGGCGACACCGCCACGGCGGAGAAGCTGAAGGCCGAGGTTGCGGAACTGAAGGAATTCGTCCAGACCGGCGAGGCAAAGGAGAGGGAACTCAATGACGCGCTGACCAAAGCGCTTGAAGTGATCCCCAATTTACCGCTCGACGACGTGCCGGTCGGCGCCGACGAAGAGGCCAATGTCCAGCACAAGGTCGTTGGCGACAAGCCGGCCTTCTCCTTCGAACCGAAGGAACACTACGAGATCGGCGAGGCGCTCGGCGGCATGGACTTCGAGCGCGCCGCGAAACTTTCCGGCTCGCGTTTCGTCGTGCTGCGCAAGCAGATCGCCCGCCTCGAACGCGCCATCGGCCAGTTCATGCTCGACCTGCACACCGAGCAACACGGCTACATGGAGGTCCAGCCGCCGCTGCTGGTCAACGACTCCACCATGTACGGCACCGGGCAGTTGCCGAAATTCAAGGATGACTTGTTCGATGCGCGAAATCTAGTTCTTTCCTTTCCGGCAACAGAGTTAGAAGACACTTCGATCCACAAAATCATAAGCGATGGCTATAAATTTAAGTCACCGATT
>JAJDOK010000082.1 GCA_022340185.1 Salaquimonas sp. | reverse complement strand
GCCTATGCGAAGGCTCAGGGCATGTGGCGCGCCGACGACACGCCGGACCCGCTGTTCACCGATACGCTGGAACTCGACATTTCGACTGTCGTGCCCTCGCTCGCCGGGCCGAAGCGTCCGCAGGACCGCGTAGCGCTGACCGATGCCGCTCCAGCCTTTGAAAAGGCGTTGTCCGAAATCAGGGGCGTCAATCTTTCGGACGCAGCCTCCGACATGGACGAGGAAGGCGGCGGCTCGGTTCCTCCGATGCGCCGCACCGCCAGGGTCAAGGACGCCAATTACGAACTGGCCGACGGCCATGTCGTCATCGCCGCCATTACCTCCTGCACCAACACCTCCAACCCCTCGGTGCTGATCGGTGCCGGGCTTCTGGCACGAAAGGCGCGTGAAAAGGGCCTCACCGTAAAGCCGTGGGTCAAGACCTCGCTGGCGCCGGGTTCGCAGGTCGTTACCGACTATCTCGAAAAGGCCGGCCTCACCCCCGACCTCGACGCGATGGGCTTCAACCTCGTCGGCTATGGCTGCACCACCTGCATCGGCAATTCCGGCCCGCTGCCCGAACCGATTTCGGAAGCCATCAGCGAAGGCGACCTCGTCGCCTGCTCGGTGCTTTCCGGCAACCGCAACTTCGAGGGCCGCGTCAATCCGGACGTTCGCGCCAACTATCTGGCCTCGCCGCCGCTCGTCGTCGCCTACGCCATTGCCGGCTCGATGAATGTCGACATCACCACCGAACCGCTCGGCGAAGGTTCGGACGGCAAGCCGGTCTATCTGAAGGACATCTGGCCGTCGTCGAGGGAAATCGCCGATCTCATTCGCGAGTCGGTCACCCGTGACATGTTCGAGAGCCGCTACGGCAATGTCTTCAGGGGCGACGAGGGCTGGCAGAAGATCGAAGTTACCGGCGGCGAAACCTACGCCTGGAGCCCGGCTTCGACCTATGTGCAGAACCCGCCCTATTTCGACGGCATGACCATGGAGCCCGAGCCGATCACCGACGTGGAAAATGCTCGCATCCTCGGCCTGTTTCTCGATTCGATCACCACCGACCACATCTCGCCGGCCGGTTCCTTCAAGGCCGACACGCCGGCCGGCAAATACCTGGTCGAGCACCAGGTCCGCCCGATCGACTTCAACTCCTATGGCTCGCGGCGCGGCAACCATCAGGTCATGATGCGCGGCACCTTCGCCAATATCCGCATCAAGAACCAGATGCTGGCCGGCATCGAGGGCGGCTTCACCAAGCACTGGCCTTCGGGCGAGGAAATGGCGATCTACGACGCCGCCATGCGCTATGCAGAGGAACACGTGCCGCTGGTCGTCTTCGCCGGCAAGGAATACGGCACCGGTTCCTCGCGCGACTGGGCCGCCAAGGGCACGCGCCTGCTCGGCGTACGCGCCGTTATCGCCCAGTCTTTCGAGCGCATCCACCGCTCCAACCTTGTCGGCATGGGCGTGCTACCGCTGGTCTTCAACGAAGGCGAAAGCTGGCAATCGCTCGGCCTGACCGGCTCCGAGCAGGTGACGATCCGCGGCCTGACCGAACTGGCACCCCGCCAGGAACTGGAAGCCGAGATCACCTTCGCAGACGGCTCGGTCAAGAAAGTGCCGCTGCTGGCGCGCATCGATACGCTCGACGAACTCGACTACTACCGCGCCGGCGGCATCCTGCATTACGTCTTGCGCAATCTGAACCGCGAAGCCGCCTGACGGGCGATCGCATGCGGAAACCAGTATCCTCTCTCCGTCATCCTCGGCCCCGTGCCGAGGATCTGACGAATCCCTGAGATTCGTTGGATGCTCGGGTCAAGCCCGAGCACGACGGCTTCAAGGGAATGCTTTGCCGTCAACCGTTTTGTTTCATGGTCACCTCACTGGTCAGTCACCACGCCGTCACCCTATCGTGAGTCGCTTTTGAAGACCCTCCTGACTATCTTGCCGCCACAGCGAAAGGGAAATGGAATTACGATGAGATTCCTCGGCGTCACCGTGGTGGCAATCGCGTTTCATCTGGCAACCGGCCCAAGCAATCCGGCCGGCGCGGCCGAGGTGCATCAGGCCCGCGGCGTCGTTGAACTGTTCACCAGCCAGGGCTGCTCCTCCTGCCCGCCGGCCGATCGCCTGCTTGGCGAAATCTCCAAATCCGACGATGTTCTGGCGCTCGGCTGGCATGTCGATTACTGGGATTATCTCGGCTGGAAGGACACTTTCGGCAATCCCGCCAATACCAGCCGCCAGCGCGCCTATGCCCGTTCCTTCGGCGAACGCCAGGTCTACACGCCGCAGGCCGTCATCAACGGCCGCATCCATGTCGTCGGTTCGCGGCGCTCCGCCGTGCTCGACAGCGTCGAGGAGTTCGCCGGCTCGTCCAATGGCCTGACCGTGCCGATCAAGGCGGTCGCCGCCGACGGCATGCTGAAGGTCAACATACCGCTCACCCCGCAAGCGAGCGGTGCCACGCTGTGGATGGTCTATTACAACGACCGCAAGGACGTCGATGTGAAGCGCGGCGAAAACCGCGGCAAGAAGCTGACCTACACCAACATCGTCAGCGACATGGAAATGATCGGCATGGTCAAGGACCAGGCGCTGCAGACCGAATTCCATCTCGCCGACATGCAGCGGCGCGGCTATGATTCCTGCGCGCTGATCCTGCAGAAGACGACCGACACGGGTACCCCCGGCCCGATCGTCGGTGCCGCCTTCATCCGCGACATCGACAAGTCCAACTAGCGCCGTTCACGCCCAGATCGCCATCCGCGAATGCAAACCGCTTCTTCGCAGGTTGAAAGCGATAATCCGCACTACTATTTCATTGCGATGAAACGGAATGCGCTTTCAGGTGTGATGATCGCGACTGTTGTCGCCGTACAAGGCAATTACGTTTTGGTGGAATCCATCAAAGTTGTTAGACCCGATTTAGATTTCTCAATTGGCGAATCGAAGCTCACAATTCCTAATAGGATCGATACGGCAGCGTTGGTAACACCTGACTACGGCGACACTGGTGATTTGGAGCCGATGTTACGCTAACGCATCCGCCACTTGATTAAGTACGCAATATCAAAGCACTAATGGGCTTACGCCCAGATCGCCATCCGTGTCCCGGATTCCGTTCGTAGCGGTGGATC
>JAJDOK010000095.1 GCA_022340185.1 Salaquimonas sp. | reverse complement strand
TATCGTATCGCGCCGGTGCTGGCGCTGGTTGACGCAATGGCGAGTCTCGAGGCCAATCCGCATGAGGTGGATTATTTTTTCGAGGTGCCCTTCGCCTTCCTGATGGACAAGGCCAATCACCGCACCGGCAGCCGGCATTTCCAGGGGCGGGAGCGCTTCTTCTTCGAGATGCCCTATGGCGAGCATTACATCTGGGGCGTGACGGCCGGCATCATCGCTGCCCTGCATGACAGGATGTTCGCGTGAGCGCGCCCGAATTCCTGACGAAGACGCAGGCGGGCTTCCTGACGTGCGAGGCCTTGCAGGACCTGTTTACGCTGGTCGAGACGGCCGGTGGCGAGATGCGCGTCAATGGCGGCGCGGTGCGCAATGCGCTGCTGGGCGAGCCGGTCAACGAAGTCGATCTGTCGACGACACTGACGCCGCAACAGGTGACGCAAGTGCTGAAATCGGGCGGGGTCAAGGTGGTCGCCACCGGCATAGAGCACGGCACGGTGACGGCGGTCGCCGGCGGCACGGGGTACGAAATCACCACGCTCCGCGAGGACGTGGAAACCGACGGCCGGCGCGCGGTGGTGCGTTTCGGCACCGACTGGCACGCCGATGCGATGCGGCGCGACCTGACCATGAATGCGCTTTATTGCGACCGTCAGGGCAGGTTGTTCGACCCGCTCGACGGCTATGACGATCTCAAGGCGCGGCGCGTGCGGTTCATCGGCTCGGCAGAGGCACGTATCGCGGAAGACTATCTGCGCATCCTTCGCTTCTTCCGCTTCTTCGCCTGGTATGGCGACGGCCGGCCCGACGCCGAGGGGCTGAAGGCCTGCGCGCGGGCGAAGGACAGGATCGCCACGCTGTCGGCCGAACGGGTCTGGCACGAACTGAAGCGCTTGCTGGGCGCGCCCGATCCGACGCGGGCAGTGCTGTGGATGCGCACTTCCGGCGTATTGGCGGCGGCACTGCCTGAAACAGGCGAATGGGGCGTCGATGCGCTGAAACATCTGGTCGATGTCGAAAAAGCGCTCGGTGAAAGCCCCGATTTCATGCTGCGGCTGATGGCGATCCTGCCGCCACGGGCCGAGCGCGTCGAAGCTTTGGCCAAACGGCTGAAGCTGTCGAAGCGCGAGGCGCAGCGATTGTCCGAATGGGCCGGCGTGGAACGCCCCGCCGACGGCGCGAGTGACGAGGAACTGGCGAAACATCTCTACCGTTCAGGCAAGCAAATGCTCATCGATGCGCTGACGATCGAGGCGGCGCGCGAACGCGCCTATCAGGGTGTCACGCCGCGCGCCGCACGGCTTGCGGCGATGGTGGGATTTGCGCGCAACTGGCAAAGGCCGGTCTTTCCGCTCGCCGGCGCCGATCTGGTGCAGGCAGGCTTCGAAAGCGGACCGAAAATGGGCCGCCTGCTCAAGCGGCTCGAGCGTCACTGGCTCGAGAACGGCTTTTCGCCCGGCAGGGACGAACTTCTGGCGCAAGCAAAAAAAATGGCCGCCGAAGCGGCTGACTGACTGGCACCTGTACCCGGCAGTATGGCGTTACGCAGGTTTTATGAACCCTAGACCGTGGCCGTGATGATATGGGCCTGAATCTTGGCGGCGACCTCGCCGCTTCCGTGTCTTTCCGCAATCGTGGATTCAGCAAAGTTGGTCGCTGCCTGAAGCTTTGAAGAGTCCCTGGCTTCGATTTCGGTTCGAAGGACAGTTCCCTGACAATAGGCGACTGCCGGAATGCGCGGCGAAGAAGCACGGCTTTGTTCCGCTCTCGTTTCGATCGCCACGTCGGAAAACCCGGCCGCTTCCAGTTCGCTGCGGATCAATGCCGTATCGTGATAGCCATGCGGCGTGCGGGCCATGAAGCGCGGCGGGTCATCGGGGAACATCCTCGCCAGCGCATTCGTCACATCATCGGCAAAATGGTTCTCCTCGATGCGGTCCCAGGTGCTGAACAGGAAATGCCCGCCAGGCCCGAGGACCCGCTTCGCTTCGCGGTATGCCGAAACGCGATCGGGAAAGAACATCGCACCGAACTGGCAGCAAACTACATCGAAGGCCGCGTCTTCAAACGGCAACATCAAGGCGTCCGCCTGGCGCCATGTGACACGATTGTCGGGAGGCTGTTGCGAAGCGGCGTAGTCGAGCATCGGCTGGTTGAGATCGGTGACGACATAATTTGTGGCGGCGGACAATTGCGGCGCCAGTGCACGGGTGACCACACCGGTGCCCGCCGCCGTTTCCAACACGGCACTTGCAGAAAGGGAAGCCGCGCGCCGCGCCATGTCGGCGGCGTAAGGCTCGAAAATCAACGGGACCATGTAGCGATCGTAGTTTTCCGGAATCGAACCGGCGAACAGCTTGTCGGCTTCCAACATGGCCTTTACCCGTCACCTGTTTAATGACATGCAAAACCGGGGCGAGATTGCCCGCACCGATCTTGTCGGACACATCCGATAGAAATCGCAGCGTTGTCTGCTGCAATTCAACTCACTCGGAAGGACCATCCGATGAACGCCATCATAGCACTCGCATCAAGTCTGCAATAGAGCCCAGACACACGACCGACCCTACCCTGCCTCGATCAACCGATAGTGGTCATCAAGCGAACGACTTCGCGTCCGTCGGCCCCGAGACGATCAAAAGAGTCGTGCATCCGACCAAGCGCTACGAGCAACGGGCAACCGGGCGATCAACCTGCGACGGTCGCTTCCTTGATCCGCTTCTTGATGTTGTCGACCATGTTCTCGCGGATCATGGTCTCGCCGTGCGCAGTTCGCAAATGCTCGACGGCGCGGCGGACCACTTCCGCCTCGTCCTTTGCCGTGGTCTCCCAGTCGCAGCCGGGCACGAGGGTTCCGCACTGAAACGTCTTCATGCTTTCCTCCATTCGCTTTTCTTTTTCGAATTGGCGAAGGAAGAGACTAGGCGCGGAAAAGTGACGATTCCTTGATTTGTTGAAATCCTCCATCAAGGCCACAGCACGGCGGGCGGCATGGAGGAGAGGATCGAATCGACATTGCCGCCGGTCTTCAGGCCGAAGATGGTGCCGCGGTCGTAGAGCAGGTTGAATTCGACGTAGCGGCCGCGGCGCACCAATTGCTCGTGGCGTTGCTCGGCGGTCCAATCGAGGTTCATGTTGCGCTTGACCAGTGCGGGATAGACGACATTGAAGGCGCGACCGACGTCCTGGACGAAGACGAAGTCGGCGTCCCAGCCGCCTTTCGAGGACGGCGAGTGCAGGTAGTCGAAAAAGATGCCGCCGATGCCGCGCATCTCCTGGCGGTGCGGCAGATAGAAATAGTCGTCGCACCATCGCTTGTAGCGGTCATAATCCGCAACTGCCTCGTGACGCTTGCAGACGAAGCGCATCGACTTGTGGAAGGCGACCGTGTCGGGATGTTCCTGAGTGCGTTGCGCATCGAGCATCGGCGTGAGATCGGCGCCGCCGCCGAACCATTGCGCGGTGGTCACCACCATGCGCGTGTTCATGTGGACGGCGGGCACGTTCGGGTTCCACGGATGGACGATCAGCGAAATACCCGATGCCCAGAAGCGCGGATCGGTTTCGGCGCCCGGTATCTGCTTGCGGAATTCAGGCGTGAACTCGCCGAAGACGGTGGAGACATGGACGCCGGCCTTCTCGAACAGGCGACCATGCATGACCGACATCACGCCGCCGCCCTCGCCCTCGCCGCGCGACCACTGGCTGCGCTCGAAACGACCGGCCTGCTGATCGGCATTCGGGCCGGCCAGTTCGTCCTCGAGTTCCTCGAGTCTCAGGCAGATGGCGTCGCGCAGCGTCGCGAACCAGTCGCTGGCGATCTGTTTCTTGTGCTCGATATCCGGCGGCATGCCGCGCGGTATCTGCGGTTGATACTCGTTCAAAACTTCCCCTAGCGCCCCTGCCAGTCCAATCCGTTCGACGATTTCTTAGCAGGGCATCGAAGCGACTGACAATAGAAGCTTGCATGGCTCTTGGCCGGCGCAAGCGTTGCGGCTTGACTCGGGCCTGCACCTGGCATCTGCTTCTTGTCGAATGCTGAGAAGGGGCATCGGTGCGGAGAAAGGCGCGATGGACCGGGAAGCAGAACGCGCAAGAAAAGGTTCCAGCGGCGGTCAACCCGACGAGCGGCTCGAAAGGCTGCGTCGGAACAATCTCGACTGGGCGCGCAAGCGTGCAGGTCAGGCCAAACGTGCAAGCGGCGGCGGCTGGATGCGCCAGAGCTGGACCCTGCCGAGGGAAGAGGCACGGGCCAAGGCGCGCGAATTCCTCAAGGATTATCCCAAGGCGGCCTATGCCAGCGAGGTGGAAAGCTGGCGGGTACTGCCCGGCGATCTGATCGAATTCACCATGCGGCGGCTGCCGAGCGCGGATTAATCTGCTTTTGTCTGCCTCATTGCCTCACCGAGCGCCATGGCGCCGGCCAGCGCGACATTGAGCGAACGCGCGCCTTCCGCCATGGGGATGGTTAGGCGATGATTGGCTGCTTCATGTACCTGTTCGGGCACACCGCCCGATTCACGGCCGAGCAGGATCAGATCATCGGCCCGAAACGCCAAGTCCCACAGGCTGGTCTCTGCCTTCGTCGACATCAGGACCAGACGTCGTCGTGTTGTCCGGCGCCAGGATTGGAAGCCGTCCCAGTCGAGGTGGCGGGCGAGGCTGGCCAGTTCGAGATAGTCCATGCCGGCGCGTTTGAGCGCCGTGTCGTCGAGGCGGAAGCCGGCCGGTTCGATAATGTGCAATGTTGTGCCCGTGCAGGCGGCTAGCCGCATAAGCGTGCCGGTATTGCCGGGAATGTCAGGCTGGAAGAGGACAAGATCGGGCATGGTGGCCTTTCTGCCACGGTTCGCCCAGGAATGCATCGCCGACCACCTGCGATGGCGTTGTTCAATTTTTTCAAATTGCCGTGCCGCGCCAAAGCGCCATATGTGCTGGCACAGGAGAACCTCATGTTCGGCTATTTCGAGCGGCGCATCGATCCCTACCCGGCGGGCGAACCCTTACGCCCGCCCAAGGGGCTAGTTGCGTTCTGCTGGCATTACTCGAAGGATGCACTGCCCTGGCTCCTCCTCATGTCGGTGTTGACCGGCCTGGTCGCGGTCGCGGAAGTCGCGATCTACGGTTTTCTCGGCAAGCTGGTCGACTGGCTGTCTGCGGCCGATCGCGAGACCTTCCTCACCGACGAGGGCACCCGGCTGATCTGGATGGGTGCGATGCTGGTCATTGCGCTGCCATTGCTGATCCTGGTGCATTCGACCGTCATCCACCAGGTGCTGCTCGGCAATTATCCAATGATCGCGCGCTGGCAGATGCATCGCTATCTGTTGCGCCAGTCGGTCCGCTTCTTTTCCAACGAATTTGCCGGCCGCGTCGCGACCAAGGTGATGCAGACCTCGCTTGCCATTCGCGAGGCGGTGATGAAGGTGATGGACATCTTCGTCTTCGTGACCGTCTTCTTCGCTTCGATGCTTTTCATGGTGGGCAGTTCGGACTGGCGGCTGGCAATGCCGCTGGTGCTGTGGGTCGTGCTTTATGCCGTGTTGATCTGGTGGTTCGTGCCGCGGCTCAGGGATGTCGCCGAACGCCAGGCCAATGCGCGTTCCGACATGACCGGACGCGTGGTCGACAGCTACACCAATATCTCGACGGTGAAGCTTTTTTCGCATGCCGGGCGTGAAGCCGGCTACGCGCGCGAGGGCATGGATGTATTCCTGAAGACCGTGCACGGCCAGATGCGACTGGTCACGCTGTTCCAGTCGATGACCTATTTCAACAATTGCCTGGTCGTCTTCCTGATCGCGGCGATGTCTGTCTGGCTGTGGCAGGCCGATGCGGTGACCATTGGCGCCATCGCGGTCGCCGTGGCGCTCGCCCTGCGCATCAACGGCATGTCGCAGTGGATCATGTGGGAAGTCTCGGCGTTGTTCGAGAACATCGGTGTCGTGTATGACGGCATGGCGATGATGACGATCCCGCATTCGGTCAATGATCGCGAGGGCGCGAAGGAACTGACAGTGCCGGCCGGCGGCATCGAATTCGACCACATCCGGTTCCATTACGGCAAGAAAGGCGGCGTTATCGAGAACCTGTCGCTCGACATCAGGGCAGGCGAGAAGATCGGCCTGGTCGGGCGCTCGGGTGCGGGCAAGACGACACTCGCCAATCTGCTGTTGCGCTTTTACGATCTGGAAGGCGGGACGATCCGTATCGACGGCTCCGACATTGCGACGGTGACGCAGGATTCGCTGCGCGCCAATGTCGGCGTGGTGACACAGGACACCTCGCTGCTGCATCGCTCGATCCGAGACAATATCGGCTACGGCCGCGAAAACGTCACCGACGAACAGATCATCGATGCGGCGAAGCGGGCCAGGGCCTGGGAGTTCGTTCCCGAACTTGAGGACAACAAGGGCCGCAAGGGGCTCGACGCCCATGTCGGCGAACGCGGCGTGAAGCTGTCGGGCGGCCAGCGCCAGCGCATCGCGATCGCGCGCGTCTTCCTGAAGGATGCGCCGATCCTGGTGCTCGACGAGGCGACGTCGGCGCTCGATTCCGAAGTGGAAGCCGTGATCCAGGAAAACCTGCTTGAACTGATGAAGGGCAAGACGGTGATCGCCATCGCCCACAGGCTGTCGACGATCGCGCAACTCGACCGGCTGGTGATCATGGATCACGGCCGCATCGTCGAATCGGGCGCACATGACGAACTGGTCAAGCGCGGCGGGCTTTATGCCGAATTGTGGGCGCGCCAGTCGGGCGGTTTCATCGGCGGCTACGAAGAAGCCGATCTGGCGCCGGAATGGCAAAAGGGCGCGGCGGAGTGAGACTGTTCAATCCCGTTTTTCGACTGTTCGAAGGATGGGTCGATCCGTTTGCGCCGCGTGACGACTACGAGCCGCCGAACCGGCTGCTCGCCTTCGTGTGGTATTATGTCAGCCAGACGAAATGGGCGTTTGCCGCGCTGCTTGTCTACGGTTTCCTGAATGCGCTGGTCGAAGCCTCGCTGTTCACCTTTGTCGGCCAGATCGTCGACATCATGACGTCGGCCGAAGCAACAGGCGCCAGAGCGGGCGGCTGGCCGGCGATCATCGCCGGGCACGGCAGAAGCCTGCTCATCATGCTTTTCATTGTCGCGGCCGGCCGCGCGATCGTCATCACTTTCGGCGCGCTGGTCGAGGAACAGGTGATTGTGCCTGGCTTCTTCACCCTGATGCGCTGGCAGAGCCACAAGCACATCATCGCCCAGTCGCTCACCTTCTTCCAGAACGATCTGGCCGGACGCATCGCGCAGAAGGTGCTGCAGGGCGGCCAGGCGGCGGGCGACATGATGGTCTCGCTGTTGCAGATCATCTGGTTCGTCGCGGTCTATGCGGTGACCACGCTCGGCCTGCTTGCCGCGCTCGATATCAGGCTCGGCGCCGTCGTCATGGTGTGGATCGGACTGTTCGCGCTGATCGCCTGGCACTTCATCCCGCGAATCCGGGCAACGGGACGCCAGGTTGCCGAAGCCGGTTCCGTGCTTTCCGGGCGCATGGTCGACGGCTATTCCAACATCGCGGTGGTGAAACTGCACGGACACGAGGCGGGCGAAGAGGATTTCGTGCGCGGCGCGGCCGAGGACATGTATCGCGATCTGCAGCAATTCACCCGCGAACTGACCGGCGTGCGTGTGGCGCTTTCTTCCATCTCGGGCCTGGTGATAGCGGTCATCGCCGGGCTGGCGATCAATTTGTGGCTGAAAGCCGAGATCACCTCGGGGCAGGTCGCCTTCACGCTGGCGCTGACGTTGCGGCTCAATCTGCTGCTGGCACGGCTGATGGGTAATCTGAACGGCTTCTTCCGCTCAATCGGCACGGTGCAGAACACGATGGAGACGGTCGCGCAGCCGCTGGAAATGACGGATGCGCCAAACGCCAGACCGCTGCAGTTTCGCGAGGGACGTATCGAGTTCGACCATGTCGCCTTCGGCTATGGCCGCGAGGATCACGTCATCCGCGGCCTGTCGCTCACGGTCCGGCCCGGCGAGCGGGTCGGGCTGGTCGGCCCCTCGGGCGCCGGCAAATCGACGCTGGTCAACCTGCTGCTGCGCTTCTACGATTTGGAAGACGGGCAGATATCGTTCGACGGCCAGGACATCTCGAAGGTGACGCAGGAGAGTTTGCGCGCACAGTTCTCCATGGTGCAGCAGGATACCGGACTGTTCCATCGCTCGGTCAGGGACAACATCGCCCATGGCCGCGCCAATGCCAGTTTTGCGGAAATCGTCACAGCGGCGAAAAAGGCGCATGCGCACGGCTTCATCGAGACGCTCGAAGATGTGCGCGGGCGCAAGGGCTACGAGGCCAGGGTCGGCGAGCGCGGCGTGAAGCTGTCGGGCGGCCAGCGCCAGCGCATCGCCATCGCACGGGTGTTCCTGAGGAACGCGCCGATCCTGATCCTCGACGAGGCCACATCGCAGCTCGATTCGGAAATAGAAGCGGCGATACAGGAAAACCTGTTCGAGCTGATGGAAGGCAAGACGGTGATCGCGATCGCCCATCGCCTTTCGACCATCGCGGCGATGGACCGCCTCGTCGTCATCGACGATGGGGCAATCGTCGAAGAGGGCACTCATACCCAATTGCTCTCCCGGGGTGGGCTTTACGCAGCACTTTGGGAGCGCCAGTCGGGCGGCTTTATCGGCGAGAGCCTGGCGTCATGAACATCCCATCAGCAGGCCTGAGAAGCCGATGTGGCGAAATTGCCGTTTCGCGGACAAAGATAAACCATACCAACGAGATATGTGCATGGGCCGCTTGACCGGCCACTTTCGCGCCGACATAGTGTCTTACGCGGCTCGAGGAACTGGAAGCAGAATGAAAGTATTCCTCAACGGGATCGCCACAGCCGTTCCCCCCTACATTCTCCCGCAAAACCTGGTGCTGGAAGCTGCACGGCGCATTCTCGGACCGAAATACGAATATTTCGAGCGTATGGCCGACAGCTTCATCAATGCCGGCGTTGATATGCGCTATTCGATGGCGCCGCCCGACTGGTTCGAGTACGAAAAGAGCTGGTCTGCACGCAATTCGCAATATCTGACAGGGGCGAAGGCGCTTTATTTCGAGGCGGCACAAAAGGCGATGGACCATGCCGGCCTGACCGGCAAGGACATAGACATCGTCGTCACGGTTTCGTCAACCGGCATTGCCACGCCGACGCTCGAGGCGCTGACCTGGAAGGAACTGGGTTTCCGCAACGACGTGCGGCGGGTGCCCATCTTCGGCCTTGGCTGCGCCGGCGGCGTCACGGGCCTGGCGGTCGCCACTTCGCTGGCGCGCTCGCGGCCGGGCACCAACGTGCTGATCGTGGCGCTCGAAGCCTGCACGCTGTCATTCCGTACCGACCGGCTGGAAAAGGCCGACATCATCGCGACGGTGCTTTTCGGCGACGGCGCGGGCGCGGCGGTTCTTTCCTGCCGTCCCGGCAAGGGCGAATTGCAGGACATCACGCTCGGCGAAGGCCATGAGCATCTGTGGGCCGACACGCTCGACATCATGGGCTGGCAGGTGGACGATACCGGTCTTGGTGTGATCTTCGACCGGTCGATCCCCGATTTTGCCGGCGACTTCTTCTCCAGAGCAGCGGCCGAGGCGCTGGAAAAGGCCGGTATCGAGCGCGACGAACTCGACCGTTACGTCTGCCATCCCGGAGGCCGGAAGGTCGTCGAGGCACTCGAATCGGCGCTTCGTCTGGCACCGGGAAGCCTCGATGCCGAACGCGAGACGCTGAAGGAATACGGCAACATGTCGGCGCCGACGGTGCTGTTCGTCCTGAAGAAGGTGATCGAGAACGGAGAAAAGGGCCGGATGCTGATGACCGCGCTCGGACCGGGCTTCACCGCCTCATTCCTGCCTATCACCGTCGGGGTCGAAACGCCGGATGGCGTGGCAAAGACAACCGGCCGTGCGGGCCGGCAGTATGCCTGAGGCCGATCCGGCGGCGATTGGTTTCATCGCCTTCCTGATTGCCCAGCGCCTTTCCGAACTGGTGATCTCGCGGCGCAACAATGCCCGCGCTTTCGCACGCGGCGGTGTCGAGGCGGGGGCCGGCCATTATCCGTTCATCATTGTTCTGCACACCGTCTGGCTTGTCGCGATCGCGGCCACCGGCTGGGACAAGCCGGTCCACTGGCCGATGCTCGGGCTGTTTGCCGTGCTGCAGATCATGCGCATCTCGGCCATGCTCAGCCTTGGCGAGCGCTGGACCACACGCATCATCGTCGAGGACCGGCCGCTTGTGCGGACCGGGCTCTATCGCTGGTTCCGCCATCCGAATTACATGGTGGTGGTTGCGGAAATGGTCGTCGCGCCGATGGTGCTCGGCCTGCTTTGGATCACCATCGTCTTTTCGATCCTGAACGCGGTCATGCTCGCCATCCGCATCCGCGCAGAGGACAAGGCGCTCGACAGCCGGAGCGACCGGGAAGGCTCGACGTGATGGTGCGGTAATTTTACCTTCGCAATCGGCAGAATCTGATTGCATCGCACCGCATTTGCGATAAAGGGCGAATTCGATCGCGACCTGTCCGGTGCCGATCGAATTCCTGTTCGACCGAGCCACGCCCTTGGCCTTCCATGTCCGCCATCCCGTCTGGATATCGACCGCACCG
>JAJDOK010000068.1 GCA_022340185.1 Salaquimonas sp. | reverse complement strand
CCCTCGCCCTGCGCCCAGGAATTCATGCGGTCGCAGAAGGCGCGCGAACCGCCAGTCTTCGCCGGAATGGCCCAGACACGGTTCACATGCGCGCTTTCCAGGATGTTGGCGAAAACCTTGAAGCCGGAGCCGCGGAAATGTTCCGACACGTCCTCCATGACGATCGGGTTGCGCAAATCCGGCTTGTCGGAACCGTATTTGGCGATCGCCTCGTCATAGGGAATGCGCGGGAAGGTGCCGGTCACCGGCTTGCCGTCAGCGAATTCGGAGAACACGCCGCGCAGGATCGGCTCCATGGTGGACAGGATGTCTTCCTGGGTGACGAAGCTCATCTCGACGTCGAGCTGGTAGAATTCGCCGTAGAAGCGATCGGCGCGCGGATCCTCGTCGCGGAAGCAGGGTGCAATCTGGAAATATCTGTCGAAGCCGGAGACCATCAAAAGCTGTTTGTAGATCTGCGGAGCCTGCGGCAGGGCGTAGAACTTGCCGGGATGAAGCCGCGAGGGCACGAGGAAGTCGCGCGCGCCTTCCGGCGAAGAGGCAGTGAGGATTGGTGTCGAGAATTCGTTGAAGCCCGCCTCGCCCATGCGCCTGCGCATCGAGGCGATGACCGCCATGCGCGTCATGATGTTCGAATGCATGGTCTCGCGGCGCAGATCGAGAAAGCGGTACTTGAGGCGGATGTCCTCGGGGTAGTCCGGCTCGCCGAAGACCGGCAGCGGCAGTTCGCCGGCCTGTCCCAGCACCTCGATCTCGGACGCGAAGATTTCCACCTCACCGGTCGGCAGGTTCGGGTTGACCGTCTCGTCGGAACGTTCCTTGACCGTGCCGTCGACGCGGATCACCCATTCGCCGCGCACGGCTTCGGCGGTGGCGAAAGCCGGCGAATCGGGATCGGCGACGATCTGGGTCAGGCCGTAATGGTCGCGCAAGTCGATGAACAGCAGGCCGCCATGGTCACGCACGCGATGGACCCAGCCCGACAGGCGCACATGGCTGCCGGCGTCTGACTTGCGGAGATCGGCGCAGGTGTGGCTGCGATAGGGATGCATCTTTATCGTTCCGGACAGTCTGGGAACGGCCTGGCGGAGCGCTGAACCAGCCCGGCCGATGCCGTTCCGCGAAATCGGGGAAAAACCGGCGCGACAAACACATGGGCGTGGTGATTTGTCAAGGCGTGTCGACGTGCACCCTGGCGGTGTAGCCCACCCCGTCTCTTTTCGATCTGCGTGCCACGCCTTTGCCCCGGCCAGGCAGTGCCGCGTCACTCCTCCCAGACCGGCTCCATTCGCTGACTTACACGGCAGCGGCCCTTGCGCGATTCCAGCACGCAATCTCCGACCCCGTTGGGAGCGTTGTTGCGGAAGGTTCCGACAAAGACCAGCCCGTTCGGGAACCACATCGTCCCGGCGCCCTCGATGCTGCCATTGGCGAACACTCCTTCGTAAAGAAGGCCCTTGGCCGAACTGAGCATGCCCGGCCCGTTCAGCTTGCCGTCGACAAAGCTGCCCTTGAAGAAGTCGCCGGTCGGCGTCTTGATGAACCCATCGGAAAGCTTGTTGTCCTCAAAGGTCCCGGAGACCAGACCGCCATCGTGCCGCCAGATCGTGCCTTCAGCCAGCATGCCGTCGAGCAGCGTGCCGGTGAATTTGAAGGTGACCATCTGCGATCCCTCCCGATGGCGATACATCAATATCCCCTCGCCATTCGCCTTGCCGCCGGTACAACCGCCGCTCCAGTGGGTATCGAGCTTCGACGGTGAAGTCTCCTTGCCCCAGAACATGCATCCATCGTTGTTGGTTATCCATTTCGCCATGGCCGGCGACACCGACACCACGACGAGGAGTGCGAACACGAATAACCGCGCGAACATGGCGATTCCACCTCCACTGCATTCGTCATGCTAGCGCAATGACGCGGAAATTTTAACCGCATGCCGTCCTGTCGACTGATCTTAAAAAAGCGCTTGACTATGACAGAAATATCCATAATTCATGATTTATGGATAGATTGAATGCCATAGACGCCTTTGCCGCGCTTGCCCAGCCGACCCGGCTCGACGTGTTCCGCCTGCTGGTGACAGCTGGCGCGGACGGCATGGCAGCCGGTGCGATCGGCGAGGCGCTCGGGGTCAAGCAGAACACCATGTCGGCCAATCTCGCCGTACTGGCGCGCTCGGGCCTTGTGCGCAGCGAACGCGAAGGCCGCTCGATCCGTTATTTCGCCGACTATGACGGCATACGCGGCCTGCTCGCCTTCCTGATGGAGGATTGCTGCGGCGGCAAGCCGGAACTGTGCCAGCCCGTGCTCGACGAGATCGCCTGTGCCTGTTGATTGCGCCTGCTGATTGAGCCTGCTGATTGGGTCTGTTGAGAATTGATGACGCCATTCGGGGAGAGAGATGATGGCGAGTGAACCCTATAATGTCCTGTTTCTATGCACCGGCAATTCGGCCCGTTCGATACTGGCCGAAGCCATTTTGAACCGCGAAGGCAGGGGCCGGTTCAAGGCCTATTCGGCGGGATCGCACCCGACCGGCAAGGTCAATCCGTACGCGGTGCAACTCCTCAAAAGCCTGAACTACCAGACGGATTCGGCCCGTTCGAAGAGCTGGAACGAGTTCGCCGAGCCCGGCGCGCCGCAAATGCAGTTCGTCTTCACCGTCTGCGACCAGGCGGCAGCCGAAGCCTGCCCGATCTGGCCTGGCCAGCCGATGAGCGCGCATTGGGGCGTGCCCGATCCGGCTGCGGCGACCGGTACGGAAGCAGAGGTGCGCCTGGCGTTTTCGGAAGCCTACAGGATGCTCGAACGGCGCATATCCATTTTCGTCAGCCTGCCGCTTGCCAGCATCGACAGGCTGTCGTTGAAGAAAAAGCTCGACGAAATCGGGCGCAACACATGAGCGGCATCGACAGTGGCCCCGGTCTCGACCGTCGACTGGGAGCTGAATTTGTCGGAACAGCCTTCCTGCTGGCGACCGTGGTCGGTTCGGGCATCATGGCCGAGCGCCTTGCCGACGGCAATGTAGCGCTGGCGCTGCTCTGCAACACCATACCGACCGGTGCGATCCTGACGGTGCTGATCACGGCATTCGGCCCCCTGTCGACGCATTTCAACCCGGCGGTGACGCTGGTTTTCGCGTTGCGCAGGGAAGTTTCGGCATCCGACGCCCTCCTCTATGCCGCCGTACAGATCGCCGGAGGGATCATCGGCGTTTGGGCGGCGCACGCCATGTTCGAAGAAAGCATTGTCCAGTTCTCGACGCATGTGAGAACCGGCGGCGCGCAATGGTTCGCGGAAGGCGTGGCGACCTTCGGCCTCGTCCTGACGATCCTGACTATCCTGAAATCACGCCCCGGGGCGGTCGCCATGGGTGTCGGGCTCTACATCACGGCGGCCTACTGGTTCACCGCGTCGACGTCATTCGCCAATCCGGCGGTGACGATCGCACGCGGCCTGTCCGACACCTTTGCCGGAATCAGGCCGAACGACGTTCCCGCCTTCATCGCGGCGCAACTTGTCGGCGGTGTGGTCGCCCTTGGCGTGGCCCACTGGCTTTGCGGCGAGTCAAGCACACATTCCGTTACGGAAGAAAGTGCGGCCGAAGCCGATTGAGGCGCTAAATCGAAAAAACGGGGCTTCGTTCAGGGAGACAAGCGCCCTGCCATTGGCTATAGAAAGCCGATGCAGATAGTAACGACCACCGAGGAACTCGCGCACAAATGCAAGGCCTACGCGGCGAGTCCCTATGTTACGGTGGATACCGAATTCCTGCGTGAAGTCACCTTCTGGCCGGAACTGTGCCTGATCCAGATGGCCTCGCCCGACGATGCGATCATCATCGATCCGCTGGCCGACGGCATCGATCTGAAACCGTTCTTCGAACTGATGGGCGACGCCAATGTGGTCAAGGTGTTCCACGCCGCGCGCCAGGACATCGAAATCATTTACAATCTGGCGGGTCTCATCCCGCATCCGGTGTTCGACACGCAAGTCGCGGCGATGGTGTGCGGCTATGGCGACAGCATTTCCTACGACCAGCTCGTCTTCCGCATCACTTCGGAACGCATCGACAAATCCTCGCGCTTCACCGACTGGAAGCGCCGGCCGCTTTCGCAGAAACAGCTTACCTACGCGCTGTCGGATGTCACGCATCTCAGACAGGTCTATCAGTCGATCAAGGCCAATCTGGAAGAACAGGGCCGCGCGCATTGGGTTAGCGAGGAGATGGATATCCTCACCTCGCCCGAAACCTATGACATGCCGCCGGAAAATGCCTGGCTGCGCCTCAAGCTCAGGGTGCGCCGGCCGCGCGAATTCGCGTTGCTGAAGATTTTGGCCGAATGGCGCGAGAAGATGGCGCGCCAGTACAACATTCCGCGCGGCAGGGTAATCAAGGACGAGGCGATCTACGAGATATGCAGCCACCCGCCGTCCGACATTGACGAACTGATGAAGCTTCGCGGCCTGTCGCGCGGCTTCGATCGCGGCCGGTTCGGCGAGGCATTGCTTGGCGTCGTGCGCGAGGCCAGGCAATTGCCGAAAGACCAATTGCCGCAGATCCCACCGCCAAGGCACGCGCCGGAAGGTTCGGGCGCGGCAGCCGAAATGCTGAAAGTGCTGCTCAAGGTGATTGTCGAAAAGCACGGCGTGGCGGCCAAGGTGATCGCGACGGTGGACGATCTCGAGAAGATTGCCGCCAGCGATCAGGCCGACGTGCCGGCCTTGAAGGGCTGGCGGCGCGAACTTTTCGGCGAGGACGCGCTGAAGCTCAAGAACGGCCGAATTGCGCTCGGCTTCGACGGCAAATCGGTGATGATCATCCCGGTGGAAACGGCACACGCCTCCAGCAAAGCCAGCCAGGCCGCAGAGTAATTTAACGCTCTATCCGCAATTCGATGGTCTTGCCCGCTTCCCTGGCAAGCTGGGCGAGGCGTTCGTTCGGCCGTTCGCCGCATAATTCGGCGACATCGGGTGGGATCAGCAGCGCCAGCGTATCGTCACCGGTACGCTCCAGGCCCAGTCGCGGGATGACGCCCGGCATGGAAGCGGAATAAAGATAAATCACCCTGAAGACAGCGGCGAGCAGCCGCGCACGGGTACGCACCCTGTCGGAGGCCAGGCTGGCGAAAGCGGGCGGCTCGACCTTGGAACCCAGGCCCTGATAGCGGTGATAGCTGGCGACCGCCAGATAAGCCCTGCCCTCATGCGTGATGCCGATGAAACCGGCATTGGAGATGACCGAAACCGATTGCTGGGCGCGGAAATCAGGATGGGAGCGCCAACCGATATCGGCGAGATAGCAGGCGGCGGTGCGCCAGCGCGCCTCGTCCTCGGTTTCGTCCACGCCGAGACGCTCGAAGGCCATGGCGGACCAGTTCGCCAGTTCGTCGGAATGGCGCGGCGACCGGGCGATCAGCACCGACAGGTCGCGAGCGGCCTCGATCAGCGAATCCTGGGCACGCTCTTTTTCGCTCAGCAGCGAGTAGAGATAGCCCTCGCGCACGCCTAGCGAGGAAGCGATCACCGATTGAGCCTTTGTCTGCTTGAGAATCTCGGACATGACCAGCGCGCCATAAGGCAGCAATGTCCGCCGGTTGCGCGACACGGCGTCGATACCGGCGAAATTGTCGACGCCCTTGGTGACGAGGCGGTTGCAGAAGGCGATGAAGCGCTTGGCGTCGACGACATAGTCGTGAATGACGTTGAGCGGATGATGGGTGTTGGCGATGTGCAGCTTGAACAGCGAGCGCCAGGTACCGCCGACGGCGTAGAAATTGCGTGCCGTGCCCGGCCAGGAAACCTGCGACTTCTTGAGCGTCTGGCGCACCAGCGCCTTGGCCTTCGACAGCGAGCCGTCGGACAATTCGGCAAGCTGCAGACCGCCGAGCGGCAGGGTGATACCGCCCTCTATTTCGCCATTGATGGCGACGAGTTCGACCGAGCCGCCGCCCATGTCGCCAACGATGCCTTCAGGCTTGTAGAAACCGCTCCTGATGCCCCAGGCCGAATACATCGCTTCCTCGCCGCCCGTCAGCACGAGGACCTTCTGGCCGAACAGCGCTTCGACGCGGGCGATGAAATCCGCGCCATTGGCGGCATCGCGCGCGGCGGCGGTCGCCAGGATATGGGTCTGGGATACGCCTGCCTGGCGGCCCAGGGCGTGGAAGCGGTGAAGGGCGGCAATGGCGCGCTCCACAGCCGTCTCGTCGAGCCTGCCGGACGAGGCAATGCCCTTGCCCAGGCCGCACAGGACCTTCTCGTTGAACAAAACGGCAGGCGCGCGCGTCAAGCCCTCGTAGATCACCTGACGCACCGAATTGGAGCCGATGTCGATGACGGCGATCGGGATGCGCTGGCCAAGCCTTCCCTGCGCGCCAATCTCGGGGCGGTAGCGAAGCGTTTCAGAGATAGCCGATCTCGCGATTCGTAAACTGCTTGGGGGCATCGTATTTCAGCGATTCACCACGACCCGAAAGGCTCGGATTGGTCATGAAGTACCGTTGAGCACTAAATGATTCTTCGTTCGATTTCGCGATGATTCTGCGCGAAGTCCCATTGGGCTGTATTTCCCAGCTTTGTTCGTTGTCCATGAGGTTGGCGAGCATGATCTGTTCCAGCACTTGCTGGTGAACGGTCGCGTTGGTGAGGCGGACCATGACCTCGACGCGCCGGTCGAGATTGCGCGGCATCAAATCGGCCGAGCCGATATAGACGATCGCCTCGCCCGACGGCATGGAATGGCCGTTGCCAAAGCACAGTATGCGGCTGTGCTCCAGGAAACGCCCGACGATCGACTTGGCGTGGATGTTCTCCGACAGGCCCTGCACGGCCGGACGTAGGCAGCAGATGCCACGAACCACCAGTTCGATGTGAACGCCGGCCTGGCTGGCGCGATAGAAAGCGTCGATGATTTCCGGATCGACAAGTGAATTCATCTTGCCCCAGATCGTCGCCAGGCGGCCGGCTTTCGCGTGAGCAATCTCGGCTTCGATATGTTCAAGGATGCGCTTCTTCAGCGTGATCGGTGAGACGATGAGTGTTTCGAGATGTTCCGGCTCGGCATAGCCGGTGATGAAGTTGAAGACCTGCGCGACATCGTGGGCAACGGCCGGATTGGCGGTGAAGTAGGACAGGTCGGTATAGATGCGTGCGGTCACCGTGTGATAGTTGCCGGTGCCGATATGGACGTAGTTGACCAGCTTGCCTTCCTCGCGGCGCACGACCTGGCTGAGCTTGGAATGCGTCTTCCATTCGACGAAGCCGAAGACGACCTGCGCGCCGGCGCGCTCCAGGTCGCGGGCCCAGCGGATATTGGCTTCCTCGTCGAAACGGGCCTTCAGTTCGACCAGAGCGGTGACCGACTTGCCGGCCTCGGCAGCTTCGATGAGCGCCGCGACGATGGGTGAATCGTTGGAGGTGCGGTAGAGCGTCTGCTTGATGGCGACGACATCGGGATCACGGGCGGCCTGACGGACGAACTGCACCACTACGTCGAAGGATTCGTAGGGGTGGTGGACGATAATGTCCTTCTGGCGGATGGCGGCGAGACAATCGCCATTCAGTTCGCGGATGCGCTCGGGGAAACGGGCATTGTAGGGCTCGAATTTCAGGTCCGGCCGGTCGACGGAAACGATCTCCGACAGATTGTGAAGCGCCAGCATGCCCTGGACGATATAGACCTCGCCGTCGTTCAAGCCGATCTTGTAGGCGACGAACTCGCGCAGATTGGCCGGCATGCCGGCATCGATCTCCAGACGGATGACCGAACCACGGCGACGGCGCTTCAGCGCGGATTCGAAGGTGCGCACCAGGTCTTCGGCCTCTTCCTCGACCTCGATATCGGAATCGCGGATCACCCGGAAGGAACCCGATCCCCTGACGGAGTAACCGGGGAACAGCCTGGCGATGAACATGGAGATCACGGCCTCGACCGATATGAAGGCGTTGGTTCCCGGCTGCGCCTGCGGCAATTCGATGAAGCGGCGCAGGGCGGACGGCAGGCGGATCAGCGCGGTCATCGCCTCGCCGTCGCGGTTGTGTTCCAGTTCATAGACGAGCGAATAGCCGAGATTGGGAATGAACGGGAATGGATGGGCCGGATCCATCGAGAGCGGCGTGAGGATCGGAAAGACCGACTCAAGGAAGAAGGTTTCCAGCCAGACGCGCCCTTCCCGGTCGAGTTCGTCGGGTTCGACGATAACGATACGCTGCCCCTCGATTTCCTCGCGCAGCCGGTTCCACGTGTCCTGCTGGTCCTTCTGCAGGCTCCCCACGGCTTCGGAGACGGCGGCGAGCTGTTCGCGCGATGTCAGTCCGTCGTCGGAGCGTGAATCCACGCCCTGGCGTACCTGTGCGGCGAGGCCGGCGACGCGCACCATGAAGAATTCATCAAGATTGTTGGCCGAGATCGACAGGAAGCGCAGCCGTTCGAGCAGCGGATTCTTCGGGTTGTCGGCTTCCTCGAGCACCCGGTGATTGAATTCCAGCCAGGACAGTTCGCGATTCATGAAGCGGGCGGGATCGGAGAAGACATTGTCCTCGACCGCGCCCTGATCCTCGCTCAGGATACCCGAACCCTCGGTTGCCTGCATGCCTTCCATCGGCCGCTTCCCTGTGCCGGCGACTACATTTCGTCCCGAAGCAGGGACGGTCGTCCACGCATTATTCTGCGTTTGTGACGATTTGAAAACGTTTGCGATTTCGGCCGGCACAATAGCATCAAGCCATTGCCAGTCTCTTAAGCGCAGTGGCGGCGACAACGCGGGTCAGGCGGGCACCGCGCGCCAGCGCCTCGTGATCCATCTCCGCAACCAGCCGGCCGGCTGCATCGAGCGAGCGTTCCATACGGGTGACGAGGTAGTCGACCACGCCGGGGTCGATCGCAATCTGGCGGTCGGCGAACAATTTCACGATCACCTGGCGCAGCAGATCATCGTCGGGCTCCGACAGTTCGACGAGCTGGGCAGCGCGCAGTCTGGAAGCAAGATCCGGCAGTTCGACCTGCCAGGTGTTTGGCCACAGCCGCGACGTGATCAGGCAATGGCCGCCGGTCGCGCGCAAATGGTTGATCAGATGAAACAGCGCGGTTTCGGGGATGGCTCCACGGTCCGCATCCTCCAGCACCACGTTTTGAATGTTTTCGATCCGGTCACCTATTGTTTCGAGCCGGTCCATCGGGACCGTCAGCGCATCGGCGCTCTCCGCCCAGATGCCGGCCATGTGGCTCTTGCCCGAACCGACGGGGCCGGCAAGCACGGCGACGGTTCCCGGCCAGTCGGGCCAGGCGTCGATGAATTCGACCGCGCGGCAATTGGCCGGGCTGACGAGCAGGTCCTCGCGCGCCTGGGCGCTGTCAACGGGAAGATTCAACGGAATCTGGCGCATGGTCATGGTTCGCTACACGATACTTCCGCTACATGATGCTGACGCTACACTTTATTGGCGCTGCACGATACTGGCGCAACCGGAACTCCCTTTACGGCGCGCCGGCGCCTTCGCCAGGGCCGGCTGAACCGGGTCCACCCTTGTCGTGGCCCCAATATAGCTCGCTCGCCAGATAACGGCCAAGCGCGAAGCGGACGATGACGCCGATTGCCGCTGAAACCGGCACCGCCACCAGCATTCCGGTGAAGCCGAACAGCGAACCGAAGGCAAAGAGTGCAAACATCAGCCAGACCGGATGCAGGCCGACGCTTTCACCCACAAGCTTGGGCTGGAGAATGTTGCCTTCCAGGAACTGGCCGACGATGAAAATCGCGACAACGATGGCGATCGGGATCCAACTTGGCCAGAACTGCACCAGCGCCACGCCAACCGACAGGATGAAGCCCGACAGCGAGCCGACATAGGGAATGAAGGAGACCAGACCGGCGAACAGACCGATCAGAAGGCCGAAATTCAGGCCTGCAATGGTGAGGGCGATGCCATAGAACGCGCCCAGGATGATGCAGAGCGTGCCCTGGCCGCGCACGAAGCCGGCAACTGCCTCGTTGATCTCGACAAGCAGGTTGTGGATCGTCTTGCGGTGGTCGCGCGGCAGCCAGCCATCGACGGTGGCGACCATGCGGTCCCAGTCGTAGAGCAGGTAGAAGGCGACGACCGGGGTGACGACGAGTAGCGAGGCGAGCGAGATGATCGACTTGCCCGAATCCCACACTTTCTGCACCAGCGTGCCCAGCCAGCCCGCGCCCTGGCGGGTCAGTTCGCCCAGATTGTCGCGCAATGTCGCGCTCTCCATGCCGATGAACTTGCGCAGCCAGTCGTTTTCGACCGATGCGAACAGCGACTGCAGGCTGGTGACGAGCCTGGGCAGGTAGTTGAGAAAATCGGCGACCTGGCCGCCGAGGATCGGGATGACGATCATCAGTGCGACGATGAAGATCACGATGAAGACGAACAGGATGACGATCGCCGCCCACAGGCGCGAAAAGCCCCAGCGTTCCAGCAGATCGGCCACGGGATCGAGGAAATAGGCAAGCGCCATGCCCGCCACGAAGGGCAACAGAATGTCGGAAAACAGCCAGAGGAAGAACAGCAGGAAGACGAGCGCGCCCAGCCAGAACATGATCTGGCGGCGCAGTACGAGTTTGGCGGCCTCGTTCATGATGCCTCCCGATCGTCACACCACAATGGCGGCAGCGGCGATTCGACCGCGCCAAGGTTCAGTTTAGCACAGGTGCATGCCATCCGATCGGTGCCCTTCACACCGAGGTGTCAGGGAAACCTACACGATCTTGCGGTCGTGCCCCTCCCAGTAGGGCCGGCGCAATTCGCGCTTGAGGATCTTGCCGGTCGGATTGCGCGGCAGCATTTCCAGGATGTCGACCGATTTCGGGCATTTGAATGCGGCCAGCGACTTCCTGCACCAGCCGATCAGTTCGTCTTCGCTTGCCTTGGCGTCGGGCCTTAGCGAAACGACCGCCTTTACGGTCTCGCCCCACCTTTCGTCGGGGATGCCGATGATGGCAACCTCCATCACGGCTGGGTGCTCGGCCAGTACGCGTTCGATTTCGGGCGAGTAGATGTTCTCGCCGCCGCTGATGATCATGTCTTTCAGCCGGTCCTCGACGAAGACAAAGCCCTCGTCATCGACCCTGCCCATGTCTCCGGTGCGGAACCAGCCGTCTTCGGTGATGACCTTGGCGGTCTCCTCGGGCTTGCCGAGGAATCCCTTCATCAGTTGCGGGGTTTTCAGCCAGACCTCGCCATGTCCGCCGACCGGCACATCCTTCAATGTATCGGGATCGACGATGCGCACCTCGCAACCTGGAACCGGCTGGCCGGCCGAGACCAGTCGTTCGGGATGGGCGGCGTCGCGGTGGGCCGCGGGCATGAGGTGGGTGACGACGCCGGCAACCTCAGTAAGGCCATAGACCTGCATGAATTTGGTGTTTGGCCAGGCTGCCAGCGCCGCGCGCAGCAGCGGCAGCGGCATCGGCGCGGCGCCGTACAGGTAGAGCTTGAGGCGACCGAAAAGTGCAATCGCGTCCGGCCCGCCCTGCAGTACCTGCGCAAGAACAGCCGGGACAAGGAACGTCACAACCGCCCCGGCCATGATCGCACCTGCAAGGGAAGCCGCGTCGGGGTCACGGGTCATCACCGAGGGCACGCCGTCATGGATGCCGAAAAGCACCCATGACGAGCCGCCGACATGAAACAGCGGCATCGACACCATCGACTTGTCGCCCGGTTCGAACACCCAGCCATCGTGGACGTTGATCGTGTGCTGGACCATGTTGGCGTGGGTCAGCATCACGCCCTTGGGATAGCCCGTCGTGCCCGATGAATACATCACCAGGCACACGTCCTCAGGCTCGACCTCGGCCGCACGCGACATCGGCGTGGCATTGGCGAGCATAACCTCGTAGGCGTCGCCCTCGCCGCCTTCGGGCGTCACCTCGATGATGTGGCGGACGTTCGGCAGCCGGTCGCGCAACGCTTCGACCGTCGGCATCAACTCGGTGCCGACGAACAGCACCTTCGCGCCGGAATCGTTGACGGCGTAGTCGACCTCGTCACCGGCCAGCCGCCAGTTGATGATCGCGTTGGCGGCGCCGAGCGAACCGGCGGCGAGCGAAATTTCGACGCAGGCGGGATGGTTCTTGTCCAAAAAGGCGACCACGTCGCCGCGGCCGATATCGAGCGCAGCAAGTCCGCCAGCAGCACGGCGAACGCGATCGTTCCACTCGGCCCAGGTCCATGTCCGGGAGAGATAGGTCATCGCCTCGACATCGGGTGTCGTCTCGGCCCACCAGGCGAGACGGTCGTCGACAAAGCTTGGTGCAGGCGCGGTATCCGTCATGGTTCTCCTCCCGTTGGCGGCACAGCAGTCCATATATAAGGGTCCCGCTATCTGACACGATGCCGAAACGCTGACAAGGACGTGGCCGCGCGGCACCCAAGCGGAAACGCACTATCGCGAATCCACGACAATGCCGGGCGTATCGGCTCCGTTCACCCCCCGGTAGACGAAGCGCAGGCTGCGATTGGGGACGGATTGCGGCTGGTCAGGCTGAAATCCACTGCCGGGCGGCATCCTTGTCGGACATCGAAAAAGCCCGGACCTCGCCGGGCATCACGAAGCCGAATGCCCACAACATGCTCCTGATCCATTCGACATCCGTCACGATGGCGATCCGCTCCCATTTCATCCAGTGCTCGAGGCCGGTCGTGAAATCCGTCCAGGCCGCGCCAACGTCCACATTGGCGAAATCATGACCGATTTCGTAGTAGAGCCGAATCTTGTCGTGATCCGCGAAGGCCTTTTCAACGGCCGGCACGAGGATTTTCGTGTAATCGTCCCGTGTCACGTGGCCATGGCAGGCGAAGGCGACCGTGTTTGCCGGGAAATTTTGAAGTTGTTCTATCATCGGGTACTCCTGCGGCTGAATTACCGCCTCGCATGAGGCGGAAGGAACGACGGGACAACAATGCGGAGGGCCATTATGGGCCCGCAATCGCCTGCGCTCCGGCATCGGATCATGGCCGGATATATTGGCAATGTCGTGGAGTGGTACGATTTCGCGCTATACGGCTACCTCGCCGGCGTGATTGCGCCGGTGTTCTTTCCCGATGACGCTCCCATAGCAGGCCTGATCGCCACCTACGGCATCTTCGCGGCAGGATTCATCATGCGCCCGTTCGGCGCGGCGGCGTTCGGCTGGTTCGGCGACAAATACGGCCGTGCAAGAACCATGCAGATATCGGTGACGATGATGGCGCTGCCGACCCTGCTGCTGGGGCTTCTGCCCAATTACCAGCAGGTCGGCATTCTCGCGCCCATCCTGCTGGTGCTCGTACGCCTGCTGCAGGGCGTTTCCGTCGGTGGAGAGTTTTCATCCTCGGTGACCTATCTGGTGGAAACGGCGCCGGAGGGACAGCGCGGCGTGACCGGAAGCTGGGCCAATGTCGGCTCGATGTCCGGCTCGCTGCTGGGCGTCGGCGCGGCGGCGCTGGTAACCAATCTGTTCGCCCCGTCGGCACTGGAGAGCTGGGCATGGCGCCTGCCGTTTCTGGGCGGAGCCATATTGGGCGCGACAGCCATCTGGCTTCGCCGCAACCTGCACAAATCACGCCGTTTCGAACTGCACCATGCCTCGCGTGCCGACACCTCCCCGCTTATGGAAGCCTTCACCACCAACCGGCGCGAGACATTGCTGGCGCTGGCATTCGCGGCAAGCTACGGCACCTGTTATTATGTCGCCTTCGTGTACCTGCCCGAATGGCTGGCAGGCTTGGGTCTGATGGCGCGGGGCACGGCCCTTGCAATCAATACCTGCATGACGATTGTGCTCATACCGCTGATGCCATTGGCTGCGATTGTCGGCGACCGCTGGCTGACAAGACGGACATGGATCGCGCTGGCAATGTTCCTGCTGGGACTTGCCGCGTGGCCGCTGCACTACTGGATGCTTGCAAGCAGCGGCTCGCTTATTTCGGTGGTAGCAGCACACGCGGTCAGCTTCCTGCTTATCGCAGTGCCGTTGAGTTCCGCGCCCGCCTTGTTTGCGGAAATGTTTCCCGAGCGTGACCGCCTTTCGGGCTACTCCGTCGCCTTCAATATCGGCGTCGGCGTTTTCGGCGGCCTGACACCGATGATCGTTACCAGCCTGATCTCGATAACCGGTATAGACACCGTTCCGTCCATCTACCTGACCGCAGCGGCCTTCATCGCCGTGATCGCGCTTGCGCTGACACCGGACCACAGCCGCGGACCGCTTCGCTGAAACAACCGACAGGATTGGATGCGAAGCACTTCACACCCCGGCAAATCCGGGAG
>JAJDOK010000059.1 GCA_022340185.1 Salaquimonas sp. | reverse complement strand
GGGTCGGCTACTTGCCTCTTGCCTCTAATCCGCCAGCACGCGCTGCGTCGGGAAATGGACGTGGGCACCAGGCATGATCCTGAAAAGTTGCAGACTTTTCAGATCAAGATCATGCGACAAGGGAATCCATCGCGTTCACCCTGCAGGCCGGAACACGATTAGTCCGCCAATACCCTTTGCGTCGGGAAATGCACATGGGCGCCAAGCATGATCCTGAAAAGTTGCAGACTTTTCAGATCAAGATCATGCGACAAGGGAATCCATCGCGTTCACCCTGCAGGCCGGAACACGATTAGTCCGCCAATACCCTTTGCGTCGGGAAATGCACATGCGCGATGGTGCCTTCGCCCGGTGTGCTTTCCAGATCGAAATAGGCGCGGTTGGCCTCGACCAGCGCCTTCGTCAGGGGCAGGCCCAGGCCTGTTCCCTGGCTGCGCTTTTCTTCCAGGCCGCGTAATTGCTGGAACGGCTTCATGGCACTGTCGATTTCCGCTGCACTCATGCCGTTGCCTGTGTCGCGCACCCGCAGCGCCACCTCGCCATTGCCCTCATAGACGGTCGAGACGATCACCTGGCCGTTTTCCGGAGTGAACTTGATGGCGTTCGAGACGAGATTGAGGATGATCTGGCGAATCGAGCGCGCATCGGCCACCACCCGCGGCACGGCACGCGACAGCGAGGTGCGGATGATGATGCGCTCGCGATTGGCCTGCGGCTGCAGCAGTGCGACGGTCTCGGCGGCGAGCTGATTGAGGTCGACCGCCTCGTAGCTGAGCTCCATCTTGCCCGCTTCGATCTTGGAAATGTCGAGCAGGTCGTTGATCAAGTCGAGCACATGCACGCCCGAGCGGTTGATGTCGCGCAGATATTCGCGGTAGCGCTCATTGCCGATCGGGCCGAAGCGCTCCTCCAGCATGACATCGGAGAAACCGATGATCGCATTGAGCGGGGTACGGATTTCGTGGCTCACACGGGCCAGGAAATCGGACTTCTGTTCGCTTGCCAGTTCCGCGGCGCGCTTGGCGTTGACCAGTTCCTCTTCCGCCTTCTTCCAGTGCGTCATGTCGCGCAGGACGATGCAGAATTTCTCCGCGGCTCCGACCGGGCCGATGGTGATGAACAGCGGGATGAGGCCGCCATTGGCCTCCTTGCCGATCACCTCGCGTCCGTCATTGAGAATGGAGGCGACACCGGGCTGGGTCAGTTCCGCCATGTAGTCGGTGAGCGTCTTGTGGCTCTCCTGGGCAACGAGCTCGGTCAGGTTTTTGCCGATTGCCTGTTCCTGGTTGATGCCGAACAGCGCCTCGGCCGAGCCATTGACCGATTCGATTTCGCCTTCCCGGTCGATGATGAGGATGCCGTCGGTGGCGGTATCCAGAATGTTCTGCAATTCCGCAACGCGCGCCATGTCCAGCGCGATCTTTTCGTCCTGTGGCAGTTCGGAAATGCCGCGATTGGTCGGACGGAAGCTCAGGAGCAGCGCCTTTCCTGCATTTCCTTCTTCGTCGTTCCACGGCACGGTCTGCAGGAGCGGGCTGATATTCGTTCGACTACCGTCCTTGCAGATCAGCGTCGCACGGCCTTCCTCGACATCGCCGGACAGGATTGCATCGACGCCGCCGGCCGCCGACAGTTCGTCGATGGATTCATAGCCGGTCAGTTCCAGCAATTCGGGATTGGCGAAAAGGGTGACGCCATTGCGATAGATCAGTACCGGAACCGGCAATTGCTCAAGAATGTCGTTGGTCCCGTCGCGCGGTACCTTGCCGTCGTTGGTCTTCGGCTTGAGCTTTTCTCCTCTATCGCCCAAGGACACATCGCTCGAGGACGGCGCTACGGGCTGTCCGGTTTCGGGTGTGTTTCCTGCTTCCCTGCCGGCAACGTCCTTATGTTGTGCGGTCTTGCCGGCTTCGGCGCTGTCCTCCTTGCCGCGCAAAGTTCTGCCGATCTCGCTGAAAGCCTGGCTCTCGCGCCGGCTCAGCTCCTCCTGGCTGTCGTCGCGGCTGCGGTCGCGCAGATGAACGACATTGGCCACCTCCCGGCCGTCCTCGTCGCTGCCTTTTTGCCCTGATATGCGTCTTTCCTCGATCCTTGTGCTCGTTGTGTCCGTGTCGGCCTGCGCCGGACTGGTTGACGCCTCTTCAGCGGCTGGTTCGATGGATGCACTGGCGACGAGTGCCAGTCCCGTCTCGTTGGGATCGATCAGGGCGTCGGAAACCCGGATGATGCCGAAACCGCGGAAGCCGTTGAAACTCCGCGCCGCATCGAAGGCCGGAAGCGCGGCCAAATCGATCGGCACCATCAGATCTGTGCCCTGTACAGGCCACAACACGCTCTTGCCGGACCACGTATCGCGTCGCTCCAGCAAACGGCGGATTTCGCCATTGTTGTCGAAGCCGAAAACGGCGGCGACCTCACTCCACTTGCGTCCGACAATGTCTGCTGCATTGGGGCCCACCGTCTGGGCCAGTTCCGGCGAGACCGAGCGAAAGGTCTGGTCGGTATCGATGTTCCACGCAAAGCGGACCGGATCGCCATCACTCGAGAATTCAAACGTTTCCAGCTCGACTGTATCTTCGGCCATGATTTCCCTGGCTGGCGCTTCCTCGGTGGGAGTTACCTCGACAGGGATATCCGGCGTTGCAGCGATACCGGCGGCCAGGTCTTCCGCATCCCCGGTTTCGCCTGCCCCTTCTCGCGCAAGCTCGTTGCCCGGTTCACTGGCCAATTCATCGGCCGGTTCTTCGGCTGCGCCGTCGGCGCCTTCGTCTTCGACAGCTTCAACCGTCTTGTCAGCAACGGGTTCACCCGACTCGCCGCTCATGCCTAGATACCAGCGATCGAGCAGCGAAGGCTGGCGCTGCCCGGAAATGGAAGCCGGTTCATCGGAATGCGTTTCTTCCTCGACCTCGTCGGGAGAGGCGAGGTCTGCTTCGTCCGGTTCCTCATCCTCCCAGCCTTCCGGCGGGATGAGTTGGCGCGTCTTCCCGTCGAACGCCACCGGTTCGGCCTGCGGCGCGCCGGCATGTTCGTCGGCGACAACGACATCGGGCAGTGCTTCTTCTTCCTGCACATCGTGCGAGGAATCTTGCGCTTCTGTCACTGGCGCCGTGGTGACTGCCTCGCCACCGGTCACTCCGCGCTCCTGGCCTTCCGATTCATCCATCGCGTCGGCGCAGACCAGGAGATAGCGGCCCGGCCGTTCGCGCAGACGCGCCACGCCGACGGCGATCACCCCGCCATCGCCTGTTTCCGCGACCCGCTTGACCAGCCGGTCGGCTTCCTCCGCTGCCTCGCCCACCAGAATGGCGATGTCCTCTGGCGCCAGGTCGATGCCGGCGAAACTGTCGGTTGCCGCGATTGCCAGCCCGTAATCATCGACGATCGCCGCCGCGGCCGCGAGGCCGGCAAGCGAATTGACGGCCCGTGCCGCCAGTTCGTGTTCGCGCGCAGGTCTGGTCAACCGGTCCTCTGTGCATACCAGCAGCACCGCTTCCTCGCCCGCCGGCAGGCGGACGCGCGACAATTCGCACTGGATGAATTCGGTTCGCAGCCCCCGTGCCACTCGAAAACCGCGCACCAGCGGTTCGTCCGCCTCGATCTGCGAAACGGCATCGCGCAACTGGCGCACGAAGGGTTGCGTCTGGCTTAGCGGCAAGCCAATGAGTTCGGCAAGATCGGTTCCGCCGAACAGGGTCGAGCCGGGTGCATTGGCCCACAATACGCCATGCATGTCGCCATCGAACAGAATCGTGGCCTCGGGCGACAGAACCCGGCGACGCAGTTCCGCAAGAACAGTCAGATCCAGGAAGGAATAACGCGATTCCGGCATCGTTCCCAAACTCGAAATACACCCCTCGGGCCGGCAAAATCCGTTCGCCACGGCGCGAGCGGTACTGGCGTCGTTAATATTTTCTTAATAAACGCGCGCCTTGCCGTGGTCCAGAAAATCCCCGCCCGGACACTGGGCAATCTCGGTGCAAGGTTAATATCCAGAAAAATTTATTGTGCAGTGCAAAAAAATTGTTGCAACGCACAATAGTCTGCACTATATGACATTCGCAGCACATGATTACGCCGATAAGACGGCGCGGGATGCATTCCCGAGTAAAAACCCATCAAGATTGATTTCAGTGAGGAAGTCCCACCATGAGCACCACCAAGAAATCCGCTACCGATGCCTTCCAGTTTCCCCAGTTCGACATGTCGAAATTCGATATCGTCAAGCTGAGCGAGACCTATCGCGACTTCGCCGAAAAGGCGATGAGCCAGAGCACTGAGGCCTACGAGAAGTACAAGAGCGCGGCCGAAGAAGCCACTGCGTCGGCCCAGAAATCCTTCGATGCGATGCGCGAAGGTGTGTCTGTTCTTTCTGCCAAGGCGATCGAGAACACCAAGACCAATACCGAGGCCGGCGTTGCCTTCGTTGAAAAGCTTACCGGCGCGAAGACTCTTGCCGAGGTTCTCGAACTCCAGGGCGAATTCTTCCGTTCAACCTTCGAGATGCTTGCTTCCCAGGCCAAGGAAACCCAGGATCTGGCCGTCAAGGTTGGTGGAAAGGCTGTCGCTCCGGTCAAGGCCGCTGCCGAAAAGGCCGTCGCCGAAAGCCCGGTCGCGGCAAAGCCCGCCGACAAGGCTGCTTGAAGTATCGGTATCTGTTGGAAATGCCGGAAGGCCGAGGCGCTTGCGTCCCGGCCTTTCCAGTTGACGCACGCAATTTCTTGCCGGCCCGGTTCGAGCACTCTTGCAAAGCACTGCCTTCCACCGTATGTCACCGTTTCGCAGGCGGCGCTAAGGATACCGCGCCGCCAGCCACGATGTGCGGTTGTAGCTCAGCTGGTCAGAGCGCTGGATTGTGGCTCCAGAGGTCGGTGGTTCAAATCCACCCAACCGTACCATTCCCCGCCATTTTTCCTTTTCCAGCCGATCGGCTTTCGGGGGAGTTCTTCCGCGATCATCAAACGACGTGCTAGCGCGACATCAAGGTGAGCGCCGTCATCGATTTGAGCATGGTGCGGGTCACCCCGCCGAACAGCGTCTCGCGGATGCGCGATTTCGAATAGGCGCCCATGATCAGCAAATTCGCGCCGGCATCCGACATGCGGTTCTGGATTGCCGCCGACGGTGGAATGCCGCCCGATATCTGGTTGACCACATCCGTCTTGATGCCGTGGCGGTCCAGTGTTTGCGCAATCTCGGAAGCCACCATGAGCGCACTGTGCTCGTCCGATTCCTGCGGGTCGATGCACAAAATCTCAACCTTGCCTGCCTTTTTCATGAACGGCAGGGCATCGAACACGGCGCGCGCGGATTCGCGGCTGCCGTTCCAGGCGATCACCACCTTGTCGAATTCCATCGGCGGCTTCCAGGTGTAGGGCACGAACAGCACCGGCCGGCCGGATTCAAAGACCAGCGCTTCCAGATCGACGGCCGGGTCGTCTTCCTTGTCGGGATCGATCTGCTGGGCGAGAACGAGGTCGGCGGCGAGTGCGCTGGCGATGGAGGAAATGGCGCTGTCGCCCATGAAGGTTTCCGCGCCACGCCATTCGAAGGAAATGCCCTCGGCTTCGCAACTGGTGGTGAAGGTGTCCGCCAGTTCCTTCATCCGCTCGCGATTGCTCTCGATGATCGTCTCGTCATAGGGAATGCCTTCCGCACCGATCGCCGGCACATAGGCCGCCGGCGATGGTTCGGCATGCACGCCGATCAGATGGCCCTCGCTGTCGCGCACCAGTGCCGCGCCGACGGCAACCACTCGCTCCATATCCTCCTGGCCGCGAATGACGGCGACAATGGTTTTCAATTCCATGGTGATCTCCAACCCTTTCAAATGAACCTGTTCATTACTGGCTTTTATGCCGTTTTCCGGCATCGATTCCAGTCAACTATAGACCGAAGTGCACGGTTGCGCTGCAATTTGTGCGCTGGCGGCGCGCATTAAAACAGGCTTCCCTGTTCTCCGTTTCCGGTTCCCTTGCCGCCTGCCGTCCGCGCCTTGTCTTTTGTCGTCGATATCCGTTTTTTACCGCTTTGCGCCCTGCCATGCGAACCGGGCGAACTACCCTTTTCGTCCACCACGGCCGAAAAGCTGCCATCATGCATCTGCACCGAAATTGCGTCGCCCGTGTGAACCGTGCCCGCGCGCATCACCGGATTGCCCTTCTCGTCGCGGATCAGCGCGAAGCCGCGCTCGAGCACCTTTTCATGGCTCAGACTGCCGATCAATCGCCAGTTCTGGTCAAGTCGTTCGCGCGCCCTGTCGACGGTGCGCCCGACAACGCGCCAGTCGAGCCGCCGGGTTGCCGCGTCAATGCGCTGTCGGCTGACGACCACGCGATTGCGATAGGCGCTGCGCGAGGCTGCTTCGAGCGTCCTGACCTTTTCGCGCGCCTGGGTGAGACGGGCGTCGAGGAGACGGTGGCCGAGCCGGGCGCCGGAACGTTCGAACACGCTGCGCTTGCGCTGTACGGCGAGCCGCATGGCCCCCGCGAGCCGGTCGGCCGAGGCGTCGAGGCGCTGGCGCGGCGCCGACAAAATGTCGGCAGGCGTACCCAGTCCGCGTTCTGCCGAGCGCAGATCGGAGCGTACGCGTTCAAGCGTGCGGCTCAGTCCTGCCCGCAACCGCGCCGTCAGTGTGGCAACAAGCGCTTCCAGTTCCGCCTTGACCGGCACAGCGATCTCGGCGGCCCCCGTCGGTGTCGGCGCGCGAAGGTCGGCAGCATGGTCGATCAGCGTCCAGTCGGTCTCGTGTCCGATGGCCGACATCAGCGGAATTTGCGAAGCAGCGACCGCGCGCACCACCGCCTCGTCGTTGAAGCCCCACAGGTCCTCGATCGAGCCGCCGCCGCGCGCCACCACGATCAGATCGGGCCGCGCGATCGCGCCGCCTTTTTCAAGCGCATTGAAGCCGGCGATCGCATTGGCGACTTCCGTGCCGGATGTCTCGCCCTGCACGCGCACCGGCCAGACGACGACATGCAGCGGGAAACGGTCGGAGATTCGGTGCAGCACATCGCGGATGACCGCGCCCGTCGGCGAGGTGACGACGCCGATCACCGTCGGCAGATAGGGTAGTGGCCGCTTGCGCGCCTCATCGAACAGCCCTTCGGCGGCGAGTTTCTTGCGCCGTTCTTCCAACAGCGCCATCAGTGCGCCGGCGCCGGCCGGTTCCAGACTGTCGATGACGATCTGGTATTTCGACGAGCCTGGATAGGTGGTCAGTTTCCCGGTAGCGACAACCTCCATCCCCTCCTCGGGGCGATGCTTCAGCTTCGACATTGTGCCGCGCCAGATCACCGCCTCGAGACGCGCCCGGTCGTCCTTCAGCGCGAAATAGGCATGGCCGGAAGAGTGTGGGCCGCGATAGCCGGAAATCTCGCCGCGCACCCTGACACGGCCGAACGTGTCCTCCACCGTGCGCTTGAGCGCCGTGGAGATTTCGCTCACCGAATATTCGGTGACATTGCTGGTGGTCGTGGCTGCTTGTTCGTCGGACAAATTCATCGGCCAAGGCTTGAACATAAAACGTCGGCCAAGACTAGCAGATTCGGCGTGGTGGGTTGAGGTGTCGCCAGGTCAGGCGAATTCGCCGGTCGGCGCCGCCCTGAGCGACCGTGCGATGACAAGCACGACAAGCGCCAGCGCCACGAAGGCGAGTGCGAACCACGAGCCGAGCGCGACGAGCGTCGCCGCTCCGGCCCAGAAGATCGAGGAGAACGCTTCCGCGAAGGTTGCCACCCTAGACGACGTCTGGCGGCGACGGAAATTGGACCGCTTGGCCTGTGAACGGAACCAAAGCTGGATCATGGTCGCCGAAACGCCGGCCGCCGCGATACCGCCCAGACAGATGACAGCTTCGCGCGGCGACGCCCACGCCAGGATTGCCAGCAACGGGGTCACCACGATGGCAAGCGCCCCCAGCACCGCCTCGATCTTGGCGCGCAGGATCATGGCTGGCGTCACCGGCGCAGTGGCGACCAGTTGCGGTGCGTCTTCACCTGAGATCGCGAGCCAGGCAAGCCCGCCGGCCAATTGTCCCGACGCCATGACCAGCACCGGTACGACGACCGCCGGAAGCGCGCCGGACGAACCGAAACCCTTCCACAGCATGAAAGCCGGAGGCACCAGATAGAACACCTGCATCAGGGTCTGCGAGATGAGCCAGTGATCGCGCGCCAGCAATTTCCATTCCTTGCGTCTGAGCGCGGCGCGCACGGATTGGCGCCGGAAGTTTCCGTCTCGCCGGCGGATGGGCCTTGCCTTGCCGGACTGGCTGATGCCGGCCGCCGCGATCACCTTGTCGGCGAAGCCGCCGGAATAGGCGAGAATGGCAAACATGAATATCAGCGCCGAAAAGCCGATTACGGCGGCAAGCGGCAACAACTCGCCGGTCATGGCGCGCGCCGGATACCAGAACACCGAGTCGGGTGCCGGCAATAAATTGCGCACCATCTCGGATTTGAGGAAGGCCATGCGCGACAGCGTGCCCATCGAACTGATTGCGGCAAGCTGGATGCCGATGATGAAGCTGGCGCCGACAAGTGCGGCGACGATCTGGGCGGCAAGGCGTGTGCGTTTTGCGCCGATCAGGCGAAACAGTGCGACCGTCACGCTGAGCGCCAGCACGGCCGCCACTGCGCCGAAGGAGAGCAGCACCGGATAGGCGGCAAGCCAGCCAGGACCCTCGCTAAGCGCCAGCATGTTGATGAAGGGCGCGCCGAGTAGCAGCGACAGCAGTGTCGTCGACACCGCGATCGCGCCGACCCGCACGGTAAATAGCCTGCGGATCGAGGCGGGAGAGGAGACGATGAGGTCGAGATCGGATCGAGAATAGAAAGCGCGGGTGACCGATTCCATCGCCTGCGAGGTCATGAGCGAGAACGGCAGCACCAGCATGGCCGTAATCGTGATCCAGCGATCGAGCTGTGTCTGTTTCTGCGCATCCGGGGAATTGACCAGCCCCCAGGCGAGGAAATGCAGACCGATCGCGGCGATTGCGATCAGGATCAGAGCGCCCCTTTCGCGGCTGCGCTTGCCCGCCGTGGTCATCGCCATCAGGTCGCGCCAGGCGAGCCTGATTTCATGGCGTGCCAGCCAGGCGGTGCTTGCCGGCTGGTTCATGCCGCGTCCGCTTTCTGCCCGGCAGGTCCTGCGCCGACGCTTTCTTCCGAGACGATGTCGAGAAAAACCTCTTCCAGCGTGCCGTCGCCCTTGCCGGCGCGCATGCGCAATTCACCCAGCGTGCCTTCCGCGACGAGGCGGCCGTCGGCGATGACGCCGATACGTTCGGCCATCCTTTCGGCGACCTCCAGGATGTGGGTCGTCATGATGACGGTAGCCCCCATCGCGACGCGCTCTTTCAGCACCTCCTTGACCAGCCGCGCGGAAGCCGCGTCGAGCCCGGTCAGCGGTTCGTCGAGAATGATCAGCCTCGGTTCATGGATCAACGCACCGGCAAGTGCCACCTTCTGGCGCATGCCGCGCGAGAAGCCCTCGCAGCGCTCCTGCGCATGCGGCGACAGCTTCAGCCAGTCCATCAGCCGGTGGGCTTCCTCATTGGCCTGTCGGGCGTCGATGTTCCACAGCCCGGCGACGAATTCGAGATATTCGAGCGGGGTCAGCCGGTCATAGATCATCGGTTCGTCGGGAACCCATGCGGTGATCTTCTTGGCACTGACCGGATCGCGCAGCGCATTATGGCCGAAGACCGAAATTTCGCCTCTGTCGGGGCGCAACAGCCCGGTTACCATTTTCAGCGTGGTCGTCTTGCCGGCTCCGTTCGGACCGAGCAGCGCATAAAATTCGCCCGGCCGCACCGTCATGGTCAGGCCATTGACCGCCGGTCGGTCGAACCGCTTGTAAAGATCGGTGATTTCGAGCGCGTTTATGGCCACGAAGCCGGCTCCCTCGTCCACGGCACCTGTGATCGGCGCGCCACCTTAGGCATGGCAGGGTTGCCGCCCGGTAAACCGTTTGCGACGATTTTGCCGGATTATCCGGTACCCGTTGAAAATTTGGGGATTTTCAGCGCTGCTTCATGCCCTGGAGGAACTGGTCGAAGATCGATTCCATGTTTTTCTGGTAATCGCGCTGCATGGAGCGTCCGGTCTCGAACATCTCGCCGAACAAATCGCCCAGCCCGCCGCCCCCGCCGGGCTCTTCCTCGTGGGGTTCCTCTTCAGGTGGCGCTTCTGGCTCAGGTGGCGCTTTGGGTTCAGCAGCCGCCGTACCGCCGCCCATCATCTGCTCAAACATCCTTCCCCACGGATTGGCGCTGCCCAGACCGCCGCCTTGCGCGCCGCCCATCATCTCTTCGAACATCTTGCCCCAGGTATTGTTCGCCATTGCACCGCCCCCCATCGCCCCGCCGGCCATCTGTTCGAACATTTTTCCCAGCGGATTGTTCAGCATCGGATTGGCGGCGCCTGTCGACGCCTCGCTCAACTGCTTGAACAGCCCGCCCATGATCATCGGCGCCAGCGTCGGCAGCATGGATTTCATGATCGACTGCGAAATGCCCGTCGCCTGCGCTGCCTGGGCGGCAATCGCGCGGCTAAGTTCCTTGGAACCGAACAGATGGCCCAGTATGGCATTGCCCTCCTCGATGCCGCCGCCGCCCAGCGCCTCGGAAGGATTGTCGTAATAAGCCGCATGCCTTCCGCTCGACAGCGCATCGAGAAAGCGTGTGAAGCCGTAAGGATCATGCGCGTTGTATTTCAGTCCCAGCGAGAATGCGGGCATTAGGGCGACGACGGCCTGTTCGGCCTGGGCTGACGAAAGGCCGAACTGACGCCCGATCTGTTCGATCATCGCCCCGTTGGCCCCTTGCGCCATCATGTCCATCAAAGGTTGCATCGCGTTCCCTCTCCCGACGCCGGAAACGACTCATCCAGCGCATTTAAGTAGAAATTAACCATGAAACCGCTAGCGTTCAAACTTCTGTAATATTGATCTGAAGGCGACCCCATTGAATTTGCAAGCACCCATGTCGATTTCACAGGATGACGGCTCCGATACTGGTCATCGTTCGCGCGAAGCCGATCAACGCCAGACCGCCCGCCAGAGACGAGGTCAACGGCTCGGCTATCTCGTCGTCAACGGACAATCCTTCCCCGTGCCATGCACGGTGCGTGATTTCGGTTCCGGCAGCGCCACACTGCTGCTCGGCGGTTGGCTGGGCATCCCCGATCAGTTCTCGCTCTATGTGGAACCTGACGAGGTCCGGCTCGAGTGCCGCATTGCCGAGCGCCGCGGCAATTCCGTGACTGTTTCGTTCGACGGCCTCGTCAGCGAGGCCCGTCCCCGCATCCGGTAAATTCCTCTTAACCACCTGCCAAAGTGCTGATTTTCCTGCCATTCATTCAGCAATGTTTAATACCGCAATGTTAATCTGATCATAATTGACCGCATGGACTCCGTGCTGCCACCGGCAGTGCGGGTTTAGAGTTTGAAAACGGAGAGTGAGCAGGTGAGTGACACGAGCGGACAGCGCAAGGTCCTGCATCCGGACCCCGATGACGAACGTCGCGGGTCGCAGCGTCATCGCGTTCTGAAATCGGGTCTGGCCGCCTACAACAAACACTACAGCACCTTGCCCTGCGTGATGCGCAATGAGAGCGAAACCGGTGCACGTCTCAACTTCGACGATCTTGCTTCTGTCCCGATCGCCTTCACCCTTCATGTTGGTGTCGATGGCTATCAGGTCGAGTGCGAACGCGTATGGCGCGAGGGCAAGGCCTGCGGCGTGAAATTCGTCAGCGAAAAGACGCCGAGCCGGATTTTTGACGCTTTCAGGCTCAGTTCGACCGAGACTGCGCTGAGCAAGGAAATGATGCGTGCCATGAAGCTGCAGGAACAGTCACAGGACGAAGGCGAGGGCCAACCTGCCGTCATTGAAGTTCGCGAAAGGCAGCCCAAGTCGAACAAACCGACCTTCGGTCGGCGAAGCTGAACAATCAACGATTGCATGCACTTTATCTGCCGCATTTGGCAGGTTACTCGGCCTCGATCAGTAGGCGTATTCGTCGAACAGCCGGCGCACATCGCCGAGCCATGGTCCGTAATAGCGCTGCAGCAATCCCTCCGCCGGTGTCTGGCCGATCGCCACCGTTTCATTGAGCGGCGCCAGAAACACCGATTCGTCGAAACCTTCCTGGTTCTGGTGGCCGCGCGCATGTAGCCCGTTCGCCGCCAACGCCAGTGCCTCGCGCGCCGCGTCGTTGAGCTTGCGGTTGCCTATCGTCGCGTTGAGCCCCTCGCGCGGAACCGCATCGCGCAATTCGCGCACCATGTCGATGGACCATTCGCCCGTCAGTGCTTCCGCACCAGCAAGCGTATCCTTGTCATAGAGCAATCCGATCCACAGTGCCGGCAGGGCACAGATGTCGCGCCATGGCCCGCCATCGGCGCCGCGCATTTCCAGATAGCGCTTCAGCCGAACATCGGGAAACAGCGTCGTCAGGTGATTGTTCCAGTCGCCCAGATTGGGCACGCCGTCGCTCACCTCGTCCTTCAATGCGCCGTCCATGAACTGGCGGAAGGTGATGTGGGTGCAGTCTTTGTATTTTCCGTCGCGGATGACGAAGTACATCGGCAGGTCGAGCGCCCAGTCGACATAAGCTTCGAAGCCAAAACCGGGTTCCAGCATGAATTCGTGAAATCCGGCACGCTCGTTGTCGGTATCACGCCAGATCTCGCTGCGCCATGAAAGCTGCCCGTTCGGCCGGCCCTCGGTGAAGGGTGAGCGGGCAAACAGTGCGGAAGCCATCGGTTGCAGCTTCATGCCGACCTGCAACTTGCGACGCATGTCGGCTTCGCTTTCGAAATCCAGGTTCACCTGGATCGTCGCCGTGCGGTACATCATGTCGAGGCCCTGCGTCCCGACCTTCGGCATGTAGCGCGACATGATCTGGTACCGGCTTTTCGGCATTTTGGGCGTTTCCTCGAAACTCCAGAGCGGGCTTGCGCCGACGCCGAGAAAGGCAATGCCGAGCGGTTCGGCGACCGCCTTGACCGTTGCCAGATGCCGGTTCGATTCGCGGCAGGTCTGGTGGATTGTTTCCAGCGGCGCGCCGGACAGTTCGAACTGGCCGCCGGGTTCGAGCGAAATCGCGCCCTTTCCATCCGGCGCGACGAGACCGATGATCCGCTCCTCGTCGAGGATGGGCTCCCAGTTGAGCGCAGCCTGCATGCCCTCGAGAAGGGCGCGGATGCCGTTGTCGCCCTCATAGGGAACCGGCGAATAATCCTTCGTGTAGAAGCCGAATTTCTCGTGCTCGGTGCCGATCCGCCATTCCTGGCGCGGCTTGCAGCCATCTTCCAGCCATTCGATCAACTGGTTGCGGTTTTCGACCGGTGTCAGATCGGTGGTGTCTCGCGCCATGACCTAGCCTGTTTGTGGGGCCTGTATATGTGGGTCGCCGGCGCATCGCCCGGATATGCCTGCTTCATCGGTATCCGCCGATGCAGTCCGATGTCGCGAGACAGATATGGTCCTCCCCGCCGCTACGCAAGCGAAACTTTCTGATCCTTGCCTCAGCGTTTGCAAATCGTGTGTTTTTCTAGATCCAGTCCCCGGCCGCTGTCTGGATGATCGCAAGCGCGGCAACCGCCGCGGTATCGGCGCGCAAGATGCGCGGTCCAAGCGCTATGGTGGCGACGAAGGGCAGGGCGGTCAGTCTGTCGCGTTCTGTCTGCGAGAAGCCACCCTCCGGCCCGATCAGCACGGCGAGCGGCTTGCCCCTGAGTGGCCGCAGATTCTCGATCGGGTTCCCGTCGGCAGCCTCGTCGCAGAAGATGAGGTGCCGCCCCTCGGGCCAGCGGCTGAGCACGGCATCGAGTTTGGCGGCTTCATCTATCTCGGGCAGGTTGAGCACGCCGCATTGTTCGGCCGCCTCGACCGCATTGGCCAGCATGCGTTTCTCGTTCACCCTGCCGACCTGCGTGTGCTGCGTGATGACCGGCACGAGCGTGGAAACGCCCATTTCCACGGCCTTCTGCACCATGTAGTCGAGGCGCGCCTGTTTCAGCGGCGCAAAGAGATACCAAAGATCGTTCGGCGTTGTTTGTGGCCTCGTCTGGCGGACGAGGCGAAGCGAACACGCCTTTTTCGATGCATTCTCGACCTCAGCCAGCCATTCCCCGTCGCGACCGTTGAAAAGCAACAACGATGCGCCCGCCTTCAGACGCAGCACGTTGAGGAGATAATTGGTCTGGTCCCGGTCGGCCGCGGCGATGGCATCCGCAGCCAGATCGGCCTCGGTGAACAGGCGTTGCAGGCGGTGATCATGGCGTTCCATCCCGCCGCGATAGAGGCTTTCGCCAAACCGATCAAGTTGGGGCCGATCAAGCCACTGCGCTTTCGTGCCAGACCGGCCGGTAGCCGGCGGCTAGCGCCGCTACCGTCGCTGGCGGCGTCACCAAGGTGATCGCCGCACCCTTTGTCGCTGTCGGGTCGATCTCTCCGCCATAGCCGCCAAAATCCCATCGCAGCAATTGCCCGCCGACCACGGCAAAGAAGTCTCCTTCGGTCTCGACCATCGCGCCGTCCGGCAGATGAGTAAGATCGGCCGGCGCAAGCCGCCTCGGCGCTTGGCGTGCCGAAAGTCGCCGCTCGCCGTGCAGCATGCGGTCGATCTGCGATGCGCTGACCTGACCGAGATTGTTTCCCTTGGCGAACGCGTCGGCGAAGGCCTTTGCCCGTTCGCGCCGGCAATAGAAGCAGGGTCGGTGCCCGGCTGCCAGCGCCGTCACCTCGTCGAGGAAGAAGAGTTCGCTCCATCCGGCCACGCCATTCGGGCCGTTGCGTCCCCACACCTCGCGCCGCCTGCCTTGCCACTCGCAGGTGCAGACGATCCAGCTTTGCGTCGTCCAGCGCCTGCCCGAAAGCGATTTCGTCTCGGGATCGTGGATAACGCCGCGATTGCCCGTGAACAGGCCGCGTCCCCGATGCGCATGCAGGCTGCCGTCCGGCGCGACGCGGCTTTGCAGCGTCATCGTTGTCTCAACCGGTGACGACGATGATGTGCAGGCGCACCGGGCCGTGCGCGCCCATGATCAGCGTCTGCTCGATATCGGCCGATCGGGACGGTCCGGTGATCAGATTGACCGTACGCGGCATCTTGCCCGCGCCCGCTTTGTGCCGCAGCCTTGTCCAGATCGCCTCGTAGTCGAACTCGATGTCCTGCGCGTCGACCACCACGATGTGGTTCTCGGGCAGGAAGTTGATCGTCGTCGGATTATCCGGTCCCGAGGTGAGGACAAGCGTGCCGGTTTCGCCTGCACCGGCAAAGGCGTGACTGAGCCCGCTCAGATCGTTGCCGTCGCTGGGCCCGGAGAGTAGTTCGGGCGCGCCGCGCGATTGCCACGTGATTTGTTCCAGCCTCTCATCTGCACCCACACGCAATTGCTGCGGCAGATTGTGGTCTCTCAGAAAGGCGGAAACGGCTTTGGCAACGTCGCCCTGCTTTGCCTTCTCGACCGTCGCGCCGGCCGCCTGCGCCTTGTCGATGAACCGGTCTACCACGGCCTGTTTTGCGTCTGCCGGATGTGGCACGACACCTTGAGGGTGGCCGCGCAATCGCTTTTCGACCTCTTCGTGTCGCGCTTCGTCGCCTCCTGCCTTGCCGTTCTCGCTAAGGCTCGCGCAAATCCGCCCCAGGATGATGTCCCGTGCTTCAGACATCACGTCCTGCCGCGCTTGTTTCGCCATTGCGAGATGAAGGTCCCGCCCTGCGGCGCCGGCAGATCGCGGTCCTTCGTCCAGCTTCCCGCCATAGGCAGGGCCGAAAAGCGGCCGCGCCGACCGCCCATCAGCGACAGCGAGCGCATCGCCAGCCCGGCAAGCGGCCGGTAGAGCGCTGGCCTTTTGGCGAACCATGCCCACAATTTCAGATTGGAGCGATACGATACCGGTGACAGATGGCGCTCGAATTCGCGTTCGCGCCAGGAGCGCATCATCTTCGGCAGCGGGATATGCATCGGACAGACTTCTTCGCAGCGCCCGCAGAAGGTAGACGCGTTCGGCAGGTGCCCAGCCTTGTCGACGCCGATCAGCGTCGGCGTCAGCACCGCGCCCATCGGCCCGGAATAGACCCAGCCATAGGCGTGGCCGCCCACAGCCTGATAGACCGGGCAATGGTTCATGCACGCCCCGCATCTGATACAGCGCAGCATATCCTGGAACTCGGTGCCGATCATGCTCGAACGACCATTGTCGAGCAGGACGACGTGGAATTCCTCCGGCCCGTCCGGATCCTCCTTGCGTCTCGGTCCGGTCGACAGCGTGGTGTAGACGCTCATTTCCTGGCCCGTCGCCGAGCGCGCCAGCACACGCACGATCTGGCTCATGTCCTCCAGCGTCGGCACGATCTTCTCGATCGAGGCGATGACGACATGGACCTTCGGCAGGATCTGCGTCAGGTCGCCATTGCCCTCATTGGTGACGATCACAGAGGTGCCGGTTTCGGCCACAAGGAAATTGGCACCGGTGATCCCGACATCGGCCGAAAGGAATTTCTTGCGCAATATGCCGCGCGCCTCGCGCAGCAGGCTTTCGGGTTCCTTCATTGCCCGGTCGGGAGGCAGATGGCTGTGCGCCCGGCGGAAATCCTCGCGCACCTGATCGATATTGAGGTGCACCGCGGGCGCGATGATGTGACTTGGATGTTCGCCGCGCAGCTGGATGATGTATTCGCCGAGATCGGTCTCGACCGGCGTGATGCCGTTGCGTTCCAGAAAGGCGTTGAGGTCGATCTCTTCGGAGATCATCGACTTGCCCTTGGTGACGGTCTTGGCGTCCGCCTTGCGGCAGATGTCGAGCACGATGTTGCGCGCCTCTTGCGCGTCGGCAGCCCAATGCACCTTGCCGCCCTGCGCTGTCACCCGTTCCTCATAGGCCTCCAGATAAAGGTCGAGATGGGTAAGCACATGGTTCTTGATGTCGCGCGCATTGTCCCGCAGCGCCTCGAATTCCGGCAGCGCGGCGGCGGCTGCCGCCCGTTTCGCAGTGAAATTGCCGCGCAGATGACGCATCGCCTTCTGCAGGTTTTCGTCGGAGAGCGCCTCGACGGCGTTTTCCTTGAAGTGCGGGGAGGTGATCTCGACCATCTAGCGGCCCTTCCCCTTGCCATCGCCGATCGCCGGCGTATCGGTCATGCCGGCGAGCACCTCGGCGACGTGGCGCACCTCGACCGTGCTGCCCTGGCGTTTCAGCTTGCCGGCCATGTTGATCAGGCAGCCGAGATCGCCGGCGAGCAGCAGGTCGGGTTTCGACGCCTCGATATTGGCCGTCTTCTCGGCAACGATTGCGTTGGAGATGTCGGCGTATTTGACCGCGAAGGTGCCACCGAAGCCGCAGCAGGCTTCTGCGTCCTTCATCTCTCTGAGCTTCAGTCCCCTGACCGAGGCGAGCAGCGCGCGCGGCTGGCCCTTGACGCCGAGTTCCCTCAGGCCCGAGCAGGAATCGTGATAGGTCGCCATGCCTTCATATCCGGCGTCGACCTTGCTGACGCCCGTGACATCGGTGAGGAAGCTCATCAGTTCGTGCACTTTGACCGAAAAGGCAGTAGCCCGCGCCAACCACGCCGGATCGTCCTTGAACACTTCCGGGTAGTGCTTTTTCAGCGTGCCGGCGCACGAACCCGACGGTGCGACGATGTAGTCGAACTTTTCGAAGGCGGCGATCACCTGCCTGGCGATATCGGCCGTGTCGGTCCGGTCGCCGGAATTCCAGGCCGGCTGGCCGCAGCAGGTCTGGGACAGCGGCACATGCACCTCGCAACCGGCCTCCTCCAGCAGCTTGACGGCAGCGAAGCCGACGCTTGGCCTGAACAGATCGACGAGGCAGGTCACGAATAGCCCGACCTTCAGGCGCGAACCCGTTCGCGATCCGGCAGACTCCCTCACTTCACGCACGCTTGCTCCCTCCAACGCAGGTGGATTGTTTATCAGGCGCGGGCGGCTTGGCAAATTGCAATTGCTATGTCTGGCGTTGTAGGGGCATGGCTTAGGGTGGATAATGCCGATCGAACCGGATGGAGGAGATTTCAAATGTCCCACATCGAGATGCCGAAGCCGGATGAAGCCATCCTGTCTCGCCGCGAACGCATCCTTGCCGAATTGAAGTCGGTAGCCGGCGAAGGCGATGTCATTTCCGATTCCGCCGAGACGCTCGCCTATGAATGCGATGCGCTATCGGCCTATCGCTGCCCGCCGCTCGCCGTTGTCCTGCCGCGCACGACCGGGGAAGTCGCAGCGGTTCTGAAGACCTGCTCGCGTCTGGGCGTTCCCGTCGTGCCGCGCGGCTCCGGCACTTCGCTGTCGGGCGGTGCGCTGCCGACCGCCGATTCCGTCATCATCGGCGTCTCGCGGCTCAACCAGGTGCTCGAGGTCGACTTCGATAACCGCTTCATCCGTGTCCAGTCCGGCATGACCAATCTGTCGGTGTCGGATGCGGTATCGGCGGAGGAATTTTTCTACGCGCCCGATCCCTCGAGCCAGCTCGCCTGCGCCATCGCCGGCAACGTCGCCATGAATTCCGGTGGCGCCCATTGCCTCAAATACGGCGTGACGACCAACAATCTGATGGGCGTCACACTTGTGCTGATGAACGGCGAAGTGGTCGAGATCGGCGGGCCGTTTCTCGATCCGCAAGGCTACGATCTGCTCGGAATCATCTGCGGTTCGGAGGGCCAGTTCGGCATCGTCACCGAGGCGGTTTTGCGAATCCTGAGGAAACCGGAAGGCGCCAAGCCGATCCTCATGGGTTTCGATTCCAACGAGGTCGCCGGCGCCTGCGTCGCCGACATCATCAAGTCCGGCGTGCTGCCGGTCGCCATGGAATTCATGGACAGGCCGGCGATCATCGCCTGCGAAAACTTTGCCCATGCCGGCTACCCGACCGACGTGGAAGCCTTGCTGATCGTCGAAGTCGAGGGTTCGCCCGCCGAAATCGACGAGCAATTGGCAAAAATCCGCGAGGTTGCGTCGCGTCACGATCCGAAGGTCATGCGTGAGAGCCAATCCGCCGTCCAGTCCGATCTGATCTGGAAGGGGCGCAAGGCCGCCTTCGGCGCCATGGGCCAGATCGCCGACTACATGTGCATGGACGGCGTTATTCCCACTTCGCGACTGCCTGACGTGCTCGCGCGCATGGAGGCGATGTCGGCCGATTACGGCCTGAAGGTCGCCAATGTCTTCCATGCCGGCGACGGTAATCTCCACCCGCTCATTCTCTATGACGCCAACAAGCCGGGCGACCAGGAAAAATGCGAAGCTTTCGGCGCCGACATTCTCAAGCTGTGCGTCGAGGTCGGCGGCTGCCTGACCGGCGAGCACGGGGTAGGCGTCGAGAAGCGCGATTTGATGGAGGTCCAGTTTTCCGAAGCCGATCTCGAAATCCAGATGCGTGTGAAGGACGTCTTCGATCCCGGATGGTTGATGAACCCGGCCAAGGTCTTTCCGATGGAAGCGAGCCGTTCGCGCCGCGAGCGCAACGCCCCGCGCGAGGCGGCCGAGTGAGCCTGTCCGTGAGCAAAGTCTTGAAACCGGCCAATGAAGCCGAACTGGCCGAAATGGTCCGCGAAGCCGCTTCATCCGGTGATGCCATCCGTATTTTGGGCGGCGGAACGCGTTCGTCGATCGGCCGGCCGGCCGAGGCGAAAAGAGTTCTCTCGCTTGCCGGTATGTCCGGCATTACGCTTTACGAGCCGGCCGCACTGACCGTGGTGGTCAAAGCCGGCACGCCATTGGCCGAACTGCAGGCGGCGCTTGATGCCGAAAGTCAGATGTTGCCCTTTGAACCTGCAGACTACAGAGCATTGCTTGGCAGTGGCGGTGAACCCAGTGTGGGCGGCATGTTTGCCACCGGCACGTCCGGGCCGCGCCGTATCCAGGCGGGCGCCTGCCGGGATTCGGCGATCGGCGTGCGCTTTGTCGACGGATCCGGTGAAGTGCTGAAAAGCGGTGGCCGTGTCGTGAAGAACGTCACCGGCTACGACCTGGTGAAGCTGCAATGCGGCGCCTACGGCACGCTGGGTGTCGTCACCGAGATTGCCCTCAAGCTGCTGCCGAAGCCCGAAACCGCCGCAACCCTGATCCTTGGCGGCCTCGATGACACCCGTGCTGTCAACGCCTTGTCCCGGGCGCTGGCCTCG
>JAJDOK010000057.1 GCA_022340185.1 Salaquimonas sp. | reverse complement strand
CGAGGACGAAAAGAAGATCGATTTCTCGCACAACCCCTTCTCCATGCCGCAGGGGGGGAAGGAGGCGCTGGCCAACGACGATCCGCTGACGATCAAGGCGTTTCAGTATGACCTCGTCTGCAACGGTTCGGAAATCGTCTCGGGCGGCCTGCGCAACCACCAGCCGGAATTGATGGTCGCCGCCTTCGAGAAGGTGGGCTTGTCGAAGGAAGACGTCGAGCGCGATTTCGGCGGTCTCTACCGCGCCTTCCAGTACGGCGCGCCGCCGCATGGCGGCTTGGCCGCCGGCATCGACCGCATCGTCATGCTTCTGACAGGTGCCAAGAATCTGCGCGACATCGCGCTCTTCCCGATGAACCAGCAGGCCGCCGATTTGCTGATGGACGCACCGACCGAGGCCACCTCGCGGCAATTGCAGGAACTCGGCATCCGCGTCATTCCGCAGAAGAAGGATTGACCATTCCATGCGGGAAGTCCCCCGCATCCTTGTCACCGGCTTTGGCCCGTTTCCCGGCGCGCCGCAAAACCCGACGCAAGCGCTTGTCGAGCATCTGCGCGCCGATCCGCCGGCTTTCGAGGGCCTCGGCGCCTTCCACGCCGAATGCCTAGATGTCGACTATGAAGCCATCGCGCCGCGTCTGTCGGCGATCGGCCGCGAATTCGCACCCGACATCGCCATCCATTTCGGCCTTGCCGCGTCGTGTTCCGGCTTCCGGCTGGAACGCGTGGCGAGAAACAGACATGCGCAGGCCCAGCCGGACAATCGCGGCGCGCTACCCGCCTCCGGTGCGATCTGCGCCGGCCCCGAGACGCTTTCCTCGCGATTGCCGCTCGATGCCATCGCCGCCGCGTTGGGCAACGCAGGCCTGCCGGTTGAATGGTCCGATGACGCCGGCAGCTACCTCTGCAACACGGTGATGACCCTGTCGCTCGCTCATGCCTGCGAATGTTTCGCGCCTTTGATGAGTGGCTTTGTCCACGTCCCGCTGCCCGGAGCCGGGCCCGAGGAAGACAGGATGGCGTTCGATGATCTCGCTGTCGGCACCACGCTGATCGTCGAGACCTGTGCGCGGGAATGGCTTGCCTGCGCGAAGTAAAAGTCGCGCATTCCCGCGCCGCCAGGTCAAAGTAAAGCAACGCTGCCCAGAAATGATCATCTTATTGCCATGCCCTTACTGATTTGCAGCGACGCTTTCGCCTTTTTTGCCGCCTCAACTGATCCATGTCGGGATCATTCTTGATTGAGGGGAAGTCATGTCTACAAGCGATACTGTTGCCGCGCCCGTACCGTCGCGGCGATCCGGGCTGGCGCATCTGGGCATTCGCTCGCCCATGGGAAAGCTGGTCATTGCGGGGGTCATCTCGTTCCTGCTGATGGTCCCGGCGATGATCGTGCTGGGCTTCGTCAACGAACGGGCGCATCGCGCCGAGACGGTTGCCAAAGAAATCGCGGCGGGCTGGGGCGGGGAACAGACCCTCAACGGACCCTATCTGGTTCTGCCCTATCGCAAATCGGAATGGTCGAGCCCCCTCTACGCCGTCTTTTCGGCCGAACAGCTGAAAATGGACCTGAATGTCGGCGTGGAGGAAAGGAAGCGCTCGATCTACCGCACCCCGCTGTTCCAGTCGCGGACGCACATTTCCGGCCGCTTCGCGCCGCTGCCGGCCACTATCGAGGAAAAGCTCGGCGTCGTCGACTATGATTCGGCCTTCATGGCGATGAGCGTTTCGGATATCAGCGGCTTTCGCTCCGAGGCGAGGATCGACATTGACGGCCGCGGCAAGGGCGTCTTCCAACCGGGCCTGTCGGGATTGGCCGACAGGAAGCACAGGGGTTTCAGCTATGCCTTGCCTGAGGGCCTTGCCCGATCGGGCTTTTCGTTCAACGTCGACCTGACATTGAACGGGGCGCGCCAGCTGACCATCCTTCCATCCGCACGGGCGACCGAGATCGAGATGAATTCGGACTGGCCGCATCCGGGCTTTGCCGGGCGCATGCTGCCCGACAGCCGCGCGGTGACCGGGCAGGGTTTTTCAGCAAGCTGGACCATACCGAGCCTGGCGCAGGGCACGAGCATGATGAACCTCGCCACGTCCCTTCCGGAAAGTGCGGCCGAGATTTCGGTGGGATTCGTCGAGCCGCTGCAATTCTATCAGGTCATCGCGCGGACCCTGAAATACTCGACCGCCTTCTTCGCGCTCACCTTCCTCGCAGTATTCATTCTGGAGGTGAAGGGCAACCGGTCTATTCACTGGATGCAATACGCGCTCGTCGGACTGGCGCTGGTAATCTTCTTTCTGCTGTTGCTGGCATTGGCCGAACATATCGGTTTCGGTCCGGCCTATGCGATCGCCGCCACGGCGACGACGATGCTGATCTCCTGGTATGTCGGCGACGCGCTACGGCGGCTGCGAAGCGGTGTGATCATGGCTGGCGTGCTCGGCGTGATCTACGTGGTGATCTACCTCGTGATGAGCGAGGAGGACTATGCGCTGCTGGCAGGCTCCATCGTCGCCTTCCTGACGATCACGGCAACCATGTTCGCCACGCGCCGCCTCGAATGGGATGGTGGCGAATCGTCGTCAGCATCGCCATTGCCGGAAGCGCCACCCCGCACGGCGTGAGACAACCCGGCCAGACCGATCCTTGCATTGGCATGCGGCGAACCATGATGGCCGCCGCATGCCCTGCGGACCGAGGGGCATGCGTCCCGGACTGCCTGAACCGATACTCTAGACGTCGACGATCATCTCGAAGCCACCGAAAATCATGCGCTTGCCGTCGAAGGGCAGGTCGATCTGCGTCATGCGCTCATCCTTCATGACCTTCTCCCAGGCTTCGTCACGAACCGCCCTGGACGGCCACTCGACCCAGCCGAAGACCACGGTTTCGTGCGGCTCGCGTTTCACTGCCATCGGGAACGAGGTGAACTTGCCGTCGGGCACGTCGACGCCCCAGGTGTCGACGACCCTGAGCGCGCCATATTCCCTGAACAGGGCGCTGACGAGCTTCGATTTCTCGATGTAGAGTTCGCGCTTGTCGGTCGCTACCGCCACGACAACACCGTCGACATAGGTCATTCCATCCTCCGTCGATCAGACGAGCTTGATCAGGATATCTGTCTCGAACTTTGCCGGATCATCCCTGTCCATCGGTCCGATCCGGTAGATTTCAAGCTGGCAGGCGGGCCGGTGGCCGTCCGGTTCGTGTTGGGCGTCCGCCTTCAGACTGCGCGCGCCGATCCAGCCATTGAGCATGCAAAAGGCGTCATGGAGCCGGTCATAGGGGCCGGTATAGGTGGCGAAGGCATAGCGCCCGGCGGGAATTTCATCTGCGATGACACCGCCACTCGCCTCGACCGGATGGTTGACTGTGCTGCCGACATCGAGTTCCACGCCGCCGTCATTGCCGAAGCGATGGTAACGGAAGAAGTGTGTGCCCGCAGTGACGCCGTGGCTTGCCATCCACTCGTGCAGCTTGCCAAAATAGGGCGGGGCGAATTGCGGCAGGTCGGTCATGGCGCCGCCGGTGCGAAAGGCAAGGCACGGTTCGGCCTCGCGTTCGATGACCTGCGGAATGGAAAGGCCGATGCCCGGCATCGCAGTCTCGGTTACTGGCAGCATGGGGTTGGTCCTCTCCTCAAACGGATCGATGCGCCGGGTGGCTGTGCCGGCCGACCAAGCTACATTCACTCCTCGATCTGTTCGGCCCAGCTCTTGGTCCCGCTGATGCCGTCGATGAACGGCAGCACGATTCCCTTCAGCCTCGACGTGGTGAACATTTCATAGTGGGTGAGGTCGGGCACGATCGCCAGCCTGTTCTGCGCCATGTGCTCGCGCATCCATCCGGCATCCATCTGCGCGCCACCGATGAGGTGGTAGAATTCCGCCACATGGTCGAGACGGATCATGTCGGCGTCGCCGTAGACGAGCATTATCGGCATTTTCAGCGTCTTCACCTCTTCCGCCCAGTTATAGGGCTGGCGCATGAGGTCGCCCGTTGCGTCGAGCAGTTTCGGAAAGTCCTCCGGATGCGGCGCCACCGCCGCATAGGACTTGTACATCGGCGTGTCCTTCATCATGTCCGCCATCGCGGCGCCAACCTGCGCCTGCTGTGGCAGCATTTCCGGATAGAACCCATCCTGAGCGAAGGGCGTCGATACGAACACGGCCCGGCGAACGACTTCGGGATGCTGGATGGCAAGACGCAATGCCACTCCGCCGCCCATCGAATAGCCGAGCACGTCTACCCGGCCATAGCCGATCTCGCGAAGGACCGCCGCGATGTCATCGGCCATCGCCGGCAGCCGGATCGGGCGGTCGCCCAGAGTGGTGCGACCATGGCCCTGCATGTCGACCGCGATGATTTCGCGATGCTCCGCCAGCGCCGGCAGGATCGGCTGAAACATGTCGATCGTTCCGAGCCCGCCATGCAGCAGCAGCAGCGGCTCGCCCTTGCCGTGAACTTCGTAATAGTAATCGATCCCCCTGACCTCGACATGGCCGGTACGGACTGGTGCGGATTTGGCTTGCTTTTTCATCGGTTGGTCACCGTCTTTGGCAAGGCCGGCTGCTGGCACAGCGAGCAGGGCCAGGGCCGAGCCCACAAGGGCGATCATCACACTCTTGAACATCTTGTCTCTCCTGTCGATCTGCGCTGCGGCGAACCGATGCGCCTGATTGGGTTTCCGGGAGCCCGGAAATGTCATCGCGCTAGCCGTGATAAGCCGCCTCGACCGCCGCGATGTCGATCTTCGCCATCGTCATCATGGCGTCGAATGCCCGTTTCGCGGCAGCGGAGTCGGAACTCGTCGTCATTTCGAGCAGCCGCCGCGGGGTGATCTGCCAGGAAAAGCCCCACCGGTCCTTGCACCAGCCGCAGGCGCTTTCCGCGCCGCCATTGCCGACGATGGCGTCCCAATAGCGGTCGGTCTCTTCCTGGGTTTCGGTGACGACCATGAAGCTCACAGATTCATTCGGCTTGAAATTCGGGCCACCGTTGAGGCCGACGAACTTGCGTCCGAGAACGGTGAATTCGACGGTCAATTCATTGCCTTGCGCTCCGTCGGGATAATCGCCGGGGGCTGTGTTCACACGGTCGACATGGCTGTCGGGAAAGGTGGCGGCATAGAACTCCGCCGCCTTGCTGGCTCCGCCGTGATCGAACCACAGGCAATTTATGATCTTGTCCTTCATGATCTCTTCCTCAATTCAAGAGTCCAGGTAGCGAGCACTTCGAATTCCGCGTGACGCCCGTCAGCCTTCGTATTTCAGTTTCGGATACCAGTCGGCGCCGCGTCCCTCGGGTGTCGTGTCGAGAAGCAGCCAGAGTGGGTCCATTTCCGGCGAACCGCGCGGGTCTTGACCCGGATCGGCCATGCTTCCGCCGATTTCCCCACTCCAAAAATGGCGGATCGTACCCTCACGGCGGGTGAAGACAGCATAGCCTGGGATGTCGGCATCCTCCGCGCTCACGTAGTCGCGTGTGTAATCGCCGAAAGGATCTGAATAGATCGGAAGCTGGGTCCAGCCGCGCTTGCTTTTTTCTTCCGACAGCCGTTCAATCGGCGACCTCGCGATGAAAGCGAGTGCCACCCGTTGTTGGAAATCCGGAATTTTGCTTTCGAACGAGCCCATCAGCGAGGTGCACATCGGACAGGGTGCTTTGCGCTCGGGCCCCAGCATGTAACTGTAGATGACGAGCGTATCCTTGTCGGCGAACAGGCCCTCGAAACTGATCGGTCCGTCCTCGCCGACAAAGTCGTAGGCCTTCTCAACCGCGCCGCCCGGCGGTAATTGCCGACGCATTTCGGCGACGCGTTCTGTGTGGCGGCGCAGTTCAATCTCCTCGGCAAGAAGCGCGTTGCGCGCTTTTCGGTATTCCGCGCTCTCGTTCGGAAACCGCGCCTTGTTGAGCCCGGCGAGTTCCCGGCCGGACGGCAATGTGTCTTGAGTGTTCACTGGACATTTCCTTAGGTTACGCAGGATTGGCGCCGGAATTATCCGGCCGCCTTCGAGCCGGCATAATTGACCATCCATCTGGTGCCGTAGCGGTCGGTCAGCATGGCGAAACGTTCGGCAAAGAAAGTTTCGCTGAGCGCCAGGCGTATTTCCTCGGCATCCGCGCTCAGTGCCGCATAGACCCGCTCGGCCTCATCCATCGTTTTCGGCGACGCAACGACATCGAAACCCTGCGGCTTGGCATACCAGTCGCCCGGCGCGTCGGAAGCCAAAATGGAAGTGTTGCCGACCTTCATCGCCATGTTCATGATCAGGTCGTCATCGCCCGGCATGCGAGCTTCCGGCGGCGCGTCGCCATTCTTGAAGACACCGGTGATCTCTCCGCCCAGCGTTTCGGCGTAGAACTGCATCGCCTCGAGGCAATTGCCGTTGAAAAACAGATAGATGGAAACTTCCATTTTACTCTTCCTTGTTGGGTTGATGCCGAAACCATTTTGTCCGGCATTGATCTGATGGTCGGGCAGGTTTCCTCCCTCTTTCAGCCCTTGATGACGCGGTAGCGAATATGGGTGGCATCCGGTGTGTCGATCACCCGGACGATCTCCAGTTCGATGCGCGACGGCAGCGTGTCGAACAGTCGCCGGCCGGCGCCGAACAGCACCGGGATCTGGTGGACCTGCAATTCGTCCAGCACACCAGCCTCCAGTGCACGTTGCGCGGTGTATGCGCCATGCACCATGACGTCCTTCCCCTTCGCGGCGGCCTTGGCCTGCGCCATCGCGCTTTCGATCCCGTCGGTCACATAGGTCACCAGGGAATATTTCGCGGCAGAAGGGTCGGGCGGCCGGTGGCTCACCACGAAGATCGGGACGCCATGATGATCTCCGCCCCAGTGATCGACCTGCTCGACGGTGCGTCTGCCCGCAAGCACAGCGCCTGTCGCATGGCCTTCATCCATGAAGCGCGCGCCCCAGCCGGTCCCTTTCGTGTTGGGAGGCGTTCCCTCGAAGCCGTACCATTCATGCAGGCGCATGAAGTCGTCGCCTCCCGGATTACCCGGATTGTCGTTCGACCCCGCGATATAGCCGTCGAGCGACATGGACATGTATAGGACTGATTTCGTCATGATGGCTGCTCCATCGGCACCTTGTCGGTGAAAACCGCCAGTTGCGCCGCAAATGCCCGCTGGTAGGCGGGCCGGGCTTCGCCGCGCCCGACATAGGCGGCGAGGTTGGGAAATTCGTCGAGCAAACCCGACGGCCTCAGTCTCAGAAGCGCATGAACCATCATGAGGTCGCCGGCAGTGAAAGCACCGTCGAGCCAGTCGGCTTCTCCAAGGCGAACGGAAAGCTGGGCCAGCCGGGTGCGGATACGATCCATGACCAGCGGCAGGCGTTCGCCGGCCCAGGGCATGTCGCCTTCGAGGAGCCCGGCATTTTGCAGTTCAAGGATGGGCGGTTCCACCGTGTTGAGCGCGGCGAACATCCAGGCGATGGCGCGCGACCTCGCATTGGCATCCACCGGCAACAGGCCGGCATGGGTCTCGGCGACGTGGAGCACGATGGCGCCGGACTCGAACAGGACGAGACCGCCTTCCTCATAGGTTGGTATCTGACCGAACGGATGCAGAGCCAGATGCGCTGGCTCCTTCATCGCCTTGAAAGAGACGAGACGCACTTCGTAAGGCTGGCCGACTTCCTCGAACGCCCAGCGCACGCGCGTGTCGCGGGCCAGACCCACGCCGCGATCCGGCGAGCTTTCAAAGGCGGTGATGGTGGGCGTCATGGGATAATTTGGCTCCTGCGATGTGGCGCGTGCTTCCCGGTCTACTCATCAGGCAGGAATTCCGGATTCCAGACGACCTCCCAAAGGTGTCCGTCGGGATCCAGGAAATAGCCGGCATAGCCGCCGTAGAACGTTTCCTGAGCCGGTTTGACGATTTCTGCCCCTGCGGCCGCCGCCTGCGCCATGAGGACGTCGACCTCCTCGCGCTCCCTGACATTGTGGCCGATCGAACCGGCTGTCGAACTGACCGGTGTTGCGGGGAGGCCCGTATCGTGGGCGATGTCGGCCTGGGCCCAGATCGCGAATTTGAGCCCGCCGGAAAGGTCGAAAAAGGCAACGGCGCCATGTTCGAACTCACGACCGATGATGCCCTTGGTCGGCAAACCCAGGCCGTCGCGGTAGAATCGCAATGACCTCTCCAGATCGGCGACACCGACCGTCAAGACAGACAGATACGGTTTCATGGTGTCGTCCTTTGTTGCGTTCGATCATCCCCCGGCATGGCTGCGGGTCCGGTAGCATAGCAAGGCGATGCCGCCGCCCAATGGGCGGTTGTCGAATGGCTCCAGATCGATCTTGACGCCCTCGGGAAACAGCTTGATGCCGCGCCCGAGCACGACCGGATAGACCATCAGAGCGAACTCATCGATCAGTCCCGCTTCCGCGAGGACGTGGCAGACCGAGGCGCTGCCATAGATCACGATATTGCCGTCGACGGACGCCTTCAGCTCCCTCGCCGACGCGGCCAGATCGTCGCCGAGCACGGTCGTGTTGTTCCATTCCGGCTTGGTGATGGTGCGCGACGCCAGATATTTCGGCAGCGCGTTCATGCGGTCTGCCAGCGGGTTCTTCATCGTCGGCCAGACGGCGGCAAAACCGTCATAGGTGCGCCGTCCGAGCATCACCGCTGCCGCGTCGTTGAGCTCCTCGTCCTTGAAGGCATCGCCTTCTGGGCCGCGCTCATGGGGCCCGACCCAGTTGCCGAGGCCCGAGCCTTCCATGCCGACCGGGTCTTCGATGACCCCGTCGAGTGAGATATATTGCGTGGCGATAATCCTGCCCATCGTTTCTCCCCTGTTTTGCGTTTTGCATGCCGAGGACGGTCGAAGTCTGCCCTCACGATACGCGCTCGGATCGATTTCTATTGCGCGGCATCGGCCGAACCACGTCTGTGCCGCCAGATCAGGCCTGGCGCAGGACAATCGGTTTCGAGTTGACGCGCCAGCCGAGCGCCAGCTTCTCGCCCGGCCCGTGCACGGCGGCGAACAGGAGGCCGGCGATGAAGGTGAAGTGATCGACGAAAAAGCCGAACTCCATCTGATTGCCTTCCCAGTGCGACGGCCCGTGAAACGCCAGTCCCAGGAACAGCACGTAGACGACTGCCAGCGCCGCCGCTTCCCTGAAGAAGGCGCCTGTGAAGAATGCCAGAACGAGACCGACCTCGAAAAATGCAGCCACCCAGGCAAAAAACAGCGGGAATGGGAAACCGATAGCGGCGATGTATTGCGCCGTAGCTGCCATGTCGGCGAACTTGAAGCCGGCCGCCATGAGAAATACGCCGCCGAAGATCAGGCGGGCGATGAGGATTGCGATTGTCTTTGTCATTTCATCTGGTCCCTTCACTTGGCGGTTTCAGGCATGCGGGGTCGGACGGTAGACAAGCTCCTGGCTGCACCCATCGGGCGTCCGCTGCTCGATCAATTCGAGGTCGAATTCGGCCGCGTCGCCGAAAATCGGATCCGTTCCGGCCTCCTTGAATCACCTCCCTGCCGCGTTCAGCGTGCATTCTCGCCCTCGACCAGCAGGCCGAGGAACATCAGCGAATCCTGCCAGCCGAGATAGCAGGCATCGAGCGGGATGACGTCCGGGATGCCCTCCTGGACGATGTTGATCTCGGTGCCCATCGGCACCTTGTTGAAGGTGATTGTCGTCACCATCATGCCGGGCAGGTTGGGATCGTCGAACTTGTCCGTGTAGCTCAGCCGTTTGCCCGGTTCGAAATCAACATATTCGCCGCCGAAGGAATGGCTGTTGCCGGAGGCGAATTCGGTGAACGACATCCGAAAGCTGCCGCCCTTGGTGGCATCGATCGAATGGACGCTGCAGGTATAGCCGCGTGGCGGCAGCCAGCGTGCCAGTGCGTCGGGTGTGACGAAGGCCTTGAAGACCATTTCGGGTTTGGCGCGCAGCACGCGGTGGAAGCGCACCGTGCCGCCCTTGGTGGCTTGCTCGACACCAGTCTTTTCAGTGGTGGCGTTCATTGGATTGTCTCCTCTCGGTTGTCGGCTGAAAACAGCAATTCGATGTAGCGGCGCAGATGGTCGAGGCTTTCGGCCACCACCTGCCGGTCATCGGTCGCCTTGGCGACCACGAAGGCGCCTTGCAGGACGATCTGCGTGTGCAGCGCCAGGCTTTCCGCCGTCCAGCCGGCGTTTTCGATACCGTGGTCGGCCATCGCCTGGGCGATATCGGCGACCAGCGTGGCGGCATGGCCGGTGATCGCCGCGCCGCAGGCCGCAGCGATGGCCGGGTGCGTGTCGTGCACTTCCTGCGCCATCGTACCGGCGACGCAGGTGAATTCGGCCATCTCGCCGCCGAGGATCGCCTTGCGGAAATCGACATAGGCAAGCACCCGCTCGAGCGCATCGGCCGGCGCGTGATAGGGTGCGGCTTCGAACATTGCGCCGGTCGTCACCGCCCAGTGTTCGGCGGCAGCCACACCCAGCGCCTCCTTGCTGGAAAAATGGTGGAAGAAGGCGCCCTTGGTCACGCCGGCCGCCTGGCACAGATCGTCGACTGTCGTCGCCGTGTAGCCCTTCTCGCGGATCACCTTGAAGGCGGCTTCGAGCAATTTCTCGCGTGCACCGGTGCTGGGTGGAGCCATTGACGTTCTTCCTTTCACTTATTGCATACCAACCAGTTGGTATGCTTGTCAATCGAATTATGTGAGCGAGTAAGGGAAATGCATTTTCGGCCGCATGTTCGGATACGGTCCGTCTCGACAGTGCCCCAAAACACGCGTAACGCTGGAGCGCCTGGTAAATCGGAGAAATCCATGCGCCGCGTCGGATTTACGCCCCTGTTCGGGCTGCTTCTTGTTTTCCTGTTGTCGGCCTGCGTCGAGTCGAAAGGGCCGCTGCTGACGGGGATGAGACCTGGGACGCCGCTTCCCGCCGCCTTCGTGATCGTCAATGTCGAGGGCAAGCCCGAAGCGGGCCGTTTCGATCGCGACGAGGACACCTATGTCACGCTCGAAAACGGCGTGACGACGGTCTACCGCCTGATGCCGATGGAGGATTTGATCGGTCCGACCGGCCCCTTCTACATCGGCGTCGAGACGAAGCAGAACGATCACGGCGCCAATTATGGCCTGGTCGAAATAGCGCCGGGCGAACTCGTGGTCCACAGCTTCGATGATGAAGCGCTGGCCGCCGAACTGGGCCTCAAGGCCGACAAGTTCGGTATCGAGGTAGAAACCGACGAGCAGTTGTTGAGCCTGTTCCAGCGTGTCGCCGAGGATGCAAGGAGGGGCGAAACCAAGGTCGCCCGCTTCAAGGTGCTCGATCTTGCCGATCCCGCCCAGCGCGCCGAAGCCGACAAGGCGCTGGAGGAAACCCGCAAGGCGAAAGAGGCCGAGTGATTGCGGCCGGGCGGTTGCTCCCTGGCGCCGTCTACTCGTTCGCCACGATCCTGACGCCGAGCTTTTCGATCAGCGTGCCGGGCGACATCACCACGGCGCCGAAGATATCCGACACGGCAACCGGCGCACCCGGTTCAAGTACGATGTGGAAGTTCTCCGGGGCTGAAAGAAACGTCCGGACCGCTTCGCTCAGCATGCCCGAGAATTCCGGATTGTCGAGCGCCTGCGTCACGCCGCCGAGCATCGCCAGGGCGTTGTCGACGAAGTCCTTGCGGCTGCCGCCCATGGATTTTGCCTGCAGATCCAGCACGAGTCCCGCAAGTGAATCGTCCGTGTAGGAAATCTTGCCGCTGACGAACTTCAATCGCCCGAACATGTCAATTATCTTGCGCGTCGCCGCCTTTTGCGCATCGTGATCGTCGGGGTCTGCCGCGTTTTGTTCGGCCAATGCGTTTCGCAGATCGGTGGCGACTTTGCTCGTGTAACCATCGATCGCCAGGCCCATCGCCAACCTGCCCAGATCCGGTGCGTCGAACGTGTATTCGGTAATTTCGAGCCGTCCGCTGTCCATGTTCCAGCTGGCACCGAAATCGACCGAAAGCTTGATGGTGTCGATGCCCAGCGCCTCGAATTTCGCCTTGGCCTCAGGGTCGGTGATGTTTTCGGTATGGAATCGTATCAAACCGATTTCAGCCGTGGTTCGATAGGTATTGGTCTTCTTGTCGAGCATCGCCTCGCCCGACACGGCATCGACGCTCAACGCCTCACTGCCGTCGATCAACATCCTGATATTGCCGATTTTTGCCGTTGACCGGTCGTAGGCGATCAGCGGGGCCGTGAGGTTGGCGGGATCGGGGAAATAGATGCCGGACCAGTCTCCGGAATCGACGGTGACCGTCATCTCCGTGCGGTCCTTCGTGACAGTCGAGAAATTCAAACCCGACAATGTGACGGCATCGGCTGAGAAGCCGTTCCTGCCCTCATCCCTGGCGCCGCGTATGCTGACTTTGTGCACGCGCACGGGATCCGGCATCTTCGGTCCCTGGATGGACAGATTGTGGAGGACGAAGCTGTCCTCGCCTGTCTCCTCGAGAGTGTCATAGGCGATGATTATGCCGCTCTCTTCGGCCAGTTCGATGTAGTGCTCCACCAGTGCGGAGCCGTCGATTGCCCAGGCCGGAACAGCCGTCATCAGGAGCCCGGCGGCAATCACTGCCGCCTTCATGCAGGAACCGGCAGAGCGTGTGGTGCGATCGAGGAGGGCAAAGGCAAACATCACGATTACTCCGGCATCGGTCCCGGGTTCGTCCAGATCAGTTGGCCGCACTGACTGGCTTGAACGTTGGAATTGGCCCGATCCTACCACATTTGCGGGGTATTCGTTCTACCACTCACGCACTTGCCCCGAATCACCACCCGCGCTAACCGAAAAGCATGGGAAAGAGCCTTTTACCCCCCTCAGGCGGTGACAGCGACGGCATCCAGCCGGTCGACCTGAAATCGGCGCTGGAAGAGCGCTATCTCGCCTATGCGCTGTCGACCATCATGGGCCGTGCGCTGCCCGACGTGCGCGACGGGCTGAAACCCGTCCACCGGCGCATCCTGCACGCCATGCGCATATTGCGCCTCGACCCCAATGCCGGCTTCAAGAAATGCGCCCGCATCGTCGGCGATGTCATCGGCAAGTTCCATCCCCATGGCGACCAGGCCGTCTACGACGCGCTGGTGCGCTTGGCCCAGGGTTTTGCCGTGCGCTATCCGCTGGTCGACGGCCAGGGCAATTTCGGCAATGTCGACGGCGATAACGCCGCCGCCATGCGCTACACCGAAGCGCGCATGACGGAAGTTGCCCAGCTCCTCATGGAGGGCATCAACGAGGACGCCGTCGATTTCCGCGAGACCTATGACGGCGAGGATTCCGAGCCGGTTGTCCTGCCCGGCGCCTTTCCGAACCTGCTCGCCAACGGCTCTTCTGGCATCGCCGTCGGCATGGCAACCAACATCCCGCCGCACAACGCCGTCGAATTGTGCGACGCGGCGATCCACTTGATCAAATACCCCAACGCGACGATCGAGAAACTGGTCGAGATGGTGCCGGGTCCGGACTTTCCGACCGGCGGCGTCATCGTCGAGGAACGCGATTCCATCGTCGAGGCCTACCGGACGGGCAGGGGCGGTTTCCGCGTCCGCGCCAAATGGGAACAGGAGGATGCCGGCCGCGGCACCTGGCGCATCGTCGTCACCGAGATTCCCTATCAGGTGCAGAAATCGCGGCTGATCGAGAAGATCGCCGAACTGCTCTTGGCGCGCAAACTGCCGCTGGTCGAGGATATTCGCGATGAATCGGCCGAAGACATCCGCATCGTCATCGAGCCGAAAAGCCGTTCCGTCGATCCCGAACTGATGATGGAATCACTGTTCAAGCTGACCGAGCTTGAAAGCCGCATCTCGCTCAACATGAACGTGCTGTCGCGTGGCCGCGTGCCGAAGGTGCTGTCGCTGCGCGAAGCCTTGCGCGAATGGCTCGACCATCGCCGCGACGTGCTGTTGCGCCGTTCGCGCTACCGCCTCGAACAGATCGAGAAGCGGCTCGAAGTCCTTGGCGGCCTGCTGATCGCCTATCTCAACATCGACGAGGTGATCCGCATCATCCGCTTCGAGGACGAGCCGAAGAAGAAGCTTGTCGAACGTTTCGACCTCACCGAGGTGCAGGTGGAAGCCATCCTCAACATGCGGCTGCGCGCGCTCGCCAAGCTCGAGGAAATCGAGATCCGCAAGGAGCACGAGGGTCTCACCGCCGAAAAGAGCCAGATCGAGGCGCTGCTCGCTTCCGAGGACGCGCAATGGAAGGTGCTGGCCAACGACATTCGCGAGATCCGCGACCAGTTCGGACCCGATACCGGGCTTGGCCGACGGCGCACGACTTTCGGAACGGCCGCCGAACATGACATCGCCGACATCCAGCAGGCGATGATCGAGAAGGAGCCGATCACCGTTGTCCTGTCGGAAAAAGGCTGGATACGCGCCATGAAGGGCCATCTGGCCGATTTCTCGACATTGTCCTTCAAGGAGGGCGACCGCCTTGCCACCGCTTTCCACGCCGAGACGACGGACAAGGTCCTGATCTTCGCCACCAACGGCAAGTTCTACACGCTCGGCGCCGACAAGCTGCCCGGCGGTCGCGGCCATGGCGAACCGGTGCGCGTCATGATCGACATGGAAAACGACGCCGATATCGTCACGACCTTCCGCCACCAGGCGGGCCGCAGGCTGCTGCTGGTCTCGACTGCTGGTGACGGTTTCCTCGTGCCCGAGGACGAAACCATCGCCAACACCCGCAAGGGCAAGCAGGTGATGAATGTGAAGATGCCGGTCGAGGCGGCTCTATGCATCTATGTGGCCGAAGGCGACGATCATATCGCCATCATCGGCGAGAACCGCAAGCTGCTTGTCTTCCCGCTGGTGCAGGTGCCCGAGATGACGCGCGGCAAGGGCGTGCGCCTGCAGAAATACAAGGATGGCGGCGTCAACGCGGCGCGCACCTTCAGGCTGGCCGACGGCCTGTCCTGGACGGATTCGGCTAACCGCACCCATGTCAAGCCCTCGGAAGAACTCGGCGAGTGGCTGGGCGAACGCGCCCAGGCCGGCCGCATGGTGCCCAAGGGCTTCCCCCGGAACGGCAAGTTCGAGGGGTAGGGCGCTATTCGCGCCCTACCGAATCAGCCTGGGCGTGATCGCCTTGGTGTAGAGTTCCTCGGGCACCGGCAGCTTGCTGTAGCCCGGCTCGACCGCGAAATGGATATTCGCATTGCCGTTCAGCGTGATCGTGTTGCCGATCAGCGACGAGAAGGGCGATGCGGTATTCACCGAACCTTCGCCGTCGACCGTCACGTTGCGCCGGCCGAAATAGAGGATGCCTTCGAAATAGGTGTCCGAATTGCCCGCAAAACTGGACGCAAGCGATGTGTCGGAATCCGGATCGAAAAAGAACACGAAACCGGCAAGCGGACCGGTCGCCATGGCAACGAAATGAAAGGTCGTGCCACCGGAAAAACTTACCGCTATGTCATCGCCGGTGAAGAAGAAGGTGACGCCATCTCCCCACAGATAGGCGCCTCCGGTCGTCTTGAACACGCCGTTCTTCATCGTGTAGAGCCCGGGCTTGAAAAAGACGTGTGCGCCTGAGCCGATCGACAGACCGCCGCAATAGACGCCGGGCTCGAGAGTCACGTTCTGGTTGGCGTTGATCTTGAGATCATAATACTTGCAGGTGCCAACCGTCGGCAGGGGGTATTCGTCGAAGGGGTCGGGCAGGACAGGGCAATAATCTTCCGGCGGCGGCTGGATGCGCGACAGGCCGGATTGCACGCCGCCCACGAAGCAATTGCTCTGCGCCGTGATTTCCGTGCCGCTGCCATTGAGGTCCACCGCATCCGACGACTTTGAATTGACCTGCACGCCGCAGGTAGGTGCATCGATGATGGCGTTGCCGTTCAGATTCAGCACACCTTTGCCGGTTTCGCTCAGCGACATGAAGCATTTGGCGCCCGTATAGACCTCGTTGTAGGCGACCTCCGCCAAAACGCCGATGGTCACCGGGTCTGGATGAAACAGGGAAATGAATGTCGGCTGGTACTCCTTGGTCAGGTGCACCGTCAGGTGGTTTGATTTCGTGTCGAGCGAAACATCGACATTCCCCTCGATCGTAAAATTCGATTCCACCACGTCATCGGCATCGGCCAGCAGATCGTTTTCGGTTTTGCCGGCCTTTTCCAACTCCTTGACCGCATAAAGCGCCGAAGAGTCGGCGGTATCCTGCATTCGCCAGCGCTCACGCTGGATCATCGCGTAGTCGACCGCAATTCCCGCCGTATACAGGATGGGAATAATCGACACGGCGAATGTAACTGCGAAATTGCCGCGCTTACTGCTGAGGAAGGTACGAACAAGACTTTTTATCATAGCACTCACCAACGATTATCATCGCGGCCCCAGCGATATCTGGCCTATCGTTAGGCGTGAGCGCGCAAAGGATTCTTCAACCTTTTCAGTAGGGTTTGTTAATGTTTTTAGAGAAATTCTTTCAATGATCTGTGTCGTTTAGATTAACCAACCCGCAAAAGCGGGGCCGGGCCACCGGCTGATGCGCTCCGATGGCCCGGCCGGGACTCACATCTCCAACGCTTCGGCGACTTCGACACTGCCGCTGCCGTCGGCGACCATGGGACAACCCCTGGCTATTTCGACGGCCGCGTCCATGTCGGGCGCGCTGATCAGCGAATAGCCGGAAACCGGGTTGGCGCCGCCATTGTTCTCTACACCCTTGGCGGTGACGGTTTTCGACATTCCGCACGGATTGCCGCCGTCGATTACGGCAGGACCGAGTTTCCCGAACCAGGCTATCCAGGCATCCATGATCTGCTTGCCCTCTTCGGGTGTCTGCGGCGCCTTGCCTCCGTGATAGGCGAAAATGAATTTCGGCATGATCGTCTCTCCCTTGTTGATTTTATGCTGCCAGACGCTCCAGCTTTCTGAGCGTGGACGTCCAGCCCATTTCGTGGTTCTTCGCTGCTTCCTCATCGGCAAGTCCGCTGTGGACCAGGATGAAACGCGTGCCGCCCGAGCCGTCCGGGCCTATTTCGAAGCGCACCGTGCTTTCATGGCCGCGCACATCGTTTTCGTCATGCCAGGCCCAGGTCAGTTCGACAACGTTGGGCGGATCGACCGCGACGACCTCGCCGGTCACCTTGAAACGCTTGCCGTCGGCATTCATCATCACCGAAAACCACGGACCGAGCTTTGTCAGGTCGAGCTGTTTTTCGGGCAGGCTCATGCCTTCCGGCCCCCACCATTTGACCAGATGCTCCGGCTTCGTGACGAAGGCGAAAACGGTTTCGGGATCGGCAGGGAAAGTCCGTTCGATTTTTAGTTCGCTCATTTTCGTTTCATCTCCTCCATCAGTGCCGCTTCGAGGCGTTTCAGGCTCGCTTCCCAGAATTCGCGATGACTGATCGTCCATGCGCCAATTGCCTCCACGGCCTCCGGGCGCACCGAATAAAGCCGGCGCTGTCCGTCGACGCGCTGGACGATGACGCCGGCTTCGCGCAACACCTTGAGATGACGCGACACCGCCGGCGGGCTGATCGTCACCCCTTCCAGCAAGGTGCCGGCGCTGAGCTCGCCTTCGTTCAGGAGGCGTTCGACAATGGCAAAGCGCGTGGCGTCGCCTAGAGCGGCGAAGGTTGCAGGCAAGCCGGACATGATCAACTTCTTTGTTATCAGATTTGTTAATTAACAAACATACGAAATAAAAGGAGTCAAGTCGCTGCCTGCGAGAAATGGACGACTTGATACGTTACGTAATGGGGATCAGGCGGATTCAAGCTCGGCTTCGACCCCGGCGCCTGTAATCCCGGCGCCCGAGTTCTCGATGCCCGACATTTCGCCAATCAGACTGCCCAGCGCCATGAAATCCGGCTTGCGCGGCGAACGCCTGCGCCAGGCCAGGCCGATGCTGCGGAAGGGCTGCGGCTCGGCGAAACGCTTCAGTCCGACGCGCTGATGTCGGGTTTCCAGATCGACAGCGATCTCCGGCAGCAAGGTCATGCCCATGCCGTTCGCCACCATCTGCACGATGGTGGAAAGACTCGAGGCGCCGAACGTGTTGATATGATCGGTCTGGCGCAATTCGCACAGCGCCAGCGCCTGATCGCGCAGGCAATGGCCCTCTTCAAGCAGCAACAACCGGTCGGATTTCAACAGTTCGGGTGTCGCCAGCACGTCCTTGTCTATCTTCCGGTCCGGTGGATAGGCGAGCAGGAAACAGTCCTCGAACAGTGCCAGCGTCTCGATCTCGGCATGTTCGACAGGCAGCGCCAGCAACAGCAGATCGAGCCGCCCCTCGATCAGTTCGTCGACCAGATGCTGCGTTTGCGTCTCGCGGATGGAAAGATCGAGTTCGCCGAAACGTCGTTGCAACAGCGGCAGCAGCGGCGGCAGTACATAAGGTGCCAGCGACGGGATGACGCCCAGATTGAGCGGTCCGGACAAGGGTGCGCCGCGCTGCTTGGCGTAGTCGTCGAGGTCGCGGATGTCCGACAGGATGCGCGCCACGCGTTTTTCGACCTCGCGGCCTTCGGGCGTCAGGCGGATGCCCCTGGCCAGGCGCTCGAACAGCTTCAGGCCGAGTTCCTGTTCCAGATCCCTGATCTGCATGGAAAGCGCCGGCTGGCTGACGGCGCAATGCTCGGCTGCCCGCCCGAAATGGCCGTGGCGCGCCACCGCATCGAAATAGCGTAATTGTTTCAACGAGGTCATGTCGGGTCTTTGGCGCGATCAATAATTCTTATCGACTGCGCTAAATACAATGATTGGACCTGATCGGCAAGTTTCGCTAGGCAGGGCACCGTCTGCCTTTGAACCAAAACAATCGAAGGAAGCACGGCGCACGCGATCGGCCGCAGAGCCATCGCGATGAAACGCCAGGCGGATACTCGAATCCGTACCTGCGAAATTGGAGTTGATACCGGTCAAGGACGTCCGGCTGACACAATGGTTCGCTACAGATCGGTCTGAAGGAAATCGCATTTAGAGGAGCGCAAACAGATGGACACAAAAGCCCTGGAAACTGGCGGATGCCCGGTCATGCACGGCGGCAACACCCATATGGGCAGTTCGGTGATGGAGTGGTGGCCGAACGCCCTCAATCTCGACATCCTGCACCAGCACGACACCAAGACCAATCCGATGGGCAAGGACTTCAACTACCGCGAGGCGTTGAAGAAGCTTGATGTCGCGGCGCTGAAGAAGGACCTTACCGCACTGATGACCGACAGCCAGGAATGGTGGCCGGCCGACTGGGGCCATTATGGCGGCCTGATGGTTCGCATGGCCTGGCACGCAGCCGGTTCCTATCGCCTGGCCGACGGCCGTGGCGGCGCGGGCACCGGCAATCAGCGCTTTGCGCCGCTCAATTCCTGGCCCGACAATGTCAGCCTCGACAAGGCCCGCCGTCTGCTCTGGCCGGTCAAGAAGAAATACGGCAATGCCGTCTCCTGGGCCGACCTGATCATCCTGGCCGGCAACATGGCCTATGAGAGCATGGGTCTGAAGACCTTCGGCTTCGGCTTCGGCCGTCAGGATATCTGGCATCCCGAAATCGACACCTATTGGGGTTCGGAGAAGGAATGGCTCGCCAAGGACCGTTACGACAACGCCAACGACGAGACCTCGCTGGAGAACCCGCTTGCAGCAGTCCAGATGGGCCTCATCTATGTCAATCCGGAAGGCGTCGACGGCAAGCCAGATCCGCACAAGACGGCAGAGGCCGTTCGCGAGACCTTCGCCCGCATGGCGATGAACGACGAGGAAACCGCCGCGCTGACCTGTGGCGGCCACACCGTCGGCAAGACCCACGGCAATGGCGATGCCGGCAAGCTCGGCCCCGACCCGGAAGGCGCCGACGTCGACCAGCAGGGACTTGGCTGGGCCAATCCGAACATGGGCGGCAAGGCCGCGAACGCCATCACGTCGGGCATCGAGGGCGCCTGGACGACGCACCCGACGCAGTTCGACATGGGCTATTTCGACCTGCTGTTCGGCCATGAGTGGGAAATCCGGACGAGCCCGGCGGGCGCCCGTCAGTGGGAGCCGGTCGACATCAAGGAAGAGGACAAGCCGGTCGATGCCACCGATTCCTCGATCCGCCACAACCCGATCATGACCGACGCCGACATGGCCATGAAGGTGGACCCGATCTATAACGCGATCTGCCAGAAATTCATGGCCGATCCAGAGTATTTCAAGGACACGTTCGCACGCGCCTGGTTCAAGCTGACCCACCGCGACATGGGCCCGAAGGCGCGCTATGTCGGCCCCGACGTTCCCGCCGAGGACCTGATCTGGCAGGACCCGATCCCGGTCGGTTCCACGAGCTACGATGTTGGCGCCGTCAAGGCGAAGATCGCGGCAAGCGGCCTGAGCGTTGCTGACATGGTCTCCACCGCCTGGGACAGCGCGCGGACTTATCGTGGCTCCGACATGCGCGGCGGTGCCAACGGCGCCCGCATCCGCCTGGCGCCGCAAAAGGACTGGGAAGGCAATGAGCCGGCCCGCCTTGCCAGGGTGCTTGGCGTGCTCGAGCCGATTGCGAAGGAAGCCGGCGCCAGCGTTGCCGACGTGATCGTGCTCGCAGGCAATGTCGGTGTCGAACAGGCCGCCAAGGCTGCCGGCTACGACATCGCCGTGCCGTTTTCGCCAGGCCGCGGCGACGCCACCGACGAGATGACCGACGCCGACTCCTTCGACGTTCTGGAACCGCTCGCCGACGGCTACCGCAACTGGCTGAAGAAGGACTATGTCGTCACGCCGGAAGAGCTCATGCTCGACCGAACCCAGCTGATGGGCCTGACCGCGAACGAAATGACCATTCTGGTCGGCGGCATGCGCGCCATGGGCACCAATCATGGCGGCACGAAGCATGGCGTCTTCACCGACCGCGAAGGTTCGCTGACGAACGACTTCTTCGTCAACCTGACCGACATGGCAAATAAATGGGTTCCGGCCGGCGACGGCGTCTACGAGGTCCAGGATCGCAAGTCCGGTGCGACCAAGTGGACGGCGACGCGCATGGACCTGGTGTTCGGTTCGAACTCCATCCTGCGCGCCTATGCGGAAGTCTACGCCCAGGACGACAATGCCGAGAAGTTCATCAACGACTTCGTCGCGGCATGGGCGAAGGTGATGAACGCCGACCGCTTCGATCTCGCCTGAGATTCTCCCGGCCCGATCCCGGGAGGCCAGCCTCGCTGTCGGCTCCCGGTGAAAGGGCGGTCACAAAAGACGATCAGGCCGCGGACGGCGACGTCCGCGACCTTGCCTTGCCGATCACAGGCCGGTAAATGTGACGCAGTGCAGTAAGCTGCTGCAAGCGTGGTGGACGCGGAGCGTCCCCGCATGTGAAGGACCATCAGCTCATCGGGTGGTCCAGAACCATGACGGAAACCACGCTGATGTCCTCTTCCCTGAAAACCGCCGTTTCGGCGTCGACCGCATCGTACATTTCCTATTGGCCGATTCGGCTATTGTTCGCTCTGGAAGCGACATCGTCGGCACTCATCCTGCCGCGCATTCCGGATATCAAGCACGCCCTGGCGCTGAGCGATGCAGAACTCGGCGTCGCGCTTGTCGGCATACCGGTGGGCACATTGATCGGGCTGATCGTTGCGCCAGTGATAGTGCGCAAGGTCGGCCTTAAAGCGGGTGCCATGGGCGCTGTAGTCGCTCTGGCATGGGCATTTGCCCTGCCCGGGCTTACCGTCTCCCGGCTCGGACTGTTCGGTGCATTCTTCGTCTGCGGCATCGCAATCAGCCATTCGGAGATTGCGTTAAACGGCCTGGCCGGGCGTCTCGAAGCGGCGACGGGCCGGCGGATCATGTCGCAATGCCATGGTTTCTGGAGCCTCGGCATGATCGCCGGGACCATTCTGGGCGGGACATTGGCTGCCTGGGATGTGCTACTGACCCGACAGTCCCTGATCGCTGCCATCGTACTCACGGCGGGTGTGCTTTCGCTCTCGCGCAAGCTGCCGCGGCCGACTGAACGTATCACGAGCGGACCTTCCGGCCATCGGCCGTCACTGCCGTCGCGACGCCTGCTGGCGCTGTGTTTCCTGCCGGTCGGGATCATGGTCATCGAAGGCATTTTCATGGACTGGTCGGCGGTCCACCTTCGCCTGACACTCGGCGCCGACCCATTTGGCGCTTCGCTCGGCTTTTCCGCGTTCGCGGCGGCGATGGCCATCACGCGCCTTCCGGGGGACGCGCTGGCGGCTCGCTTTGGCGAGAAGGTAATGGTCGTGATTTCGTGCCTTGCCGCGGGCGGCGGCACGCTGGTCTTCGCGCTTGGCCCGACGCTCGCCGTTGCCTGCGCCGGGGCGGCGGTGAGTGGAGCCGGGGCCGCGATCGTTTACCCGATTGCGCTTTCCGCAGCAGCCCGGCTGCCCGGAAATCCGGCGCGCAACATCGCCGCCGTCTCATTCACGTCCTTTGCCGTCCTTTTGGGCAGTCCCGCCGCCTTCGGCTTTGTCGCCGGAAGTTTCGGTTACGCAACCGCAATCTCGCTTTGCGCGATCACCGCCCTGCCCGGCATGTTCCTGACAGCGGGCCTGGCCGGACCGGGTGGAAGGAATTACGGGCTCGGTGACACCGCTCAATAGGTCGGCGGCTCGACACCGGCCGACGGCGCCGATGATCGAGGTCGCCCGGGCGCTTGCCGCAGAACTGGACAATGTCGGCATACCCGTCTTCGCAGCCGAACGCGGCTTCACAGCTTCGCACCGGTTTGCCGTCATGGCGGCCGAATTCGGCGGTGGCCAGACGGCTTCGAAGCGACTCCGCAAAGCGGGTTTCCTCGCTTCCGGCATCGGCCTGCCGGTCGAAGCGGTCGAGGGCGATCTGAACGGCTTGCGTATCGGCACGCCGGAACTGGTGCGCTGGGGCGTGACGGCATCCGATGTGCCGCAGCTTGCCGCCCTCGTCGCGCGAGCCCTGCGCAGCGACGATCCCGAGGCGCTTGTGCCGCAGGTTGCCGACTTGCGCACGGGTTTCGATACAGTGCATTTTGTTTCTTGAACGCGACCGTCGGCAGTAGCAGGAGAGGGGCCATGACAACGCGATTGGACAGGATCGAACAGGCGGCGCGCCGCCATGTGGAGGCAGGATCTTATCCGGCAATAGAATGGCTGGTACGTCTCGATGGGCATGACTGGTTGCGCGGCTCCGTCGGCCTTGCCGATCCGATTGCCGGCACACCGCTTCCCGACAAGCCGATCTACCGTCTCTATTCGATGACCAAGCCAGTCATCTCGGCGATTGCGTTGATGCTGGTCGAGGAGGGCAGGCTGCATCTTTATGATCCCGTCGCCGCCTATCTGCCGGCCTTCGCACGCATGCAGATCATTGAACCCGACGGCACGCTCCGCCCCGCGCAGCGCGTGATGCTGGTCGAGCACCTGCTGACGCACCGCTCCGGCCTGACCTATGGTTTCCTGCAGGGCTGCGCCGCCGCCGCGCGTTACCGCGAGACCGATCTCGGCCGAACCCATCCACCGCTCAAGGAGTTCATCGACGCGGTCGCCGACCTGCCGCTCGCCTTCGAGCCCGGCGCCCAGTGGCGCTATTCGGTCGGAACAGATGTCGTCGGCCGGATCATCGAGATCATCGAGGGCAAGCCGCTGCAGCAGATCGTTGCCGAGCGCATCACCGGGCCGCTCGGCCTCGCCGATACCGGTTTCACGGTGCCGCCTCAAAAGCAGGACAGGCTGATGCCGGTGTTCGGTAATCCCGATCTCGACGGGCTGATGATTTTTCCCGAAGGTTCGCAAAAACTCACCCCCGCCGACGTGACAACACATTATCCCGTCAACGACCCGGCTTTCGCCCGTGGCGGCTACGGGCTGTATTCGACCGTCGAGGACTATGCGAAGATTGCCGAATTGCTGAAGACCGGTACCGACCGCGAAGGCAATGTCCTGCTGTCACGCCACATGATCAGGTTCATGTGGACCAACCGTATCCCCGAAAGCCAGATGCCGCTGGCGATCGGTCCGGTGCCGCTGCCGGGCTACGGGTTCTCTCTGGCCGGCCGCGTGATGATCGATCTGGCACGCTCGGTCTCCATGACGGGTTTGGGCGAATATGGCTGGTCAGGCGCGGCGAGCACCTTCTTCTGGATCGATCCGGCTGAAGACATGATCGGAATCGTCATGACGCAATATCTGGGCTCCAAGCTGCCGCTCGCCGACGACATGCGCACCGCCGCCTACCAGGCGCTGGAATAGGCTTGGCGCATCAGTAAAATTGTCTGGAGCTTCAGAAAAACCGGCTTCGGCCGACGAAGGTTTGATGGTAGGCGTCAATAAATGGCTACCAGGCGGTCGAAGAGGCCGCCGGGCCGGTCAGGTCCGCCGACACGGGGGCCCGAGCGAAGCGAGGATACGGCCATGAGTGAAAAAATGCGCCTCCACATCACCAACAAGAACTACTCCTCCTGGTCGTTCCGGCCCTGGATCGCCATGAAGGTGAAGGGCATCGATTTCGAGGAGGTGCTGACACTCTTCGATGACGACGCAGGCAATCCGAAATTCCGAGAGTTCTCACCCACTGGCAAGGTACCGACCCTCGTCGATGGGGAGCTGACAATCTGGGAATCGCTCGCCATCCTCGAATATCTGGCCGACCGCTTCCCCGAATTGGGCTTCTGGCCGGATGATATGGCCGCGAGGGCGGCGGCGCGCGCCGTTGCCTGTGAAATGCATGCCGGTTTCACCGCGCTACGCTCGGAATGTCCGACGAACTGGCGCCGGCCCGTGCGCGCCATCGAGGTGAGCGAGGGCGTGCGCCGCGACGTCGCGCGCATCGAACAATTGTGGGCGCAATGCCTCGAAAAGTCCGGTGGCCCCTTCCTGTTCGGTGATTTCTGCAATGCCGACGCCATGTACGCGCCGGTCGTCAACCGGCTCGAAAAATACGAATTGTCGAGCCATCGCGCCGTCGCCGCCTATTCGGCGGCAATGAAGGCGCTGCCCGCCTGGATGGAATGGGAAAAGGCAGGCATCGCCGAACCCTGGATCGTGCCCGCCGACGAAGCCTGATCGTGAAGGCTCAGAACAGCCCCGTCATTTTCAGGAAGACGAGCGCGAAATCGGCGACGCCGAACAGGAAGGCGATCCTGAGCATCTGGTATTTGCGCAGCAGGATCTGCGAGACCGCGCAATTGGAATGGGCGATCGAGTGGACCATTTGCGACACCTCGACCGTGTGCATGTATTTAGCATAATCCTCGCCGCTCATGCCGTGCGAGGTGAGTGCCGGCCAGGAGAAGCGGTCGATGTCCGGCAGGTTTTCCCGTGTCATGCGTCCCGGATAGCGCGGAAACACCGCCGCGACGCAGAACAGGATGGCGAGCGCGCTGGCGACCGCCGAGGCCAGCGATACCGCGTCGGCCTGCTGCATGGCTTCGAGCGGTATCGGCCCCTTGAGCGCGAGCAATCCGATCAGCGTGATCAGTGCGGCGGATTTGGCATCGGCGAATTGCGTCTGCGTGATCAGCGACGCGTGCTGGTCGAGCAGGGTCTGGATGCGCGCCCGGCTGGCATGGTTGGTGTCGACGCCCTCATGGCCCGCCAGGGGCAGATCGAGTTCAACCTCCGAGATTTTGCTGGCTCGACCCATCTGCTCCCATTCAATCTGCACGTGCCTGCGAGGCCCGTGCCGCTCAATCCTCCAGCGCCGCCTCTTCCCAACCGGTAACGGTCAGGTGTTCCTGCGGCTGGAAGCGGCGCTTGTATTCCATCTTCTGCGATCCCTTCACCCAATAGCCGAGATAGACATAGGGCAGGCCCAATTTCCGCGCCCGCTCGATATGGTCGAGGATCATGAAGGTGCCAAGGCTGCGCCGCTGTTCGCCATCGGCATAGAACGAATAGACCATCGACAGGCCGTTGCCGAGAATGTCTGTAAGCGCCACGCCGAGAAGCGGTCCCGCGCCATGGCCCGTGATGCCCGTATCCGGGCCGCGCTTGCGGTATTCGATCAGTGTGGTGTTTACATGCGTGTCCTCGACCATCATCGCATAGTCGAGCGCGCTCATGTCGGCCATGCCGCCGCTGGAATGGCGTGAATCGAGATATTCACGGAAAAGCGAGAACTGTTCCGACGTCGGCGCCGGTGGCAATTGCCTGCCGACGATGTCGCGGTTGATTTTCAGGTTGCGCCGGAAACCGGGCTTCCAGTCGAACGAATCAACCAGCACACGGACCGACACGCAGGCCCGGCAACTCTCGCAGGCCGGGCGATAGGCGATGTTCTGCGAGCGGCGGAACCCGCCTTGGGTCAGCATATCATTGATCTGCAACGCTTTTTCACCGACGAGATGGGTGAAGACCTTGCGCTCCTTGCGGCCATCCAGATAGGGGCATGGCGCTGGAGCGGTCAGGAAGAATTGCGGGGTGTCTATGGCGTGTTGGGTCATAGGGCATAATACCAGGGCGCCGCGAAAGAGTAGGTGAGCCAGATGAGGATGACAAGCGGCGTCCCGGCGGTGAGATAATCGGCGAAACGGTAATGGCCGGGGCCCATGACGAGCAGATTGGTCTGGTAGCCGATCGGTGTCGCAAACGAGCAGTTGGCCGCGAAGATCACGGCGACCACGAAGGGAAACGGATCGGCGCCGATCGTCTGGGCGATACCGATGGCAACCGGGGTGAACAGCACGGCCGTCGCATGATGCGACAGCGCGTTCGACAGGATCGCCACCACCAGGAAGAAGGTGGACAGCAGCACGGCGACCGGCTGCCCGTCGAGCGCTTTGACCGCTGCATGCGCCAGATAGGTCGCCCCGCCGGTGGCCTCAAGCGCGGTGGCCGCAGCGATCGAGGCGCCGACCAGCATGAAGATGCGCGAATCGAAGGCCCGCGAGGCCTGCCGGATGTTGATGCAGCCGGTCATGATCATGGCGAGTGCGCCCAGCAGGGCGGCCACCATGATCGGCAATGTGCCGGTCGCCGCGACAAGCACCACCGCCGCGAAGACGGCGAGCGCGCGTTTCGCATAACGACGCATCGGCACCTGCGCGGTCGACCATTCCAGCAGCAGCAGGTCGCGCGAGGAACGCAGGCGCGCGACATCGCCCGGCTGGCCGCCGACCAGGATGGTGTCGCCGGGTTCCAGCCGCATCTGCGCGAGCGAGGTGCGCTGCATGTGGCTCTTGCGCTGGACGCCGAGCACCACGACGCCGTCATTGACGCGGATGCCGGCACCGTGAATGGTTCGCGCCGCATAGCGCGAACCGGGCGCGACGACCACCTCTGCCAGCGTGAAATCGGCTTCGATCGGGCGTTCTTCGTCACCATCGGCCTTCTCGGCGGCCGGCATGCCGGTCGACCCCTTCGACAGCGCCCGTGTAAGCGCGCTGCGCGTCGCCGCGACGATCAGCACGTCGCGGGGCCTGAGCGTGATATCCTCGAACGGCGGCAGGATCGGAATATCGTCGCGCAGGACCGCGCGCACCGTCATTTCGGTCAGTTCCCTGAACATGCCACCGCGCGCCTGTGCTCCTTCCAGCGGATGGCCGGCGGTGATCTCGATCTGGGTGACGAACTGCTTGCCCGTCGTCAGCCGGATTTCTTCCGCCATGCCGGCACGCCGGCGCAGCACGCGCGGCAGCGCGAACACGACATAGATCAGGCCGACCGCCGCCAGGATCGTGCCGAGCGCGGTAATGTCGAAGAATCCGATGTCTATTCCCTCCTTCACGGCAACACCGGCAACCAGCAGATTGGTCGACGAACCGATGAGTGTCGTCATGCCGCCCAGAATGGAGGCAAACGACAGCGGCATCAGCCCCTTGGCCGCGTCGAAACCGCGCTGGCGCGCCAATGTCGTCATGATCGGAATGAACATCACGACGACGGGCGTGTTGTTGATGAAGGCAGAAATCACGGCAGCGACGACCAGCAGGACGGTGAGCGTGCGCGTCGACCTGCCGCCGACCGCGTCTGCGAGCCACTGCGCCGGCGCATCGAGCGCGTCGGTGTTGAACAGTGCCTGCCCGACGATCAGCAGAGCCAGGACGGTGACGAGCGCGGGATTGGCGAAACCCGCCACCAGTGCGCCCGGTTCCGGTCCGCCGCCTGGTGCCACAACAGAGAAAAGCAGCAGAAACGCGCCGAGCGAAGCGAGCGCTACCGCCTCGATCGGCCATTTTTCAACGGCGTAGCAAAGGATGGTCACCGCAATGATGGCGAAGGTCGCCCACATTGCGAGACCGGTCCCGGCAATGGTCGTCAGGGGAGCTTCCAAATCCGCATCGTCCCCGAGATTGCTGTTTGGCTATTCTATCGCAATCGGGGTGGCAGGTTGAAAAGAAAACATGTGCTAGCAACGCGGCGCGCGGTGGAACGGCTTTGCCTGAATTGCGCTTTCGCGAAGGTTCACACGTCGGAACGCACGATCACCGTACCGAGCAGGATGTCCTGGATCAGCTTCTTCTTCGGCGAGAACAGCGAGATGAGCAAAGGCAACATCGTGAACATGATATTCGAGACCCAGAAGATGATGGCATGGACGATGGCAGTGATTCCGTCGATCGGACTGCCATCGTCACGCTCGATACGGATGGAAAAAAACCGCATGCCGGGCGTGGCCTGGTTCGGCCCGCCCATCGTCGTGCCGACATAGAAGAGTGCCACGACGAGACCGAGCACCGGATAGAGCAGCCATGCAAGGCCAAGTGTCAGAACGCCCAGAAACCCTACAACCACTGCTGCTACGACAACGAGTAAAAAAACGATGGCGTAGTCGACCAGAAACGCCAGAATGCGCCGCGTTCGCACGCCGTCGAGCTGGCGCGGATCGATCCGTATATCGTCATAGGTTGCTGGCGTTTCCGCCATTTCGTTCCCGGGCATGGGCAATTCCTTTCCCGGTTCACATGGGAATGAGATTATGGCGGATCAAGTTGCCATTGAGGAGGGCGGGCGAATCACCCTTCCTTCAGCCATCCGGCGACCTTCGGTGCGAAATAGGTCAGCACCCCGTCGCAGCCGGCCCGCTTGAAGGCGCCCATCGTCTCCATGATGACGCGTATTTCGTCGAAAAAGCCCTTTTCGACACCAGCCATGATCATCGAATATTCGCCCGACACCTGATAGGCGTAGGTCGGCACGGCGAACGTGTCCTTCACCCTGCGGATGATGTCGAGATAGGGCATGCCGGGCTTGACCATCACCATGTCCGCGCCTTCCTCGAGGTCGAGCTCGGTCTCGCGCAGCGCCTCGTCGGTATTGGCCGGGTCTATGTAATAGGTCTTCTTGTCGCCCTTGAGCAGCCCGCCCGTGCCGACCGCCTCGCGATAGGGGCCATAGAAGGCGGAAGCGTATTTCGTTGCATAGGACATGATGGCGACATCGCTGAAACCGGCTTCGTCGAGCGCGATGCGGATCGCGCCGATGCGCCCGTCCATCATGTCGGACGGAGCGATAATGTCGGCGCCGGCCTGCGCCTGCAGCACGGCGGCCTTCGCCAGTTGTTCGACCGTTTCGTCATTGACGATGATGCCGTCGCGCAGAATGCCGTCATGGCCGTGGCTGGTGAACGGATCGAGTGCAACGTCGGTGATGATGCCGATTTCCGGCACCTCCGCCTTGATCGCCCGGCTCACCCGGTTGATCAGATTGTCGGGATTGAGGATTTCCGAACCCGTCTCGTCGCGCTGTTCAAGCGGAATGTTGGGGAAGGTCGCGATCGCCGGAATGCCGAGCGCGACCGCGCGTCTGGCCGCATCGACCGCCAGATCGGTGGTCAGGCGCTCGACCCCCGGCATGGCGCCGACCGGTTCGGTTCGGTTCTCGCCTTCGATGATGAAGATCGGCCAGATCAGGTCGTCCGCCGTCACTATTGTCTCACGCACCAGCCGGCGCGACCAGTCGAACCGGCGGTTGCGGCGCATGCGCCGGCGGCCCGTTATCTCATCGACATTCGGCAATCCTGCCTCCCTCGGATTCAGTTTGGTCAGAGAAAACGCATGAAAAAGAGCCGATTGCAACACTCACGCGGCACATGCGCGCGCTTGATATGCCACGCACATTGAAATAGCTCTCGCAACGGTGAACGACGCAAACATGGAGCCGTCAGTGAGTGTCGAACCCGGGCAGGAACAGGGCTTGACCGTGACACTCGATCTGATCGAGACCGTCATGGTGCGCGCGATTGCGCTCGTGCTGCTGTTTTTTGCCATTCGCTACTGGATGCGCGTCACCGGCTATAATGGCGGTGCCGAGTTCCGTTTCGACACCATGTCCGAACACTGGCGCGTTGCCTCGGCATCGCTGTCGGTGCTGTTGCCAGTCGCCGCTCTCGGACTGTGGGGCCGCTTTTCCTGGGGCGCGGTGGTCTGGTTCCTCGCCGCCGTTCAGCAGATTGCCATGCATGCCTGGTTTTACGACAGCTTCGGCAGAGCCGATGCGACGGTCACGTTCCAACTCGTCGCCATTGCTGTATACGGATCTCTGAAACTGGCGGAGTATTTCTCCCGCCGCCGTCGCCGCTAGCCTGAATCATCTTTCATGGAAATGCTCCAGACGCTTGCAGAAACTACATTTTTACCTTTCGCGCTAACCCGTAATTAAGCCTGTGCTTTAAGTCGAATTTTATTTGAAAGATGTAGGTTGCCTTCACAGAGCAGGGGGAAAACAATCCTGCCGGGACAGAGAGGCGACTACAATGCAGAACCAGTTCGAATTGGTGGGCAAGGCTATCGAGCCGCAGCCGACCGGTGACATCAAGACCCAGTATCTCGAAACCCTGACTCTCGTCGAAAGGCTGCATCGCCGTCTGCTCGACGTGATCAAGGACGAGTTCGACCGCCAGGGCCGCAACGATATCAACTCGGTGCAGGCACTGCTTCTTTACAATATCGGCAATTCGGAACTCACCGCCGGCGAATTGCGCACGCGTGGCTACTATCTCGGCTCCAATGTTTCCTACAATCTCAAGAAACTGGTCGAGCAGGGAATGATCCACCACCAGCGCTCGCGCGTCGATCGCCGTTCGGTGCGCATCAGCCTGACGGATGAGGGACAGGCCGTCGCGGAAATCGTCGAGAAGCTGTACAGCCGTCATATCGGTTCGATCGAGCAGGTCGGCGGCATCAATGCCGACGAGTTCGCTCGTATGAACCGCTCGCTGCAGCGTCTCGACCGTTTCTGGACCGACCAGATCCTCTATCGGCTCTGAGACTGGCGCATAGCCAGAATTTGAAAGGGCCCGCGCTTGCGCGGGCCCTTTCTCATTGAGTTTTTGAAGCAACAAAATGCCAGCCCGTTGAGTCCCGGCCTTGTCTTGCCCGAAACTCGCCCATATTTGGTGCTTTCACCCTCGCAAGAGGTTGATTTGGCGTGTGGCGCTACGGCCTGTTAACCATGTCTTGAAGACAGTGTGACACAGTTTCGGGCCGCAGACGGAGTTGGCCTATCGTGTCGCGATAGTTTTCGAATTGGGGCTGAAACGGACCGTGATGAAACCGACCGTATCGATTGCACGCCGAAACTTCCTGCAGGCGATGGCGGGGACAGCGCTTGCCGGCGCGTTCAGCGGCAGGGCTTTCGCGCAGGATCCCGTTCAGACGCTGCTGCAGAGCCCGCAGCGTGGCCAGTGGTCCGATCAGTTCGATGCCGGACGCGGCGACAACCGGCCGGGCACGTCCAACCTTCCCATTCTTTCCAGCCAGACGCCGGATCTGATCGAAGTGGCGATGGACGATTACCGCGCCATCGTCGCCAGCGGTGGTTGGCCGGTGGTGCCGGCCAACGAGAAACTGCAACTGGGTGCGACGTCACCTACCATTCCGATCCTGCGCAAGCGGCTGATGATCTCCGGCGATCTGCCGCCCGCGAGCGGCGAAGCGCAGACTTTCGACAGCTGGGTCGACGGAGCGGTGCGCCGCTTTCAGCTTCGTCACGGCCTTCCTGCCGATGGCGTGCTGGGCAAATACACCTACGCCGCGATGAACATCCCAGCTTCCATACGCCTCGGCCAGCTCGAGACCAATCTCGTACGGCTGCGCGCCATGTCGGGTTATCTCGGCGATCGTTACGTCATGGTCAACATTCCCGCCGCCCAGATCGAGGCGGTGGAACTCGGTCAGGTCGTCCAGCGTCACACGGCGATTGTCGGCAAGATCGATCGCCAGACTCCGGTACTCAACTCCAATATCTACGAGATCATCTTCAATCCCTACTGGACGGCGCCCAAGTCGATCATCCAGAAGGATATCATTCCGCTGATGCGGAAGGACCCGGACTATCTGGTCGACAACCACATCCATATCTATGACTCCAAGGGCGATGAGATCGCGCCGCAGACCATCGACTGGTCGACCGACGATGCGGCCGAGTACATGTTCCGCCAGGACCCTGGCAAGATCAACGCCATGGCCTCGGTCAAGATCAACTTTCACAATCCGCACGCCGTCTACATGCATGATACGCCGCAGCAGGGGCTGTTCGGCCAGATCGAGCGATTCCACTCCTCTGGCTGTGTGCGGGTGCAGAATGTGCGCGATCTGGTGACCTGGATTCTCAAGGACACGCCTGGCTGGGGCCGCCAGCAGATCGAGCAGGTCGTCGCCACCGGCGCCAACACGCCGGTCGAGGTGACGAACCCGGTGCCGGTCTATTTCACCTACGTCACCGCCTGGTCGGTACAGAAGGGCGTGGTCGAATTCCGCGACGACATCTATCACCGCGATGGCGTCGAGGAACTGGCGCTCGATTCGACAGCGCTTTGAACTTCCATACCGAGCAATGTAAAAGGGGCCGTTCGGCCCCTTTTGTTTTCCTGATATTGCGAATTACGACGCCATGGACGGTATGGCCTGCGGATGGCGTGGTTCGGCGGCAACCGGCAGATCGAGATTCTGCAATGACTGGCGAAACGCCTGGACCAGCGGCGTGTGGTGCAGCGGTCCGGTGACCGTTTCCAGCCTTTCGCCATTCATGGCGTGCGGCTCGCGCCACAGATAGCTCATCTCGGCAACCTCGCGCCACATCGGATAGAAGATGCCGCCGAGCCGCAGGAGCGGCCAGGGGAAGCCCGAGACTTTCAGCTTTTGCCCCGTCGCCGCCTCCAGTGCGGCGACCAGTTCGTCGCCGGTGATGTTGTGGCCGCCGAAATTGAATCGCTCGAACTTCGACAGCCCCCTGGCGTTTTCGGCGATCGACACGAAAGCGCGTGCGAAATCAGGCAGATAGGCCCAGGCATGAACGAGGTTGCGCGGGCCGGGATAGGTGGCCTTGCCGCGTTTCAGGGGTGAGGTGATGATCAGGTCGAACCAGGAACCGCGGCCTTCGCCGCCGAAAAAGTCGCCGGCGCGAATGACGATTGTCTGAGCGTCGAACTGATCGGCTGCTTCGGCGAAATAGCGCTCCGCCTCGACGCGAAGCCGCGCCTTCTTGTGGTCGGGCCGTTCCGGCGTTTCCTCGCTCAGTACCGAAGGCAGCGTAGTGCCGTAATTGTAGACATTGCCGGGAAACAGGTGAACGGCATCATTGGCATGCGCCGCCGCGATAACGTTCTTCGCCAGCACCATCACGTCACGCTGCCAGGTGGGATAAAGCGGGTTGAGGCCGTTGAAGATGAAATCGGCACCATGTGTGGCGGCGATCAATTGCGCCTCGTTGCTCGCGTCGGCGGCAGCCTGTTCCACACCCGGTGGAAATGTTCCATTGCCCTTGCGCGTAACCGCACGCACTTGCCAGCCGGCCTCGTGAAAGGCCTTGACGGCTTCGCGGCCGAGCCTGCCATTGGCGCCGAGTACGGCAATTCTTCCTGTCTTTCCATTCATGGCGAACACCCCGTTCGTTTGAGCCAGGCGCACCGGGCGGTGCGGCATGGGTTGAATCTAGGGATAGAAAATTGATGCGAAAATGCCCAGAATAGCATATCTTCCATTCACGAATGAATAGGCGTCGTCCGGGCGCTGACGGGACGGATCATGGAACAGTTCGACTGGAATCTGCTGAAAAGTTTTCTGGGCGTCCTCAATGCCGGCTCGCTGTCGGCCGCCGCGCGCCAGCTCCACATCAGCCAGCCGACGCTTGGCCGCCATGTCAGCGAACTGGAGGATGCGCTTGGCGTTACCCTGTTCGAGCGCGGCAGGGACGGGCTAACGCCCACCCAGGCCGCCTTGGCGATCGCCGAACATGCCCGCAGCGTGGCAGATGCAACGGGTGCGGTGGCGCTCGCCGCCGCCGGCCGCGCCAAGGACGTGACCGGCACCGTGCGCATCACCGCCTCCGACATTGTCGCCACCTATGTGATGCCGCGGATCATCGCCGATCTGCTCGCCGAGATGCCGGGTCTGGAGGTCGAACTCGTACCGTCGAACGACATCGAGAACCTGCTGCGCCGCGACGCCGACATCGCGGTCAGGATGATGCGGCCGGTCCAGCTCGACCTCGTCGCGCGCAAGATGGGCGACATTGCCGCCGCGACCTATGCCCATCGCGACTATCTGGAGCGTGCAGGAAAAATCCCGACCGGCCCGGATGACCTGGCCGGTCATGTCGTCATCGGCTATGACCGCTCCGATCTCGTCATCCGGGGGTTCCGCCAGGGCGGCATGGAGGTCGACCGGCATTTCTTCCGCTTTCGTTGCGACGGCCAGGTGGCGTGCTGGAAGGCGCTGCTTGCCGGCGTCGGCATTGGTTTCGCGCCGCGCTATCTGGCGCGCGGCCACAACGAACTGGTGGAACTGGCGGCCGATTTCGAGATTTCACCTTTGCCGATGTGGCTGGTGACGCACCGTGAATTGCGCACCAGCGCCCGCATCCGCGCCGTCTATGATTTCCTTGCCGACAGGCTCACCTCATTCGCCGCGTCTTGAACATTGCCCGTTTCGCAATGCGTGTGATAAGTGGCGCATCCGAGCCTCCCCAGCCTTCGGAAACATGCCACCCACACCTCTCAGGCAGCCGCCTGCAATGACGCATTTACCGGGAAACATGATGGCCCAGACCGACACAAGCGCCTTTTTCACTGCCGCCCTGAGCGAGGCCGATCCCGAGATCTTCGGCGCGATCCGCGATGAACTCGGCCGCCAGCGCCACGAGATCGAACTGATCGCTTCGGAAAACATCGTCAGCCGAGCCGTGATCGAGGCGCAAGGCTCGATCATGACCAACAAATATGCCGAAGGTTATCCCGGCAAGCGCTATTATGGTGGCTGTCAGTTCGTCGATGTCGCCGAGACGCTGGCGATCGAGCGGGCGAAGAAGCTGTTCGGCGCCAATTTTGCCAATGTCCAGCCCAATTCCGGCAGCCAGATGAACCAGGCCGTCTTCCTGGCGCTCTTGCAGCCGGGAGACACCTTCATGGGCCTCGATCTCAATTCCGGCGGGCATCTCACCCACGGTTCCCCGGTCAACATGTCCGGCAAATGGTTCAATGTCGTCTCCTATGGCGTGCGCGAGGACGATCACCTGCTCGACATGGACGATGTCGAGAAGAAGGCGCATGAGCACAAGCCGAAGCTGATCATCGCCGGCGGTACTGCCTATTCGCGCATCTGGGACTGGAAGCGCTTCCGCGAGATCGCCGATTCCGTCGGTGCCTACCTGATGGTCGACATGGCCCATATCGCCGGCCTGGTCGCCGGTGGCGTCCATCCTTCGCCGATCCCCTATGCCCACACCGTGACGACGACGACGCACAAGAGCCTGCGTGGGCCACGCGGCGGCCTGATCCTGTCGAATGACGAGGAGATCGCCAAGAAGATCAATTCCGCCGTTTTCCCCGGCCTGCAGGGCGGGCCGCTCATGCACGTCATCGCCGCCAAGGCCGTCGCACTTGGCGAAGCGCTGCAGCCCGGTTTCAAGACCTATGCGCAGAACGTGGTCGACAATGCTCGCGCGCTCGCCGAAAGCCTGAAATCGAACGGCCTCGATATCGTCTCGGGCGGCACCGACAACCACCTGATGCTGGTCGATCTCAGGCCCAAGAACGCGACGGGCAAGCGCGCAGAGGCGGCGCTCGGCCGCGCCAACATCACCTGCAACAAGAACGGCATTCCCTTCGATCCCGAAAAGCCCTTCGTCACTTCCGGCGTGCGCCTTGGCTCGCCAGCCGGTACGACACGCGGCTTCGGCACGGCCGAATTTACCGAGATCGGCAATCTGATCACTGAAGTGCTGGATGGGCTGAATTCCGCCAATTCCGACGAGGGCAATGCCGCTGTCGAGGCTGCGGTCAAGGTCAAGGTCGTCGATCTGACCAGCCGTTTCCCGATCTATTCGGGCATGTAGACCGATGCGCTGCCCCTACTGCCAGTCGGAAGACACGCAGGTCAAGGATTCGCGCCCGACCGAGGACGGCGCCATCCGCCGCCGACGCGTCTGCTCCGATTGCGGCGGCCGCTTCACCACTTTCGAGCGGGTGCAGTTGCGCGAACTGACCGTCATCAAGAAGTCGGGCAAGCGCGTGCCCTTCGATCGCGACAAGCTGGAAAAATCCGTCCACACCGCGCTCAGGAAGCGCGATGCCGATCCCGATCGTGTCGAGCGGATGATCTCCGGCATTGTGCGCCAGCTCGAAAGCCAGGGCGAGGGCGACATCGAAACAAGCCGGATCGGCCACCTCGTCATGGAGGGGCTGAAGCAGATCGACGAGGTCGCCTATGTCCGCTTCGCATCCGTCTATCAGGACTTCCAGGAGGCCAAGGATTTCGAGGGCTTCCTGCGCGAGATGTCGAAGGAGGGGTGACAACCCAACCTGGTCGGCTGGCTTCCCTTCCTTTCTGCTTTCCGGCATTAACGCCCCATGACAACGGCACAAGACCAGCGCTTCATGGCCGCCGCCATCCGCCTTGCGCGCAAGCATGAGGGCCTGACCGCGACCAATCCATCCGTCGCCTGCCTGATCGTGCGCGACGACGGATATGGCCCGGCCATCGTAGGCACCGGCGTCACGGCGCTGGGTGGGCGGCCGCATGCCGAGCCGATCGCGCTGGAAGAGGCCGGTGAGAAGGCGCGCGGCGCCACCGCTTACGTCACACTCGAACCCTGCGCCCATCACGGCCGCACGCCGCCGTGTGCACAGACCCTGATCGATGCCGGGGTAACCCGCGTCGTCTCGGCGACGCCCGACCCCGATGTGCGCGTCGACGGCAAGGGCCATGCCATGCTGCGCGCCGCCGGTGTCGAGGTCGATGCCGGCTGCATGGCGCAGGACGCCGCCCGCGACCTCTTCGCCTACCTGGTCCACAAGCAGAAAGGCAGGCCGGGTGTGACGCTGAAACTGGCTCTCTCCGCCGATGGCATGTTGGGTCGCAAGGGAGCAGGGCAGGTGGCGATCACCGGCGCGATTGCCCGCGCCCAAACCCATCTGATGCGTGCCCGCCACCATGCCATCCTGATCGGCGTCGGCACGGTGATTGAGGACGATCCCGAACTGACCTGCCGTCTGCCGGGTCTCGAAAGCCGTTCGCCCATGCGCATCGTGCTCGATCCGAACGGTCGCATGCCGGCAACCACCAAATTAGTCGAGACCGCGCGGGACGTACGTACCATCATTGTCGCCCCGCCCGGCCTGCCGGTGCATGACGAACTGATCGCCAAAGGCTGCGAAATTCTCGCCTGCGAGACAGTGGATGGAAAGGTCGCCTTGCCCGAACTGCTGGAAGACCTCGGCGCGCGCGGCGTCCAGTCCGTGATGGTCGAGGGCGGCGCATCAGTCGCTGCGAGCTTCCTCGCCGAAAATCTCGTCGACCGCATCGCCTTGTTCGAAGGCTCGGGGTCTCTGGGCGGGGAGGGGATCGCCTCGCCGCTGACGCCCGGTGAAACGCCGGCCGGTTTTGCCTTGACGGGCGAGTGGCGTTTCGGCGACGACCAATTGCGCGAATTTGCGAGGAACTGATGTTCACAGGCATCGTCACCGATATCGGCACGATCGAAAAGGTCGAGCAGCTCGACCATGGCAAGCGCTTCCGTATCGCTGCGCACTGGAATCTCGCCGATCTCGACATCGGCGCCTCGGTCGCCCATGCCGGCGTCTGCCTGACGGTGGTGGAGAAAGGCGGCAACTGGTTCGAGACCGAGGCCTGGGAGGAGGCGCTGCGGCTGACCACGCTTTCCGACCTTCATGTCGGCGGCCACGTCAATCTGGAGCGCTCGCTCAGAATGGGCGACGAACTGGGCGGTCACCTCGTGTCCGGCCACGTCGATGGCAAGGCGGCCATCATCGATGTTCGCGAGGAGGGCGGGGCGGTTCGCTTTGTCCTCGAAACGCCGGCCGAACTCGCCAAATTCATCGCGCCGAAGGGCTCTGTCGCACTCGACGGCACCTCGCTCACCGTCAATGCAGTCGATGGCGACCGCTTCGATGTGCTGCTGATCCGTCACACGCTCGAGGTCACCACCTGGGGCGAACGGACAGTGGGCGATGCCGTCAACATCGAAATCGACCAGATGGCGCGCTATGCCGCACGGCTTGCCGAGACGGCGGCAGGAGGCTGACCGCCGCAAATTCGCTTGCCTTGTTCGATAGGGCGTGGTTTGTCCCCGCATCTCAAACAACGGAACCCGTCCATGTCCAAAGCCCCGCATCTGCTGATCGTCGAAGCGCGTTTCTATGACGACCTCGCCGACGAACTGCTTTCGGGAGCTGTCAACGCGCTGGAAAATGCGGGAGCGACCTATGACCGGGTCTCCGTGCCCGGCGCGCTCGAGATTCCTGGCGCGATCTCGATGGCGCTGGCTGGCGCGGAAGAAGGCGGCACCGACTACGACGGGTTTATTGCACTTGGCTGCGTCATTCGAGGCGAGACCAGCCATTACGACATTGTCGCCGGTGAATCCGCACGCGGCCTGATGGATCTGGCCGTGCAGGAGGCCGTTGCCGTCGGCAACGGCATTCTCACCTGCGACAACGGCGAACAGGCTTGGGCGCGCGCCCGCGTTTCCGAGAAAAACAAGGGCGGAGGCGCAGCCGAGGCCGCGCTCGCCATGATCACCCTGCGCGATCGCTTCGGCGCCTGAAGTTGGGAAGGCCGCAGATGTCCGGCACTGCGATGGACGACAGGCAGACGAGACCGGCCAACAAGCGTGGCGCGGCGCGCCTGGCCGCGGTCCAGGCGCTCTACCAGATGGAAGTGTCCGGTTCGAGCCTGACGGAGATCGTGACCGAATACGAGAACCATCGCCTAGGCCGCGAGGTGGATGGCGAACAATATCTCGATGCCGATGCCGGCTGGTTCCGTTCCGTTGTCGCCGGCGTGGTCGGACGGCAGCGCCAGATTGATCCGGTGATCCATACAGCGCTGACGCCGGACTGGCCGCTGGCGCGCATCGAGATCCTGCTGCGCTCTATATTGCGGGCAGCCGTGTTCGAACTGGCCAATCGCCCCGACGTGCCGGCCAGGGTCATCATCAGCGAATATGTCGACGTGGCGAAAGCCTTTTTCGACGAGGACGAGCCGGGCATGGTCAACGGCGTGCTCGACCGGGTCGCCCGTACGCTACGCCCGCAAGAGGTGAACGGCACACGAGGCATGAGCCCGGCCGAGGAGCCCCCGTCCACTGCGCAGGATAGCGATGGCCCTGCGCCAGACGAAGGCTGACCGACAAGAGGCGAGGAGGGGGTAGCCCGCCGGGAACAACAAAGACGGCGCTTGCGGCACCATCCCTGCGTGGCAGGGCAAGACTTCGCGTCGAGCAAAGGCGTCAGCCCGTGACAAGAGGCGAGGAGGGCATCGCCCCGAGTGGGACATGGAAATCTTGCTGGGAAGGATGTCCCGGCGGAAGTTGAGAGAAACCCGTGAGCGACAAGAAGAGACTCGGCGAATTCGAACTGATCGAACGCTTCTTTGCGCCGCTGTCCGGCGAGGGAGCGTTCGGTCTCAAGGATGATGCCGCGCTGTTGAAGGTCACGCCCGGCAAGGCGCTGGTCGTCACCCAGGACGCTATCGCCGAACCGATCCACTTCCTGCCTGGCAATCCGCCCGACACCATCGCGAAGAAGGCATTGCGGGTGAACCTTTCCGACCTCGCCGCCAAAGGTGCCGTGCCGACCGGCTTTTCGCTGGCGCTCGGGCTCGGCGAAGAATGGCGCGAGGACTGGCTCGAAGCCTTCGCCCGCGGCCTTGCAGAGGATTGCCGCCAATACGGACTGAAATTGAACGGCGGCGATACCTTTCGCACAGGCGGCGGCCCGGTTGTCTCCATCACAGCCTGGGGCGAGATCGATCCTGACCACTATCGTTCCCGCCTGACTGCGCAAACGGGCGACCGTCTGTTCGTCACCGGAACGATCGGGGAAGGCGCCCTCGGCCTGCTTGCCCATGCTGGCAAACTGCCGTCGCTGTCGCCGGAGACGGGAGCGGCCATGGAAAGGCGCTATTTCGTCCCCGAACCGCCCGTCGCCTTTGCGCCGCTCATCGCCGAATTCGCTTCGTCTTCCATGGACATCTCCGATGGCTTTATCGGTGATCTGGAGAAGCTCGCCGCCGCTTCCGGCTTCGACGCAGAAATCGCCGCCGGCGATATCCCCCTCTCGCCCGAAGTGCGTGAGATCCTCTCAGGTGCCGACATTCCCGCTGAAAAAGCGCTTGAAACCGCACTCACCGGCGGAGACGACTACCAGCTATTGTTCACTGTGCCGGAAAGCCACGTTGCCTCTTTCCTCGAAAAAGCGCAAAAGACTGAATTCGCGGTCACTTCGCTTGGCACGGTTCGGCAGGGTGACGGCAAGGTCGTCATTCTGGGCGACAATCGGGTACCCCTCGGATTTGCCAGTACATCATGGCACCATTTCTAGAATGATATCAGGCAGGTATTGAAACGAATGAACATCGCGGTTGAGCATGACGCGGCGCTAAGTGCTGCCGAAGAAAACGCCGTCGCGCGCAAGAACGCATTGCTTTACGCCGCCTGTCAGGCGTTCAACGGCGCAGCCGCGCCGGTATCGATATCGCTCGGCGCGCTGGCCGGTTCCTATATGCTCGCCGCCGACAAGTCGCTCGCGACCGCCCCGGTCACCGGCTACAATGTCGGCGTGGCGCTGGCTTCCCTGCCGGCGGCGATGATCATGCGCTCCATCGGACGCAAGCGCGGCTTCATGTCAGGTGCGCTGATCGGCATCTGCGGAATGATTTTGGCGGCATATGCTATCGTCCACGGCAATTTCTGGCTCTTTGCCGTCGCGCTTGCAGTCAACGGCATGGCCGGCAGTTTCACCCAGCAATACCGCTTTGCCGCCACCGACCGCGGCACGCCGGATTACAAGGCCAAGGCGATTTCCTGGGTGCTGGTCGGCGGTGTTGCCGCAGCCATCATCGGGCCGCAGCTTGTCCTGTTAACGCGTGACCTGCTGGCGCCGGTACCTTTCGCCGGGGCCTATATGAGCGGCACGCTGCTGTTTGCGATCAGTCTGGTCGTCATGACCTTTCTGGAGTCCTCCAAGCCGGCTTCCAGGGCTGCGGTGGCCAGCGAGGCGGCCGATGCCGCCCCTGCCGATACCGGACGCCCGCTTTTCGCCATCATCACCCAGCCCCGTTTCATGGTTGCTGTCCTGTGCGGCACGTCCTCCTTCGCCTTGATGAGTTTTTTAATGACCGCCGCCCCGCTCGCCATGATCGGTTGCGGTTATTCGGTCGATGAATCGACGCTCGGCATCCAGTGGCACGTCATGGCGATGTTCGCGCCGTCCTTCTTCACCGGCAGTCTAATTGCCCGGCTCGGCAAGGAGTTGATCGTCGCCATTGGCCTCGTCATCCTCGCCGCTTGCGGTGTTGTCGCGCTGATGGGTATCGAACTCGCCAATTTCTGGGGCTCGCTCATCCTGCTCGGCATCGGCTGGAATTTCGGATTCATCGGCGCTACCGCCATGGTGACCGAAACCTACCGTCCCGAGGAAAAGGCCAAGGCCCAGGGCGCCAACGATTTTATCCTGTTCGGCACGGTCGCCTTCGCCTCCTTCATGTCCGGACAATTGCTCAATGCCTATGGCTGGAACGTCCTCAACCTGCTGGTCTTCCCCATTGTCGTCATCTGCCTCATCTCGCTCGGCTGGCTCGTGACCCGCAAGCCGCCCCGACAGGGCCTCGTCGCCTAGAAGAAATTTCCGTTTTCTTGCCTTCCTGGCGACCTGAATCGATTGAGATTGGGGATCGGCGGGCCAATTCCCAACATTTTCTTGACCTTCGCCGCGTTCTGAATAGTGTGCGCCACGGTTTCGCCCGATTTCGCCCCGGCCGGTTTTCCGGCGGGGCCGCCAGAGGGCTTTGAGTGGCGCTTTGGAATCGGGTCCGTGCCGGCGGGAAGAGGGTATCTGCCATGGCCGGACAGGGAAATTTCACGAAAAGGGAATCTGGAATATGAACGCTCTAACTGTGGCAATCGTCTGCGGACTTCTGGCCGTGGCCTATGCCGTCTGGGCGATCCGCTCCGTCATGGCCGCCGACGCCGGCAATGCGCGGATGCAGGAGATCGCCGGTGCCATCCGCGAAGGCGCAGTCGCCTATCTCACCCGCCAGTACACGACCGTCGCCATCGTCGGCGCCGTCGTCTTCCTGCTGGCTTTGGTGCTACTGTCTTTCCACGCCGCGATCGGCTTTGCCATTGGCGCCATCCTTTCGGGCATGGCGGGCTTCATCGGCATGCATGTGTCGGTGCGCGCCAATGTCCGCACCGCGCAGGCCGCTTCCAAGAGCCTGGGCGCCGGTCTTGAGATAGCGTTCAAATCAGGCGCCATCACGGGCCTGCTCGTTGCCGGTCTCGCCCTTCTGGGCGTTTCCGTCTATTACACCATCCTGACCGGTCCGTTGGGGCTCGATCCCGAAAGCCGCACGGTCGTCGATTCCCTGGTGGCACTGGGTTTCGGCGCCTCGCTGATCTCGATCTTCGCCCGTCTCGGCGGCGGCATCTTCACCAAGGGTGCCGATGTCGGAGGCGACCTCGTCGGCAAGGTCGAAGCCGGCATTCCCGAGGACGATCCGCGCAATCCGGCGACCATCGCCGACAATGTCGGCGACAATGTCGGCGATTGCGCCGGCATGGCCGCCGATTTGTTCGAGACCTATGCGGTGACGGTTGTCGCCACCATGGTGCTGGCCTCGATCTTCTTCGACGGTGCCATCGCACACACGCTGATGCAACTGCCGCTGCTGATCGGCGCCTCCTGCGTGGTGACATCGATCATCGGCACGTTCTTCGTCAAGCTCGGCGCCAACAACTCCATCATGGGCGCTCTCTATAAGGGCTTCATCGCTACCGCGGTCCTCTCTGCCGTTGCGCTCGCCATCATCATCTGGGGCTGGCTCGGCGCGGATACCAACTTCACCACCTCCAGCGGCACCACGTTTTCCGGTATGGACCTGTTCGCCTGCGGTCTTGTCGGCCTGGTGGTTACGGGCCTGATCATCTGGATCACCGAATACTACACCGGCACCGGCAAGCGCCCGGTGGTCTCCATCGCCCAGGCCTCGGTTACCGGCCACGGCACCAACGTGATCCAGGGTCTTGCAGTATCGCTGGAAGCAACCGCGCTACCGGCTCTTGTCATTATCGCCGGCATTATCGCCGCCAACCTCCTTGCCGGCCTGTTCGGCATTGCGATTGCGGTCACCACCATGCTGGCGCTGGCCGGCATGGTCGTCGCGCTGGACGCCTTCGGCCCGGTCACCGACAATGCCGGCGGCATTGCCGAGATGGCCGACCTGCCCGCCGAGGTGCGGTCCACGACCGACGCGCTCGACGCGGTCGGCAACACCACCAAGGCCGTCACCAAGGGCTACGCCATCGGTTCGGCGGGGCTCGGCGCGCTGGTGCTTTTCGCTGCTTATACCGAAGACCTGAAGTTCTTCGCCTCGACGGCCGAACCCGGCAGCTTCTTTGAAGGCGTGTCGGTCGACTTTTCGCTGTCCAACCCCTATGTCGTCGTCGGCCTGCTCTTTGGCGGCCTGCTGCCCTATCTTTTCGGCGGTATGTCGATGACGGCTGTCGGCCGCGCCGCGTCCTCGATCGTCGAGGAAGTGCGCAGGCAGTTCCGCGAAAAGCCGGGTATCATGGAAGGTAAGGAAAAGCCTGATTACGGCCGTGCCGTAGACATGCTGACACGTGCCGCGATCCGGGAAATGATCATCCCCTCGCTGCTGCCGGTGCTTTCGCCGATCGTTGTCTTCTTCGTCATCAACGCCATCGCCGGCAAGAACAATGCGCTGGCCGCCGTTGGCGCCATGCTGCTCGGCGTGATCGTCACCGGCCTGTTCGTCGCAATTTCGATGACGGCGGGTGGTGGTGCCTGGGATAACGCCAAGAAGTCCTTCGAGGACGGCTTTGTCGACAAGGACGGCGTCAAGCACGAGAAGGGTTCCGAGGCCCACAAGGCGTCGGTCACCGGTGACACCGTCGGCGATCCCTACAAGGATACAGCCGGTCCGGCCGTCAACCCGATGATCAAGATCACCAACATCGTGGCATTGCTGCTGATTGCGGTGCTGGCTCACGGCGCCTGATTCGGGCACCGGTAGTCACGCCGCAGTCAATTCCGGCGTGACATACGAAACTCAAAGCCCCGCGGCATCGCCGCGGGGCTTTTCATGTCTGCACCAAGACCGATTGTCTTGGAGGTTTTTAGAGCTTTGAGCCCGGTATCGAGGACGGTGTGGCGTTCGGCCGGATACTCTTGTCTCCCGGTCCCTGCAATATCTGTCCGAGGAAGGTCAGGTCCCGGCCGCCGGTCGGCGTCGTGCGGGCGATAAAGTCGAACACCTTGCCGTCCTTCAGACCGTAATTGGCAACCTGCGACACGGTGTCGGTGTCGTCGAAATAGACGGCAAGGACGCGTTGGTCGACCAGCTTCGCCTTCTGGAAGGCGTATGTTTTCTTCGTGCGCTGCGAGATATAGTAGAACACCTCGTTGTCGAACTGACCGGTGGTTGAGGGGCTTCCGAGCGCCAGCAGGACCTGATCCTTGCTCGATCCGATCGGGATGAGATCGATCTGTTCCTGCGTGATGACCGCGCCATGGGTGAATACCTGGCTGGTGTTGCAGGCCCAAAGCCCGGTGCCTGCTGCCGACAATGCCAGGACCGTACAGACGATCCGAACGCTCTTGTGCAGTTCACGGTTGCCGGTTGAACGGGAATGTTTCATGACTGGGATGTTTTCCGCCCCTCTTGTACGCGATTGGCCTGTATCGGCTCTGTCTCTTGTTCCCCGGCGGCTTGGCCGCGAGGCGATCCGTACCGCTGCCAATGAAATGCACCAAAAATGGTCCGAATGTCGACGCTTCGCGAATATTTTTCCGGTTTTTCCCTGGCCCGTCGCCGCAACCGGCCCGGCGATGACGTTCCGCAGCAAATTTATGGCGGACTTGTGGCACAGTCGCGCCTTGCCGCCTTTTACATGCGCTACGGTATTGCCGACACGGTGACCGGACGGTTCGACATGCTTTGCTTGCACGTCTTCCTGTTTTCGCACCGTCTGACCGGCGAGACCGGACCAATTGCCCGCAGTTTCAGCCAGGAAGTGTTCGATTGCTTCGTTGACGATATCGACCGGGCGCTGCGTGAACTGGGAATAGGCGACAACACGGTGCCGAAACGCAAGAAAAGACTGATTCGCGGCTTTTACGCTCAGATCGATGCCTTTGCCGGACCGCTGGACAACGGTGATGCGGCGACACTTGCCGCTGCTGTCGGCAAACGTTTTTTCGGCGATCCGGCTTCGCCCGACGCCGATCTGCTGAGTGACTACATGCTGAAAGCCGATCGCGCGCTTGCAGCCATTGCCTTCGACGACCTCATTGCCGGGCAGATGAATTGGCCCGATCCCGACCGGATTTTGTAACGCCGCCGAGTCTGAGATGTCCGCCACACCACCGCAACCCGATATCCCTTCCTTCAATGTCCATGTCGCGGTTCTGCCGCGCGCCGGTCTTCCTGTCGAACTGCACGCCGACGAAGATGAATGCGCGCGCCTTGCGAATGCCTGCGGTATCGAAGGCTTCGACAAGCTCGAAGCCGATCTGCTGGTAACGCGCTGGCGCCGCGATGGTGTCCAATTGCGCGGCGAGATACGAGCGATTGCGTGCCAGCAATGCGTGGTGACGCTCGAACCGCTGACGACGCAATTGCGTGAACCGGTTTCAATGACCTTTTTGCCGCATGGCTCCGGCCTTTCCCGGCGTGGTGACGAATCCTCCGGCGAACTCATCCTCGATCCGGAAGGACCCGACCTGCCTGAGAGCTTTACGGGCGACACCATCGACATCTGGCCGGTGGTGGTCGAATGCCTGCTGCTCGCCATCGATCCGTTTCCACGTGCGCCTGATGCGGAGCTGGAGGGTGGGGTGTTGGAAGACGCGAAGGGTGAGGAAGGTGAGGCTGAGGGGGAGGACTCGCCGTTTGCCGCCTTGAAGGCGCTCAAGTCCGATGCCGAACGCTCCTGAAACCGCCTTCCAAGCGCCCTTTTGGCGGGTTTTTGCCGGGTAGAACCGGCCGAACGCTATTGTAGGCTGGCGCTGGAAAGGTTACTTCCCTTGACGTTTTTCGGTGAATACGCCAACCGGTCCTCCGGTCGCCGACCCTTGAATCAATGACGAAGAAACCCATTCATGGCTCAATCCCTCACTGTCTCGCTTGACGCCATGGGTGGGGATCACGGCCCCGAGATCGTGCTAGCCGGCGCTGCCGCGGCGCTGGAGCGCAAGCCTGGCCTGCGTTTCGTCCTTTATGGTGAGGAAGCCGCCGTCTCTTCGATCCTGGAGCGCCACGTCGCGTTGAAGAGCGCATCGCGCCTGATCGACTGCGAGATCACCATTTCCATGGAGGACAAACCGAGCCAGGCGCTGCGGCGCGGCCGGTGGAAGTCCGGCATGTGGCGTGCCATCGAGGCGGTCAAGAATGGCGAGGCCGATTTCTGCGTGTCCGCAGGCAATACCGGCGCGCTGATGGCGATGTCGAAGTTCTGCCTGCGCACCATGGCCGGTATCGAACGTCCCGCCATGGCCGCGCTGTGGCCGACATTGAAGGGCGAGAGCATCGTTCTCGATGTCGGCGCCAATATCGGTGCGGATGCCGGCCAGCTTATCGATTTCGCGCTGATGGGTTCGGCCATGGCGCGCGCGCTCTACGATCTCGACCGGCCGACGGTCGGTCTGCTCAATATCGGCGTCGAGGAGGTGAAGGGCATGGAGGAGGTTCGCGAAGCGGGCCAGATCCTGCGCGAGTCCAAAATGCCCAATCTGGATTATCACGGCTTTGTCGAGGGTGACGATCTCGGCCGTGGCACCGTCGATGTCGTGGTTACGGAAGGATTTTCCGGCAATATTGCGCTCAAGACGGCCGAAGGTACGGCGCGCCAGATCGGCGAATATCTGCGCGCGGCGATGAACCGAACCTTGCTGGCGCGTATCGGCTATTTTTTTGCCAAATCCGCCTTCGACCATCTGCGCGAGAAGATGGATCCCAGAAAGGTGAACGGCGCCGTTTTCCTCGGTCTCAACGGTATCGTCATCAAAAGCCATGGCGGCACCGACGCCGAAGGATTTGCCGCGGCAATCGAAATCGGCCATGACATGGCCGCCAACGACATCATCGACAAGATCGAGAACGATTTGCGCTATTTCGGCGATATCCGCTCGAAGGATGCTGCCAAAGACTGACGGGGCCGGATACGCATGACCACCGGCAATTCCGGTGGCGGATGCGTCAAGAAAGACAAAGAGAACGGTGTGATTCGATCAGTGATTACCGGTTGCGGGAGCTATCTGCCGGCCCGCGTCATGAAGAACCAGGATTTCGAGGGTATTGTCGAAACCAGTGACGAATGGATTGTCCAGCGGACCGGCATTCGCCAACGCCATATCGCCGCTGAAGGCGAAACGACAGCGGATCTCGGCGAAAACGCTGCCCGTGCAGCGCTCGCCGACGCCGGTGTGGCGGTCGATGATATCGATCTCATCATCCTGGCGACCTCGACGCCCAACAACACCTTTCCTGCTACCGCGGTGGAGATCCAGAGCCGGCTCGGCATGCATCACGGTGCGGCCTTCGATTCGCAGGCGGTATGCTCCGGCTTCGTCTTCGCGCTGACAACGGCCGACCAGTACATCCGCACCGGCTTTGCCAGACGTATCCTCGTCATCGGTTCGGAAACCTTCTCGCGCATCCTCGACTGGACGGACCGCACCACTTGCGTCCTGTTCGGTGACGGCGCCGGCGCCGTTGTCGTCGAAGCGGCCGAGGAAGCCGGAACCATCGCCGATCGCGGCATTTTGACCGCGCATCTGCGCTCCGACGGTTCGCACAAGTCCAAGCTTTATGTCGATGGCGGCCCGTCGACCACCGGCACGGTCGGTCATTTGCGCATGGAGGGCAGGGAGGTTTTCCGCCACGCCACCGGCATGATTGCCGATGTCATCGAGGCAGCCTTTGCTGCCACCGGCCTTTCTTCGGATGACATCGACTGGTTCGTGCCGCACCAGGCCAACAAGCGGATCATCGATTCTTCGGCAAGAAAACTCGGAATCGCGCCCGAAAAGGTGGTTGTCACCGTCGACCGGCACGGCAACACCTCCGCGGCCTCGATTCCACTGGCGCTGTGCGAGGCGGTGCGCGACGGCCGCATCAAGCGCGGCGATCTGGTGCTGCTGGAGGCGATGGGTGGTGGCTTCACCTGGGGCTCGGTGCTGCTGCGTTGGTAGGTGATAACGAACGATAGCTCCACTGCCTTGAAAAACTTGATGGAATGCGGGAAACCTTTTACTGTATTTAATTGCGGGCCGGCCCGGCAATGTTCCGGAGAAGAACAATGGCGGGTTGGTGAAACTGGATCAAATTGGGTCGTTTTTTGATCCGTCGCCCTTGGCTGGCGATTGCCGCATGACTGCAAGGAGGGGAAGCTCCGGCATCAGAACCGGGTACCTTGTCCAGAGGGGTTGGCGCCAGCAGAGCGCCACGTGAATTTTGGTGTGGCTTCGCCCGTTTTGGGCTTTGAGAGGTTTATCATGGGGGGAAAGACAGTTACCCGCGTCGATCTGTGCGAGGCGGTTTACCAGAAGGTGGGTCTGTCACGCACTGAATCGGCCGACCTTGTCGAAATGGTTCTCGATACAATCTGTGATGAGGTGGTGGCCGGTAGTTCCGTCAAGCTTTCCTCTTTCGGTTCATTCATCGTTCGCAAGAAGAATGAACGTATCGGCCGTAATCCCAAGACGGGTGAGGAAGTGCCCATTTTACCAAGGAGGGTCATGGTCTTCAAACCCTCCAATGTCCTCAAGGACGCGGTACTGAAGGGCCACCAGAAGGGCGCCGGAGAATAGGTTCCCACTTTCAGATGTAGTTTCGTGCGACTATCGGTGCGCAGCGATGATGCATTCCGGCATCGCGCTTGTCCAAGCCATGCGGAATCATGTTATCCCAGTGCTAGGCATCATTGCCGGCTCCGTTTTGGGCTGTGACGGGGATTCGATGACAACCGCGCAAAGCTGGAAGAACGGAGGATGTTTTGACCAAGAGCCCAGATGCGTTTCGCACCATCTCCGAGGTTGCCGAGGAACTCGATCTTCCCCAACATGTTCTGCGTTTCTGGGAGACCCGTTTCAGCCAGATCAAGCCGCTCAAGCGGGGCGGCGGACGGCGCTACTACCGCCCCGAGGATGTCGATCTTCTCAAAGGCATCCGCCGCCTTCTGTATGAGGAAGGCTACACCATTCGCGGTCTGCAGCGCATTTTGAAGGAACAGGGCAACAAGTTCGTCATCGCGGTAGGTTCCGGCGAGGTCGAGGCCGCTGTTGAAGGCGCTGGCCTGGCGCCGACCACGGCGGTTGGCCTCACCCGCGCCACGAGCGAAGATCATCATGAAGAATCTGCGCACCAGGAGGCGAAGCAGGACGAGGCGCCGGAAGAAGCGGCCGCCGGAACGGGTCGCAAGGCGGTCCCGGTCGGCGATCTGACCTCGCCCAAGGACAAACCCAAGGGTATCTTCGGCCGTTTCGTCTCCCGCGACGCCGCCTCGTTCGAGGAAGGCCACAATCCGGCGCTCACCCAGGAAGACCGCCGCGATCTGCAGGCGACCTTGTACGAGCTGCTCGAATGCAAGCGCCTGCTCGATCAGGTGCGCGGCAACTGAAGCGGCGCGGCTCGTACCGCAATACGATCTGGTCTGGCTATTCTTGATGCGATCTTTCAGGTTGAATCGGCCAGACCGCATGCCTATAGTCCGCGCCGGTCACGGAGCGTAGCGCAGCCTGGTAGCGCACCTGCATGGGGTGCAGGGGGTCGGAGGTTCGAATCCTCTCGCTCCGACCATCCGTCTTCACCGCCAAATGTTGAGACAATTCAGGCGCTTGCCGGTCTTTTATGAATCGGTTTCGCAGCCGATACTGGCATGAGTTGTGGTCGCCTCATCTGAGGCCGATGCTCCCTTTGCCAGCGCTCCTCCAGCGCGATGCAGCCCCAGATGATGCCGATCATCAGGTAGAAATGACGCCAGTGATCGGTGTCGATGACGTTGCCGATCAGCACATGGCCGAAAAACACGATATAGGCGATCGACAGATAGATCTGCCAGGGCCGGCGGCGGAACAGCAGCTTGAAGCCGGCGACAAGCGTCCAGACATTCATTGTCACCCAGGAAAAGAAGCCGAGCCAGCCATAGTCCATCAATGCCTTGACGAAATTGTTGTGCGTGTCCTCGCCGAAAATGTAGCCGAACTCCAGCGGCCCGATGCCAAGTGGCTTGGTGAGCGACAATTCATAGCCGAGCAGATGGCGCGCGAAGCGCCCGATCCGGCCCGAATCGTAGTCCTGCACCGCCTTGAAGCGCTGTTCGAACAGGCTGTAGACAGCATCGAAATGCAGCGCGACCATCAGCATGATCGTCAGTACAGCCACACCCAGCACGGCGAGCGCGATGTATTTCAGCCGCTCTCGCGCCGTTGGCGCGTCGATGATGAGCAGCAGGTAGAACACCGCCGCACCGACGAAGAACAGGCCCCACGCCGCCCGCGAAAAGGCGAGGAACAGGCCGAGCAGCAGCACGATCAGCGCGCCTATGCGTATCGGCGCCATGGAGGGCGAGCGGTTCAGGATGCCATAGATGAGGTAGAGACTTGGCGGCACAAGGAAAGGACCGAAGACATTCGGGTCCTGGAAGGCGCCCATGGCGCGGTCGTAGCGGGTGAAGATGTCGAAGCCCGGCAAGGCGTGGAAATAGCCGATGATGCCGAGCATGGTGGTGATCACTGCCGAGACGACATAGGCGCGGAAGATCAGCCGCAGCCGCCCCATGTCCTCCAGGATGACGATGGCGAAAAAGACCGAACTCAGCGCCAGGAAGGACGAGACCGCGACATAGCGGATGCCGCGCCCCCAGTCGCCGATCTGGAACGACGAGATCACGCCGCCGGTTTCGAACAGGCAGAACATGATGAGCAGCGGTATGACCGGGCGCGGAATGCGCATGCCCGACAGCGCCCATATGGCGAGCAGCATGGCGAGAAACAGTTCGTAGGGCGCCGGCTCAAAGATCACGAAACCGCCGAGGAAGACGGCAAGCCAGATCGCCCTGTCGGCAAGCCATTTGGCCGGCAGGCCATTCGGCCGGACGCCAAGCCGGCCGCTATCGGCGGTGGCGGCGTGCGCGTTCAATAGGCGTTTTCCGTGTTCAGCAGCCGGAACGGGGTCAGCATCAGGATGTAGAGGTCGAACAGCAGCGACCAGTTCTCGATGTAGTAGAGATCGCAATTGACCCGTTCGCGAATCTTCTCGTCGCTGTCGATCTCGCCGCGCCAGCCATTGATCTGCGCCCAGCCGGTCACGCCCGGCCGCACCTTGTGGCGGGCGAAATAGCCGTCGACCACCTCATCCCACAATTTGTTGTCCGTATGGGCGTTGACGGCGTGCGGACGCGGCCCGACCAGCGACAACTCCCCCTTCAGCACGTTGAACAATTGCGGCAATTCGTCGATCGATGTCTTGCGGATGAAGCGCCCGACGCGGGTCACCCGCGGATCGCCTTTGGTGACGACCTGCTTGGCGTCCGGATCCGACATCTCGTGATACATGGAGCGGAATTTGAGGACCTCGATCACCTCGTTGTTGAAGCCGAACCGCTTCTGGCGGAAGATGGCCGGGCCCTTGCTTTCCAGCCGGATGGCAAGGGCGGTCGCGGCCATCAGCGGCGACAGCGCCACGATGGCGACGGCGGAGAACACGATGTCGAAGGCCCGTTTCATGATCGCATCCCAGTTTGCGATCGGCTTCTCGAACAGATCGAGGAACGGGACGGAGCCTTCATAGGTGTATGAACGCGGTCGGAAGCGCAGCTTGTTGGTATGCGCCGAAAGGCGGATATCGACCGGCAGCACCCACAGCCGTTTCAGCAATTGCAGCACGCGCTGTTCGGCCGACAGCGGCAGCGACACGATCAGCATGTCGATGCGCGCCTTGCGCGCGAATTCGACGAGTTCCGGCACCGTGCCGAGCTTGGGATAGCCCGCGACGACAGCCGGCGAACGCTGCCCTCCGCGGTCGTCGAAAATACCGCAAATGCGAATGTCGCTGTCTCGCTGGGCTTCCAGCGAGCGGATCAGTTCGGCCGCGGGCTCGCCACCGCCGACGATGACGGCGCGTCGCTCCAGCCTGCCGCTCGTCACCGCCCGGTGCACATAGACCGAGACCGCGCCGCGATACAGGAATAAAAAGCCGAGGCCGAGCAGGTACCAGCTTCCGAACCACAGGCGGGAATATTGCGTCGAGATCTTAATGAAGAAGGCGATGACGACGAGCATGATCATCGCCACCGTGAAACCGGCCGCCGCCTTGGCGAATTGCGGCAGGAAGCGGCGTAGCGCCGAAACCTCGTAGCCGTCGATCGCCTGGATGAAGGTGACCGTCAGTGCCGTACCGAGCGTGACGGCAGCAGCATAGATGATGAACGGCGCGCCCTTGTCGATAAGGTAGAATTGGCGCACCGCGAACGCGATGGCCGCAAGGCCGAGAAATTCGCCGATCCGCACCAGGCTGGCGATCAGGAAGGAAGAGACGGAATCGGAGGAAAAAAGCTCCGCCACCTGCTTGGCCATCTCGTTGAGTTCGACGGCCCGCGCACGGCTGACGGTCTCGTCAACACTGGCCTGGTGCATCGCCCGGATCGAAAAGGTCTGATCCGACTGGTTGCCCCGTTTTGCCTGTTTTGTGCTCATCGTCCCACTCGGCACGTTGCTGCGCCGCAAGGGCTAGACCAAATTCTCTAACAAAGCTTGGAATTTAAGGCGCACCGGCCGGTTGCGCAGGCCGATAAGTCAAACTCGATGGATTCACGATGAATGAAGCGTGAACGAGATTTGCCGTATTTGAACTATTGGCGCAGCGTGGCCCGGTAGGCGGCCTCGATTTCCTCGGCCATGCGATTGACCGAAAAGCGCTTTTGGAGCGCTTCGCGCCGTCTCTTCGCGACGTTCTCGCGATCCTTGTCGTCAAGTATCGCCGCCATGGCGTCGGCAAGGGCCTGCACGTTGTCCGGCTCGACCAGATTGTCGGTATCGCCTGCGAAGATTTCCGGCACGCCGCCGACGCGCGTCACCACGATCGGACGTTGCGCTGCGATCGCTTCCAGCACCGTGTAGGGCATGGATTCGGCGCGCGACGGCACCACGATGATCCTGGCGAGCGCGAAAGCCTTTCGTGCCGACATGGCTTCGTGCACGCTCACCTGGCCGGCGAGTCCGAGTTCCTCGATCATCTTCAGATAGTCGTCCTTGTCGGGACCATCGCCGACGAACTGTGCCGTCACATCGCGCCCTTCTTCGCCCAGTTTCGCCAGCGCCTCGAGGAACAGGTCGGGCCCCTTGAGGTCGCGCATCATGCCCATATAGAGGAAATCGGCTGCATCCGGCGCTTCCGCTACCGGCACATATTCGTCCGGTGTCAGCCCGTTATAGGCGAGCGTTTGCGGGCAACGTGGGAGCCCGACCTTGGCGCGGTAGCCGTCAGCCTCGTACTGGCTGACGAAGATCAATCGGTCGGTAAGCCTTTCCATCATCCTTTCGAGCATGAAATAGAGCCGCCCGCTGAGCGAATCTGCATCGAAATGGATGGAACCGCCATGCGGCGTGTAGAGGCGCACCAGATGCGAACCGGATGCGCGCAGCGCCGTGCCGATGATGCGTGCATAGGCGCCGCCCTTGGCGCCATGGCCATGCACGACATCCGGCTTCAGGCGCCTGAGTTCCCTGAAGGTTCGATAGAGCGTGACAAAATCGCCCGGCGTGATGGCACGGCGCATCGGGATGCGGATCAGGCCGAGATCGAGTTCGGGCCGGATCGCTTCGAACAATTCCTCCTCGTACGAACCGCCCGTTGTCGAATCGCACAGGATCGCCACCGAATGGCCGGCCTTGCGCTGCGCACCGACCAGATCGCGCACATGGCGGAAGATGCCGCCCACGGGGGATCGGAAGCAGTGGACGATGCGGAGTTTCCCGCCATTTTGCACGGCTTCCAGACGGGCAGGCTCGGCCTGCTGGAAACTAGAAGAACCGTTCACGTACATAGATCGTATCGCCCGGAAGGATGGGGTCGCTGAGCGGGACCCGGCCGTTGAGTACGCGTCCGTTGATCTGGCGGGTGATGTCGGCGTCTTCCTGCAGCCCGCGCGGGGTGAATCCGCCGGCCACGGCGATCGCGTTCTGAACGGTCATGCCGGGAACATAGGTGTATTGTCCCGGAGAACTGACTTCGCCCATGATGAAGAAGGGCCTGTAGCGTTCGATCTCGACCGAAACATCGGGGTCGCGAATGTAGCCCACTCGCAGTTTTTGCGCGATCGATGCACTCAGGCCCTGTGGTGTGAGGCCGCGTGCGGCAACCGAACCGATCAGCGGGAAGGCGACAAGACCGGCCTTGTCGACATTGTAGGTATTGGTGAGGTCCGTCTGGCCGAACACCGTGATTCGTAACTGGTCGCCGGCATCCAGGTGATAAGGTTCGGTCAACACCTTGTGGAAGGATTCATCCACCGGCTGATAGGTCGAGCATGCCGAGAGCGTCAGGGCCGAAAGCACGGCAATCGCGATTGCTAGGGTCCAATTACGCAGCATGGCTATTCCTGAACTTGCCGACGGGAACGAACAGGCCCGGACGCGAGCCGGTTTGATTCCCGGTGTTCGCGGGACGTTACCGGTCCATTAATGCCAATTATGGTTAATGGCGCGTAAAGCCCGGGCGCGTTCCGCTCAGGTGCATATCTATTTGTTTACAGATGTGAACGAATGCCTAACGCGGCGGGCCTAGAAACACATTAGCCGCAGGTTTCTTAACCTCGTGGTTACCATAACGCTTCATGTTTCGGTGACGATTTGCCCGCCGGCGAGACAAGGCCGGGCAGGGCCGACGATGTGGAGCGCGTTTGAATGACAGGTAGCCGTGATCTGAATGCCGATGTCGATATCGACGTCGTGGGATTGCTGTCCGAGGTCTGGAAAAGGCGATGGCTCCTTCTCGCCCTTGTTCTGGTGACCGGTGTGGGGCTCGTCGTTGCCTTGTCATTCGTTGCCCCGCGCTACGATTCGAGTGCCCGCATTCTCATTGAGCGGCGCGAATCGCCCTTCACGCGCCGCGACGGAAACGACTATTCGTCGTCGGGAAGCCAGTTCGACGAACAGGCGATCGGCAGCCAGGTCCAGATTCTCAAGTCCGACGACATCGCGCTCAAGGTGGTCACCGCGCTGGGTCTGGCCAAACGCGAGGAGTTTTCAGGTTCCACCGAACCGTCACGCATCGACAGGCTTCTCATGGCCCTCGGTATGAAAAGCCCGCCTGGCATCGATGCCGCTGAAGCCGAGGTTCTGAAGGAGTTTAACAGACGCCTCAACGTTTATGCCGTCGAAAAGTCGCGTGTGCTCGTGGTCGAATTCTGGTCGTACGATCCCGAACTCGCCCAATCCGTGCCCAATGCGGTCGCCAGGGAATATCTGGAAATCACCAAACAGGCGAAGCTCGAATCCAATGTCGAGGCGACCGACTGGCTCGGCCCGGAGATAGAGGAACTGCGCGGCAAGGTGCGCGATGCCGAGGCGAAGGTCGCCGAATTCCGCAGCAAGTCCGACATCCTGGTCGGCGACAACAACTCGCTTCTCGCCACCCAGCAGCTTTCGGAAGCGTCCTCCGAACTGTCTCGCCTGCGTGCCGACCGCTCTGCCGTTGATGCCAAGGCCCAGACGATCCGCGCCGCGCTGAAAAATGGTTCCTCGCTCGATGCGATTCCCGAAGTCATCGCTTCACCGCTCATCCAGCGCTTGCGCGAACGCCAGGTCGCGCTTCAGGCCGATATTTCGGAACTTTCCACGACATTGCTGCCGAGCCATCCGCGCATCAAGGCGCTGCGCTCGCAGCTTGCCGACTTCGACAAGCAGATTCGCAACGCCGCCCGCGATATCCTGCGCAGTCTGGAAAGCAATGTCGACGTCGTACGCGCCCAGGAGGAGGTCCAGCTAAAGGAAATCAATCGCCTCAAGACCGAGGCCGCCAGGGTGGGCGAGGCCGAAGTCGAACTGCGCGCACTGGAACGCGAAGCCGCCGCCCAGCGCGACCTGCTTGAAAGCTATCTGACGCAATACCGAGAGGCAGCAAGCCGTCAGAACCGCGAATATCTGCCGGTCGACGCGAGAATCATCTCGCGCGCCATCCGTCCGGCCGAACCCTATTTCCCCAAGGTTGTGCCGATCACGATCGCCGGCATGGTTACCATGTCGGTACTGGCAACGGTCGGCATCCTCGCCTGGGCACTGATGACGGGACGCGCCTTCAAGCCAGTCGGCACCATGCCTTCCGATTACGTGCCCGAGCGCGTTGCCATTCCCAGGATCGAAGCTTTCGACAACGACGAACTGGACGAATTCGACGACGGCACCGGCATTTCACCGCCCTACGACACCGAGATCACTCCCGATTCGCCGAATGACGACATCGAGACTCCGGACCTGACGACACCCGAACATGTCGTCGGCGAACAGGAAAACGTCTCTGAAAACAGTGGAGCCGGTACGGACGGAGAACTGACCATCCCGGCATCCGACCACGACTTCAACGCTCCGGAAGTCTTTGCTTTCCGCCACGCGGCAAGTGCGATCAGCAGTCTTGGCAGCGCGCGCATCGCCGTCGTCTCTCCCGCCGGTGACCCGGGTTCCGTCGTCGCCAGGATGCTTGCCCGCAAGCTGGCCGAGGAAGCCGGTTCGGTGGTCGTGGTCGATCTGACCGGCAGCGCGGTCACCACCAGGCAGATGCTGGGCGAGGGGCATTTCGCCGGTTTGAATGAAATGGCTTCCGGCGCGGCGGGGTTCGGCGAGGCGGTCCACCGCGACCGCCAGTCCGAGGTCCATGTCCTGCCCTCTGGCGATGTCGACGGCGATGGCGTTGCGCTGGACCAGCTTGTCGAGGTCGCTAATACGATGACTGGCTCCTATGACTTCGTCCTGTTCGATTGCGGCTATACCGGACCCGAAGGCCTGAAGCTGGTCGCCGACGGCGAGACGGTTGTTGTGATCAGCTGTGAGGGTGTCACGTCGCATGAGGCGGCGGAAACGGCCAATCATTTCCATGCAGCCGGCTTCGCCGACACCATTGTGGTCCGTCTCGACCCGTCCGACCGCGAGGTCATGCCGGCCGGCGCGGCTGCATGACATGGCGTCATGGCCGGGATACCGGACATGTTCGTCGTGAGCTTCAGACGGACGTAAATTTGCCGCGCAACCGTCTCGCGCGGTTGACCACGCCCCACAGTCGGGGATGTTCGCGGACGGCACGCTTGGTGGTATGCAGCCAGCGCCTGAAGAGCGCGAAGGGCAGGCCGGCCGCGCTCGTCGGCAGGATTACGTCGAACATGTCGAGCCGTTCGTCGCACCAGGACCGCTTGTATCGCTCGTCTCCCGCGCCGAGGTCGATAGCCCTCAGTCCTTCGCCGGCAGCCATTTCGACGACGAGGTAAAGCAGCATCTCGCCCGGACTCATCGCCGTCAGTTCGTCTGTCGAAATCGAGCTGAAATAGCCAGACATCTGTTCATCGTGGATACCGGCGCCGAATACGGCGCGGATCTCGCCGCCAATCTCCAGCGCATGCAGACGCAGCAGCGGTTCCTTCATGCCGATGGAATGATGCGCCAGCCCGCGAATGAGGTCGCGCGCGCGCTTCGAGCCGAAGACATTGGCGATGCCCTGCTCGGCAAGGCGCGCCGATTTCTGCTCGAAGAAGGCATCGAGTGCGCGGTCGATGCCTTCAATGTCGTCGGGCACCAGCAGATTGTAGCCGCCGGCTTCATCGGCGACGCGGCACTGATGGCGGAACTTCTTGCGCTTGCGCTTGGCATTGCCGCGCTTGAGCGTCGCTTCGAAGCCGCCGTCGAGATGGATGATGAAGGCCGGATTGATCGAGGGCTGATGCGCCAGATCCTCCATGGGGTTGGCGATTTCCTTCCATTGGCGTGGTTGGCAGCATAGCTTCACGTATCCGATACCGGGCACGAGGCGGAAGACGCGTGCCATGATCCGGCGCATGTCGCCGGGGGCGACTGCGGCGAGGAATCGGCGCGAGAACAGGCCCATGTTGAAATTGACATGGCTGCCGCCGACCCAGGTCAGTTCATGCATGAACCTGCCGCGGATCGAGAGCGGCAGCAGGAATGCCGGCTCGTCATCGAGCCTGCCGGTGACAATGAAGGCGTTGCGCTGCTCGTTGCATTCGAGCGTTCCAAGACTCGTCGCCACCCATTCGTAGCGCTGGTAGACGCTCACCGTGCCCTGTGCCTCGAGATCGCGCCACATCTCCTCAACGGTCTCGATACGGTCGCACACGGTGATATCGAGCCGGTTGACCAGATCGCGCACAACCCCGTCCGCCGTGCTGGCGGCGGCAGGCCCCTCTTCTTGCGCCAGTTCGAAATGGGTTGCTGCAACGCGGTTCGAAATCATGACGATCGCGGCATAGCAATGAAATCTAAAGAAACGATGAGCTAGAGCATTAGCATTCGCCGGGACGGGCACCCGCGGCGGTGGTCATCCAGAATGGTTGGGACCAATCCTTTTTGAGCCGTCCGGTTTGCACTTCGTCACGGCCAGTGGCAACGGTACCAGAAAGGGTGGCCGGTTTGGCCTCGCAAGGCGTCTACAGGACGGTTCTCAACGCGCTCTATTTTTCCGGCGCGCAGATGGTTTCGCGGCCCTGGTCCGGTGGGTTGGGCGCGATCCTCATGCTGCATCGCGTCGACGACACGAGATGGGACGAATTTGCGCCCAATGCCCATCTTACGGTTTCGCCGAAATTTCTCGACCACCTGTTCCCGCACCTGAAGCGGCAGGGCTACGAATTCGTCGCCTTGGACGAGGTGTTGACGCGGTTGCGCGACGATCGTCCGCATCGCCCGCGCGAACGCTTCGTCGCGGTGACTCTCGACGACGGCTACCGCGACAATCTGCAAAACGCCGTGCCGGTGTTTCGCAAGCACGCCGTTCCCTTCACCATCTTTGTCGCGCCGGGTCTGGTCGAGGGCAGGGCGACGTTGTGGTGGGAGGACCTGGAGGCCGTTATCGCACGGCGCGACCGTTTCGCCCTGAATTCGCCCAGGGGCAGGGTCGATTTCGATGTCTCGTCTCCGGCCAGCAAGCGGCGCGCCTATGGCGAGATCATGGCGCTGCTGACGGGCGTCATCGGCGAGGACGAACAAAGGCGCATGGTCGCCGAACTGGCGGGTCAGGCCGGCATCGACACGGAGGCACACCGCGCGGCGTCGATCATGAACTGGCGCGAGATCGTCGAACTGTCGCGCGATCCGCTATGCACCATCGGCGCGCATACGGTGCACCACTTCGCGCTTGCGCGGCTGGATGCAGACCGCGCTTGTGCCGAGATGGAGGAAAGCGCGCGCATTCTCGAAATGGAGACCGGGCACAGACCGAAGCATCTGGCCTACCCTTACGGCTATCCCTCGGCTGTTGGCCGCCGCGAATTCGAGATGGCGGGGCAGGCGGGTTTCGACAGCGCGGTCACCACCCGCCATGGCGTGCTTTACCCCGGCCATGCCGATCATCTCCACGCGTTGCCGCGTGTCGCGCTGAATGGCAATTTCCAGGCAATTCGCTATGTTGACACATTGCTTTCCGGCTTGCCGACGCGGCTGGCAAACCATGGCCGCAAGCTGAATGTGACCTAAAAGTCGGTATTGATTGATCAGGTTTTGAAAAAGGTCCCCGAGAGCCTTGAACAGGCGTTCCTATTCCGCTGAAAGGACCAATTCCGCGGCGCCGGTCTTGTATCGGTAGTGTGACGGTGCCATGCCCACAATCCGCTTGAAAGCGGTGCTGAACGCGCTTTCGGAAGCATATCCCAAAGAGGCGGACAGTGCCGACAACGAGGGAGCGCCGTCGCGCAGCGCACCTTCGGCGAGCCGCATTCGCCATAAAGTAAGATAGCTGAGCGGCGGCATGCCGCAAACCGAACGGAACCGCTCGGCAAAACTGCTGCGCGACATGCCGACTGCCCTGGCCAGTTCCGCAAGGCGCCAGTTCCGGGCCGGATCGGCATGCATCAGACTCATTGCCGGAGCGATGCGCGCATCGCCTGCTGCGCGCAGCCAGCCTTTCTCCACGCCGCCCCTTTCGATGTGTTCGCGCAGCACGTGGACGAAGAGAAGCTGCGCCAGCGGCCGGGTTATGGCGGAGCGTCCCGGGCGCGCATGCACGGTTTCGTCGATCAGCCGGTCGAGCAGCCAGGCCAGTATTCCCGCTTGTTGCGTTGCCGCACCGATATGAATGAATGGTGGCAGTTCCCCCGAGAGGAGAGCATAGCCCGTCGGGTCGAGTTCAACATGCCCTCCGAGCAGGCGGAGCGTATCTCCACAGCCAAGGATGGCCATGCCGTCTTCAGTGTTGGCGAAAGCCGTGTCGGCGTCGATGGGTTCCACAGCCGGATCACTTGCCAGGCGTAGCGGGTGCAGTCCGTTGACAACGAAGACATCGCCCTGTGCCAGCCGGACCGGCGGGCCACAGCCTTCGACCTGATGCCAGCAGCTGCCGCTCTGGAGCACGCCGAACTTGATGGCCTGTGGTGGAGCGAAACGAATTGCCCAGTCTCCGCCGGCGGTGATGCCACCGGACAGATGGGACTTCATGTCAAAGGCGGTGAGGATATCGGAAAGAGGGTCGGCAATCATTTTCGGATGATAACGAAGAGAGTATGGACTTTCAATTATTCAGCGTCCGACTTCGGGTCTGTATCTCTTTTCCCCCGCGATTAGGAATCTGCCATGAAATACCGTCAATTTCCCATCTCCTCTCCCTATGGTGCAGCCAGTACGGCGATGGAGGTTGTCACGGGTGTTGATCTCACCGACCGCGTCGCAATCGTGACCGGCGGCTATTCGGGGATCGGCCTCGAGACGACTCGCGCGCTGGTTTCGGCCGGGGCCAGGGTGATCGTGCCGGCCCGCGACCGCGCCAGGGCGGACCGAGCGTTACAAGGCTTCGCTGGCGTTGACATCACGGCGCTTGATCTCATTGATCCGGCTTCGGTCGATGCGTTTGCGAAAGATGTGCTCGCGGAGCATGACACCATCAACATCCTGATCAACAATGCCGGCTATATAGGCTTCAGCCTTGAGCGAGACGCGCGTGGCTATGAAGCGCAATTCGCGACCAATCACCTGGGTCACTTCCAGCTTACAGCCAGGCTGTGGCCTGCGCTGGCAAGGGCCGGCGCGCGCGTCGTTGCGGTCTCCTCCTGCGGGCATGCTGCTTCGCCTGTCGTCTTCGACGACATCCACTTCGAACATCGCCCCTATGATGCGATGTCCGCCTACGGCCAGTCTAAAACCGCGAACGCCCTGTTCGCGGTCTGGCTCGACCGTCTCGGCGAGACCGCAGGCATCCGTGCCTATGCCGTCCATCCCGGTGGTGTGGTCGAATCCGGATTCACCCGGAACATGCGCGTCGCGGACAGCGTCGCCTCGGGCTATCGCGATGCCGAAGGCAAGGCGATCATCGACCCCGAAAACAACAAGAAGACCCTGCAGCAGGGAGCGGCCACCCAGCTTTGGTGTGCTACGAGCCCGCTACTGGCTGATCTGGGCGGGGTCTATTGCGAAGATTGCAACATTGCGCGCACGGTACCGGAAGATTCGACCGAATTACTCGGTGTGCGACCCTGGGCGATTGACCCGGTTGAGGCCGAACGCCTGTGGCAGGCGTGTGTGGCGATGACAGGTGTTTCGGTCTGAGCGGTGCGCGGTGATCTGCAGCCTGACCCGACCGGACTAATTCGATCGACGGCCCAGGTCGCTCATTCGCCTTCCTTCGGCTTGTCCGGCTTCAGCATCCAGCTGACGATCGCCATGCCGGGCAACACCCAGAGCAAGCCGGTCACGAGGAAATAGGCGAAATGCACCCAGGCCGGCGCCTCGGCCAGCCGCGCCGCCGCAATTGCCGTTGCGACCAGCGAATAGATCGTGATCAATGCGATCAGCGCGATTGTGCCGATCATCTTGCGGTAGGTCTGGCGCATGTGCGAATTACCCTTGGTTCGACACGAACCCGTGCGCTGCGGCGCGACCCTGTGTCGCCAGTTGACGGGCTTGTGTCAATCCGGGCGATGCGCCAAATGGCCATATCAATGTGCCCCGATGCAGCAAGGCTGATGGCGACTTCCCCGAACGTCCTCTATACCACCGCACTGGTTCAGCGCGAACGGCGCAACCGGGCCATCGTGCGCTGGTGGCTTTACCTCATCTGTTTGATGATCTTCGCCATGGTCATGGTCGGCGGCGCGACAAGGCTGACCCATTCCGGCCTGTCGATCACCGAATGGCAGCCGATCCACGGCATCATCCCGCCGCTGAGCCACGGCGCCTGGATGGAGGAGTTCGAGAAATACCAGCAGATCCCCGAATACCAGCAATTGAACAAGGGCATGAGCCTGACCGGGTTCCAGTTCATCTACTGGTGGGAATGGTCGCATCGTTTTCTGGGCCGCATCATCGGCTTCGTCTTCTTCGTGCCGCTCATCTGGCTGTGGTGGTCAGGTCGGTTGGAAGACCGGCTGAAACCGCGCCTGGTGGTGCTGTTCCTGCTCGGCGGCGTGCAGGGGGCGATCGGCTGGTGGATGGTCGCTTCCGGCCTGGTCGACCGCGTCGATGTCAGCCAGTACCGCCTCGCCATCCATCTCACCTTCGCCTGCGGCATCTTCGCCTACGCGCTGTGGGTCGCGCGCGGTCTGGCGCCGCATTCGGGCGGTGAGGCGCCGCGCATTGTCCGCATCCTGGCGCCGCTGATCGTCTTGCTGGTCTTTGTCCAGATTTTCCTCGGTGGCCTGGTCGCCGGTCTCGATGCCGGGCTTGCCTTCAACGACTGGCCGTTGATGGACCACGCAATCATCCCCTCCGGACTGACCATCCTCGAACCGGTCTGGCGCAATTTCTTCGAAAATCCCAAGACCGTGCAATTCGACCACCGCATCGTCGCCTACACGCTGTGGGTCGTCGTGATCCTGGCGTGGCTGGCGACGCGCAACTCCAAAGCAGCGCTCACCCACAAGCGCCGCACGGCCGTGCTCGCCGTGCTTGTGACGTTGCAGGCCGCGCTCGGCATCACCACGCTGGTGCTGCAGGTGCCGCTACCCTGGGCGCTCGCCCATCAGGCCGGAGCGATCGTCGTGCTCGCTTTCGCCGTCGCCCACTGGCGGGCGATCGAAGGACCCTATCCGGCGGTCACCGGCATCGAGGTCAGAGGGTAGGGCAGGTTCTGGTCGGATCAGGCGTCGCGAATGGCATCGAGCGATCCGATGACGGCCTCGGCCTCCGCCACGATTTCCCGAACGATGTCGGCTGCATTCTGTTCGCGTGTTACCAGACCAACACCCTGGCCAGCCCATAGAGGCATCGCCTCGACAGCGCCGTCGAAATCGCTGCGAGCTGTCATTGCTTCATAGCGC
>JAJDOK010000072.1 GCA_022340185.1 Salaquimonas sp. | reverse complement strand
GCAAACGTCTGCTTGTGGCACATTTTGCACGTTGGTCGAGAGTGCAGCGAACGACCGATTGACGCCCTATTCAGCCATGAGGTTGCGTATTGAGGATGTCGGCTTTTAGGCAGCGGCGCTATAAAACTGAACGACCGAGATGAGGACGCGAAGCTGACATGATCAATCTCTGTTTAGTGAGGATGGCTTCAATACCTCTCCAAATTCGAGATTTGTGTTACCCTGGTGTTACCCTGGCGAAATAGTGCAAGAGCCAGAAAGGCGCAACATGTTGAAAAGATTGGCGCACCCGACAGGATTCGAACCTGTGACCTCTGCCTTCGGAGGGCAGCGCTCTATCCAGCTGAGCTACGGGTGCCTTGCCTGATCGGTGACCGCCAATTCGACGCGACCATACGAATGGGGGCCTGTTTAACCGATACGCCGGGTAGCGGCAATCAGGAAATGGCCGGCAAGCAGGGCACGCAAGCAGGAAGAACCCGGGCCGACGCACCGAGCCGATTGTTGAGCGCCCGGAAGTGCTTCTTTCATCGCCGGGCCTGTTGCACCACCGGGTCAGGCGGAACCGGTAGGATCGACGTGGCAGGAAACGCCTGCCGGTTCAGCCGAGGCGGCCATCCTTCTTCAACTGCATCCAGGTGTCGTCGAGCGTCGTCTTGACGAGCGCGATCAGTTCGTCGGCTTCCTCGTGCGTCAGGGTGAGCGGCGGCGACAGGATCAGGCTGTCGCGCACGGCGCGCATGACGAGGCCGTTGGCGAAGGAGAAGTCACGGGCGAGCGTGCCGACCTGGCCGACAGGGTCGAAGCGCTTCGAAAGATCGGTCTTGTCGGGCACCATTTCGAGCGCGCCGACCATACCCTTCATGCGCGTCTCACCGACGAGTTCGTGCTCGGCGAGCTTCGCCCAGCGTTCGGCCAGATAGGGGCCGATGTCGTCATGCACGCGCTCGACCAGCTTTTCGCGGCGCATGATTTCGAGATTGGCGAGCGCGGCCGCGCAGCAGGCTGGATGGCCGGAATAGGTGTAGCCGTGGAAGAATTCGCCGGCCTCGTGGAAGGCCTGCGCAACGTGATCGGAGACCGCGACGGCGCCGAGCGGCAGATAGCCGGAGGTGATGCCCTTGGCCATCGCCATGAAATCGGGCGTGGTGGAATAGGTCTCACAGCCGAACCACGATCCGGTGCGGCCGAAACCGCAGATCACCTCGTCGGAGATGAACAATATGTCGCGCTCGTCGAGAATGCGCTTGACCTCGGGCCAATAGGTGTCGGGCGGGATGATGACGCCGCCCGCGCCCTGGATCGGTTCGGCGATGAAGGCGGCGATCCTGTCCTCGCCCAGTTCGTCGATCGTCTTCTCCAGTTCGTGCGCGGCCCAAATGCCGAATTCATCCGGGCTTAGGTCCATCGCGGAGCCGAACCAGTAGGGCTGGGCAATGTGAACCACGCCGGGGAGCGGCCCGGCCTGCAGCCCGCCGGATTGCGCATGCATGCCGGCCATGCCGCCGAGCGAGGCGGCGGCAACCGTCGAGCCGTGATAGGCGTTGATGCGCGAAATGATGATCTTCTTTTCCGGCTTGCCGACGATGTCCCAATAGGTGCGCACCATGCGTACGATGGTGTCGTTGGAATCGGAACCGCCCGAACCGTAGAAGAACATGTTGAATTGCGGCGGTGTCAGTTCGCTCAGGACACGCGACAGTTCGATCACCGGGCCGTGCGCGGTCTTGAAGAAGGTGTTGTAATAGGAGAGTTCGCTCATCTGGGCGCGCACGGCTTCGACGATCTCCTGGCGGCCATGGCCGACCTCGGTGCACCACAGCCCGGCCATGCCGTCGAGCAGGCGGTTGCCGTCGCTGTCCCACAGCCAGACGCCGTCGGCGCGGGCGATCACCCGTCGTTCGGCGGGCTGCAGCGCGCCATGGTCGGTGAAAGGGTGAAAATGGTGGGCGGCGTCGAGCGCGCGCAGATCATCGGTGGAGAGATTGATCGTCATGAAACACCCGATAAGCGGTTTTCCTATCCGGATAGCCGGGGCCGGCGGGATTGGCAATGGTTGTGCTGAGGAGCGTTATCATGCCGCGCGGGGTATTTTCTTGTATTCCCGGTCGGAGCTACGCTCCTCCTCGCCTCTTGTCTAGATTTCGCTCACGCCAGGTTCACTTCGTTCACCGGTTCCGCGGGGGCGGCCTGTCGCGCTCTTTTATTGCCTTTACGCCGGGACGTCCGTCCCGTCGTCCGTTCGCGGGCTTGCACCTTGGCTCGTCACCAAGGCTTGCCCTGCCACGGAGGGATTTTCCGTTCTGGCTTCTGGGCCTGTACCCCTTTTGTGTTCGGCTGAGGCTCAGGCCGGCGAGGCGGTGATCTTCACCTTGTTGGGATAGAAGGCGACGAGGCCTGCCAGTTCCAGCATCTCGTCATAGGGCGTTTCATAGGCCCAGACCGCATTGTCGATCTCGTGATCGCCGATGACGATATCCCAATAGCTCGCATCGCCCTTGAACGGGCAATGGGTGGTGTGGGACGAATGACGCAGCAGCGCCTGGTCGACATCGCCCATCGGCAGATAGATGGCCGGCGCGTGGTTTGCCTCATACAGTTCCACTGCCTTCGTCGACTGCGCGATGCGCTTGCCGTCGAACTCGACCGTCACTTCACCATTGAAGGGCGACACGGTGATCGTGTGCTCGGGATGACTTTGAAAGCCCGGCGCCGGATTGGCTTCAATGCCAGCAATTGGCCGTTGTATGCTCATCGGAACTCTTTCCTCGCATTGACCGCCACCCCATCGACGGCAAACAGACTGCCACACGCCGACCGGCTTTGAAAGCCGCGAAAAATCGCAATTGCGCGAGCTGTGCCAATATCAATGCGCCTCGTCCCAATTGTCGGCGGCGCGGGCGTCGACCTTGAGCGGCACCCGCAACCGGATGGCCGGCAGGGTCGCCTCCTCCATCACCTTGACGATGACAGGCATGGTCTTTTCGACTTCGTCGGCGGCAACCTCGAAGATCAGTTCGTCATGGACCTGCAGCAGCATGCGCGCGGTGAGCTTCGCTTCGGCGAGCGCGGCATCCATGCGCATCATGGCGCGGCGGATGATGTCGGCGGCCGAACCCTGGATCGGCGCGTTGATGGCGGCGCGCTCATTGAAGGCGCGCATTTGCGGGTTGGACGAGGCGATCTCGGGATAATGCGCGCGCCGGCCGAATACGGTCTCGACATAGCCTTTGTCGCGGCAGGCGCGCTTGGTCGCCTCCATATAGTCGCGAATGCCGGGAAAGCGCTCGAAATAGCGGTCGATATAATCTTTGGCCTCGGAGCGCGGGATCGACAACTGGTTGGCGAGGCCGAAGGCGGAGATGCCATAGATGATGCCGAAATTGATCGCCTTGGCGCGGCGGCGCACCATCGGGTCCATGCCCTCGACCGGCACGCCGAACATTTCCGACGCCGTCATGGCGTGGATATCGAGGCCGTCCTCGAAGGCCTGGACGAGTTGCGGTATCTCGGCCATGTGGGCGAGCACGCGCAGTTCGATCTGCGAATAGTCGGCGGAAAGAAGCTTGTTGCCCTTCTCGGCGACGAAGGCTGTCCTGATCTTGCGGCCTTCCTCCGTCCTGACCGGGATGTTCTGCAGATTGGGTTCCGACGACGACAGCCGGCCGGTCGAGGTGGAAGCGAGCGCGTAGGAGGTGTGGACGCGCTTGGTGACGGGATTGATGTAGCCCGGCAGCGCGTCGGTGTAGGTCGATTTGAGCTTGGTGAGCTGGCGCCAGCCGACGATCTTCCTTGGCAATTCATGACCCTCGGCCGCAAGGTCCTCGAGCACCTGCACCGAGGTCGAATATTGCCCGGTCTTGGTCTTGCGCCCGCCGGGCAGGTTCATCTTGCCGAACAGGATTTCGCCCAACTGCTTGGGAGAGGCGATGTTGAAGCGCTCGCCGGCGAGTTGGTAGATCTCGTCCTCAACGGCAGCGGCGGCCTGCGCAAGTTCACCCGACAGGCGCGACAATATCTGGCGGTCGACGGAAATGCCGCGGCTCTCCATGCGGGCGACGACATCGACCATGCCGCGTTCAAGGCGCTCATAGACCGGCACAAGCCGCTCGGCGACGAGTCGGGGCTTGAGCACGCGCCACAGCCTGAGCGTGACGTCGGCGTCCTCGGCGGCATATTCGGTCGCCTTGTCGAGCGGAACCTGATCGAACAGGATCGCCGATTTTCCGCTGCCGGTCAGTTCCTTGTAGGAAAGGCAGGCATGGCCCAGCCAGCGGTCCGCCAGCTCGTCCATGCCGTGGCCGCCCCTGCCGGCATCGAGCACGTAGGAGATCAGCATGGTGTCGTCTATTGCCGTCGCCTCGACGCCGTGCTGGGCGAAGACCAGCCAGTCATATTTGAAGTTCTGGCCGATCTTCAGGATGGAAGGGTCTTCCAGCACGGGTTTGAGGATTTCGAGCGCCTTGGCCTCGGAAATCTGGTCCTCGACCAGACCACCGCCGAGCAGATCGCCGGTGCCGGATTTGTGGCCAACGGGCACGTAACAGGCGATCCCCGGTTCGGTCGATAACGAGACGCCGCACAGTTCGGCCTGCATCGGGTCGAGCGAGGTCGTCTCGGTGTCGACGGCGACAAGGCCGGCCTCGACGATCATCTCGACCCATGCCTTGAGCCGGGCTTCGTCGCGCACGCATTCGTAAGCGGAACGGTCGAATTTCGCCGTCGCGGCTTCGGCCCGGCGCGCTTCGGCCAGCGCAGCCGGCGTCATCGCGCCGGCTTCAGCGGATGCGTTGCGGGTTTCGGCCTTCGCTGCACTGGTTTTGTCCGGCCGGGCTTTCGTCTCTTCGGAAGAATCGAGATCGGGGCCGCGCATGTCGGCGCCCAACTCGACTTGCGACGGTTCGATCTCGGCGGCCTCGACGCCCGTCGCCTCGGCGACGCGGCGGGTCAGCGTGTTGAACTCCATGGCTTTCAGGAAAGCGACAAGCTGCGCGCCATCGGTGTGGTCGAGCACCAGATCGTCGAGACCATCGCCGAGCGGCACGTCGTCCTTCAGCGTGACGAGGGTGCGGGTCAGATCGGCCTTGTCGGCGAAGGCTTCGAGATTCTCGCGGCGCTTGGGCTGCTTGATCTGGTCGAGGTTGGCAAACAGCTTCTCGAGGTCGCCATATTCGTCGAGCAATTGCGCCGCGGTCTTCGGGCCGATGCCGGGGACGCCCGGAATATTGTCGGTCGAATCGCCGGTGAGCGTCTGCAGCGCGATCATCTGTTCGGGCGGCACGCCCCATTTCTCGATCACCTCGGGAATGCCGATACGCCTGTCCTTCATCTGGTCGTAGAGGATGACCTTGTCGCCGACGAGCTGCATCAGATCCTTGTCGGAAGAGATAATGGTTACATCGCCGCCGACCTCGCGCGCCTTTCTGGCGTAAGTGGCGATAATGTCGTCGGCTTCGTAACCTTCCGTCTCGATGCAGGGCAGGCCGAAGGCGCGCGTTGCCTGGCGGATCAGGCCGAATTGCGGACGCAGATCCTCCGGCGGCTCCTCGCGATTGGCCTTGTATTCGGGATAGAGCTCCTTGCGGAAGGTCTTGGCCGAATGGTCGAAGATGACGGCAAAGTGTGTGGGCACGACACCCACTTCCGTGTCACGGGCTTCCTGCAGCAGCTTCCACAGCATGTTGCAGAAGCCGGCGACGGCGCCGACCGGCAGGCCGTCGGATTTTCGCGTCAGCGGCGGCAGGGCGTGATAGGCCCTGAAGATGTAGGACGAGCCATCGACGAGAAAGAGGTGGTCGCCTGCCTTCATTTCATTCCCTTAAAGAGCGTTGCAGGGGCATCAAGAATGCCCGGCGCCAAGGTAAAGACAAGGCGGTCAAAAGCAAGGCTAGGCGGACCTTGTGCGGACGGTTGCTGACAGCAATCGCTCGGATTTCAGGCGCCGACTGTGATTTCAGCTTCGCAACCGACCGGGAAATTCACCGAGCGGGCGATGAAGCAGAATTCATGCGCCTTTTCATGCAGGGCGAGCGCCTTTTCAGTGTTGCCGGCCCCTTCGTCATCCGGCGCAATGGTGACACGGGGCCTGAGCGTCACCGAAGCGAATTCGCCGGCGCCGCCGCGCTGCGTGGCCATCTCGCCCGTCGCATTGTCCTCATAGGCCGTGACCACAATGCCGGCATCGGCGCAAAAATGCAGGTACCAGAGTAGGTGGCAGGACGATAAAGCCGCAACCAGCATGTCCTCGGGATTGTGCCTAGCGCCATCGCCGCGAAAGGCCGGGTCGGCGGAACCGTGGACGACCTCCATCCCCTCGGCGAGCCAGTCCCAGTCGCGGTCGTAATCGCGGTAGCCGCTGGTGCCGGTGCCGCGGTTTCCCGCCCAGCGGATGGTGGCCGCGTAATGATGGGTATGCGTGGCGCTCATGCTTTTTTCTCCGGAACCATCATGTACGCCGGACGGGCTGGCGGATCACCGTCTTCAGTTTTTCCGGCGCGGTCTTGCGCGGGTCGCCCAGATAGATCTCATGATGATGGCCGTTTTCGGTCAATTCCTCGGCCGGCAGGAACTCGTTGTGGAGCTGGGCGATCACCGGCCCTTCCTCGGCATAAGGTCCGATGAACATGATCTGCACCGACAAGCCCTCGTGATAGGTTTCCAGCCGCAGGCTGGCCGGCGGCTCGCCCATCTTGGCACGCGCCTTGTCGACCGCGGCGGCGAACATCTGCCCGCTGATCCAGTCTGGCTGCATGATCATCATGGTCCATTTCCAGCTGTCCTTGTCGCCGGACGTGAAACTCGTCATGTCATCGGCCCACCACAGACCCTCCAGCGGCGGAACGCCATAATCCTTCTGAAGCTCCTTCTTCGACATGAATTTGAGCGGGTAGCTCACAGAATAGAGCCATTGCACGGCGTGGGCATAGTCAGCGGAAGTGTTGGGGTTACCCGTGCCGTCGATCTTGGCGAATTGCATCTTCGGCACTTCCACGATCGAAAATGCCCTGGCCGACGGCTGATAGAGATGTTTCAGCGCCTTCCTGAAATCGGTCTTTTCCATCCGCGTGTCTCCCTATTGACCGCATTCATCAAGCCGATCATGGGCAATCATCGGCCCCGTGTGCCATGCTCCAGGTCAAATATATCCGAAATCGCATGAAATCGGCTGTTGACGGCGGTTTTGTTCGTTTCGAGCCCGAAGATTCAAAGATATTGGCGGACGATTACAAAAATTTAATCCCGTTCACGAGTGTTTGAAGCCGAAATGCAATTGAAACGCCATATTCGCCGCCCCAAATAGCTCGTGTGGCCGACACATTCGGTCCTTCCGGTCAGCCTGTCCCCCGCTAGACCGGAGCCGCAGCGGATCAGAGCCCAACAGTACCGCAGCGGCACATGATACGGACTGCCGTGACCATTCCCCCCTACCCGCCGACAGGTCACGGCAGTCCGGTCAACCTCAATGGCCAATTGGCCTGACCCCATCTCGGCCGCTTGTCACAAGCGGCCTTTTCTTTTTTCCAAAACCGCCAAGTCGGCGATTGAAACGGCATCCGGTAACGGGTCAAATGAAAGGGAAACAGGGAGCCCTTCATGTCGAATCTTTCCAGCATACTCGAACGCGTCGACGACAATCTCGAAGGTGCGGTGGCGCGGCTGTTCGAACTGGTGCGCATCGAGAGCATCTCGACCGACCCGGCGCATGCCGGCGATTGTGCGGCTGCGGCCGAATGGCTGGCCAAGGACCTCATCGAAATCGGCTTCGAGGCGCAGGTTGTGGCAACCAAGGGGCATCCGATGGTGCTTGCCCATCACGACGGGCCAGATGGCGCGCCGCATGTCCTGTTCTACGGCCATTACGACGTTCAGCCGGTCGATCCGATCGAATTGTGGGAATGTCCGCCCTTCGAGCCGCAGGTCGTGACAACCCCTGACGGCACGAAGCATCTCACCGGTCGCGGCACCTCCGACGACAAGGGCCAGCTCATGACCTTCGTCGAGGCCTGCCGGGCCTGGAAGGCGGAAACAGCGAGCCTGCCGATCGCAGTCACCATCTTGTTCGAGGGCGAAGAGGAATCGGGTTCGCATTCGCTCGGCCCTTTCCTGGAGGAATATGCCGAGGAACTGAAGGCCGACATCGCGCTGGTCTGCGACACGGGCATGTGGGACCGCTCGACGCCGGCGATCTCGACGTCGCTGCGCGGTCTGGTCGGCGAGGAGGTCATCATCAATGCGGCGAGCCGCGATTTGCATTCGGGCATGTACGGTTCGGCGGCGGCCAACCCGATCCATGTGCTCACGCGCATGCTGGGCGAATTGCACGATCATGACGGCATGGTCACCCTGCCCGGGTTTTACGACGGCGTGCCGGAAGTCCCCGACGAGATCAAGGAAATGTGGAAAGGACTCGGTTTCTCCGAAAGCGTGTTTCTGGGCGAGGTCGGACTTTCGGTTCCAGCCGGCGAAAAGGGACGCACGGTGCTTGAGCAGACCTGGTCGCGGCCGACAGCCGAGATCAACGGTATCTGGGGCGGCTATGCCGGTGAAGGCTTCAAGACCGTCATTCCCGCCAAGGCCGGCGCCAAGGTCTCGTTCCGCCTGGTTGGCGAACAGAATCCGGACATGATCCGCGAATCCTTCAGGGAATTCGTGCGCGCAAGACTGCCGGGCGACTGCAAGGCGGAATTCCATACTCATGGCGGTAGCGCGGCGATCACGCTCGACGTCGACATGCCGGAACTGAAAAAGGCTACGGCGGCGCTGAAGGACGAATGGGGCAAGGACACCGCACTTATCGCCATGGGCGGCTCGATCCCGATTGTCGGCGACTTCCAGTCGGAACTGGGCATGAATTCGCTGCTGATCGGCTTCGCGCATGCCGATGACAACATCCATTCACCGAACGAGAAATACGACCTCGCCAGCTTCCACAAGGGAATCAGGAGCTGGACGCGTATCCTGGAAGCGTTGGGGTAAGCTTTCGACCAAGCTCAGTATGGTCGAGCGTTCACGGGCTGACACTGGCCTGCCGGCCGGCTTGCCCTGCCACGCAGGGATGAAGGTTCCTTGAGAGGCCGGGAGCTTCGCTTACGCCCCGCGCAATCGAGCGTTCACGTTTTTACTTCCCGGTCGCGCCTGCGGCGCCCCTCGCCTCTTGCTTGATTTATTCCCGGTCAGGGCTGAAGCCCCTCCTCGCCTCTTGCGAGCAAGCTTGCCCTGCCACGCAGGGAGGAGTTTCCTTGATAGGCAGCGGCTGTCTTATTCGGCGGGGCTGAGGCTGGTGGACGGCTGGCGTGGGGCCGGTTCGTCGCTCAGACGCGCCCAGGCCGGGCGTTCGAACAGGAAGCGGCCGTAACCGGTAAATTGCACGAAGAAATGCAGGACCACCGGGCCAATGACGCCAACAATCGTGACCAGCAGCGAAATCGTGCCGATATCCAGGCCCAACATGTCGTTAAAGCGGATCAGCACGGTGCGCGTGATCGCCATCGGCAGGAAGAAGGCGAGATAGACGACGATCGAGTTGCGGCCGAGATAGGCAAGGAAACCGGTCCAGGAGACTGTCGACAGCAAGGTTGTCGTCAAAATGACCCCGACGGCGCCGGCCGCACCCAGCACCAGCGAGACGATGGGCAGGTCGGAGATGAACTCCACGCCTTCCGGCGCACCCGTCGCGGCAAGCCAATAGGCAGGTGCCGGGGTGAAAGTCAGGAAGCCGTTGACCGCGATCCAGGCCGCCAGCAGGGCAAGCGCCCGCGGACGATGCGCCTTGGCCCAGGCGGCGAAGGCGAAGATGCGCGTGGCGAACAGATAGCCGGACAGGAAATAGACGTAACGCGCGGCGAATTCGTCGATGATCATCGAGCCGGTGTGGATCGGAAGGATTTCCAGAAGTGCCGCCACGCCGAGCAGGATCGGCCAGTAGACCTGCCTTGTCAGGCGGGTGACGATTGCGAAGACCGGCAGCAGATAGATGAACCACAACGTGCCGAAGGGCTGGATGAAGGTGAAAAGCCATTCGCCGACAGCGCCGATCGGGCTCATGGAGCCATCGGCGACCCAGCCAGGCGCCTTGAAAGCGAACTGGATGGTGACCCACAGCGCATAGAAATAGAAGAAGTGGATGACACGGCGGTCGATGTAGCGACGCCATGGCCGCGTGATCACAAGACCGAGGAACAGGCCCGAAATCATGAAGAAATCCGGCATGCGGAAGGGCTTGGCGAATTGAACGAAGACATGCATCCAGCCGGTATCGCCGAATGCCTTTTCGACGCCGAGAGTCGAATGCATCATGACAACGAAGATGATGCAGAAGCCCTTGGCGTAGTCGACCCAGTCGACACGGCCTGCAGCGGATGGGGAAAGCTCCGAGGGAGCACCAAGTTTGGAGGGAACCCGGCTGAACGACTGGCTCAAGGCTGCGCCTTTCAAAAATGCGGCGGATTAAATGAGAATTTGAACTAAATCTAACCGCTCGCAGCGTAACGATCTGTTAAGGAAATCATTAAAATTTTATCGATTTCGATGTTTGTGCATTGCACAGAACGGCCCGCTTAACAGCCCTTTAAGCCGCCATCCCTAAGGCTTTGCCGGAACGAAGAAACCTGAACGGAGTCCCGGTTTCAATCGATGCGTGGAAGCAAGGGCAACAGACGTGTGGAACCGCGGCTCGACTTGCCGGAGAAGACACCGGATGTCGAACTGCGCGAGCGTGCGCCAAAGCGCACCGCCAAGCCGCGCAAGCGCGCTGCCACAACCAGCACGGCTCGCTCAAAACAGCGCGGCAAAGACCGCAGCAAGGCAAGTTCCAAGGGCGGCGGCAAGGGCAGTGGCGGGGGTCGCCGCAAGCGAGGCGGCAATGCGAGAGGCAGGCGCATTGCGCGGTCCACGAGCCGGTTTCGCCTGGTGCGGCGCACTTTTTACTGGTCGAGCGTCGCCGGCATCTGGTGCTTTATCGCGGTCGCCTGTCTCGTCGGCTATTACGCCGTGCAATTGCCGCAGATGTCGACATGGTCGGTGCCGGCGCGCGCGCCCAATGCGCGGATCGTCTCGGTCGACGGCGAACTGATCGCCAATCGCGGTGTCGCGGGGAGCGAAACGGGAAGCCAGGGTAGCGGCGAGGCGCTGCGGCTCGACGAAATGTCACCCTATCTGCCGAAAGCCGTCATCGCCATCGAGGACCGGCGTTTCAAGCAGCATTTCGGCGTGGACCCTCTCGGCCTGGCGCGCGCCATGGTCACCAATGTTCTTGCCGGACATCTGGTGCAGGGCGGCTCGACACTGACCCAGCAGCTTGCCAAGAACCTGTTCCTGGAGCCGGAGCGCACGATCGAGCGCAAGATCCAGGAAGCGGTGCTGGCGGTCTGGCTGGAAACGAAGTTCTCGAAGGACGAAATCCTCGAACTCTATCTCAACCGGGTCTATTTCGGCTCCGGCGCCTGGGGCGCGGACGCGGCCGCGCGGCGTTATTTCGACAAATCGGCACGCGAACTGACGCTGGGCGAGGCAGCGCTGCTGGCCGGTCTTCTGAAGGCGCCGTCGCGGCTGTCGCCGGCGCGCGACGCCAAAGCGGCGGAGGAACGGGCGCAGGTTGTGCTGAAGGCCATGCAGGAGGAGGGCTTTGTCACCGAGCGCGAGGTTGCCGCCGCACTGTCGATGAAACCGGAAAAGGCGAAACGCTACTGGAGCGGTTCGCAGCACTATGTCGCCGACATGGTGATGGATGAATTGCCGAAACTGATCGGAAGCTACCACCAGGACGTCATTGTCGACACCACCGTCGATCTCGACCTGCAGCATTCTGCAGAGAACGCGATCGCGGACGCGCTCGACACGGACGGCAAGAAATTGCGGGTGAGCCAGGCCGCGCTTGTCGCACTCGACGGCACCGGTGCGATCCGCGCGCTGATCGGCGGGCGCGAATATGCCGAAAGCCAGTTCAACCGTGCCGTGGACGCCAGGCGCCAGCCCGGATCGGCGTTCAAGCCGATCGTCTATCTGACGGCGCTTGAAGCCGGGCGCACACCGGATTCGGTGCGCCAGGACGCGCCGGTGAAGATCGGCGACTGGACACCGGAAAATTACGACAGGAAATATCGCGGGCCGGTGACGCTCAGCGAGGCACTCGCCCAGTCGCTCAATTCGGTTGCCGCGCAGATGGTCATGGAAGTTGGGCCGAAAAGGGTTGCCGAAACGGCAAAGCGGCTCGGCATCGATTCGAAGATCGAACACAATGCCTCGATTGCGCTGGGGACGTCGGAGGTTACGCTCGAGGAACTCACCGGCGCCTATGCACCGTTTGCCAATGGCGGCTACAAGGTGACGCCGTTCCTGATCCGCCGGGTGCTGTCGGCCGACGGCAAGATCCTCTACCAGCGCAATGCAGCGCCGCCGCCGCAAGTGGTGGACCAGCGCGAACTCGGCATGATAAACGCCATGCTGACGCACGCGGTCAATTCGGGCACGGGAAAGGCGGCCAGGATCAAGGGCTGGCAGGTCGCCGGCAAGACCGGCACGACGCAGAACTCGCGTGATGCGCTGTTCGTCGGCTATACCGCCAACCTCATCGCCGGCGTGTGGTTCGGCAATGACGACGGTACGCCGATGAAACATGTCACCGGCGGCACGCTGCCGGCGCGCACATGGGCACGTTTCATGACAACCGCGCACAAGGGCGTGCCGGTGGCAGCGTTGCCCGGCAATTACCTGCCGAAGACCGCCGCGCTGCCGATGCCACGACCGGTCAATCAAATTTCAGGGCAAGTTTCGGGACAGGGCCTGGGTCAAACAGCAAGCGGCGGTGAGCGGTTGCCATCCACGGAGCGCCACGACTTCGCTCCCGCTCCAGGTGCCACCGGCGGTGTGCGGCCGGCACAGGATGTCGGTGGACAGAATGCCGGAAATGGAAACAGGCGGCGCAGCCTGTTCGACATCCTGTTCGGTGCAAGGCCCGGCTGAGCCGGGCCGTCAACGGAAAGATCAGTCGAGCGGCGGGATGCGCAGCACCTGGCCGGGATAGATCAGATCCGGGTCCTTCAGCATCGGCTTGTTGGCCTCGAAGATCACCGGATATTTGGCGCCCTTGCCCTTGCCGTATTGATGTTCGGCGATCTTCCACAGATTGTCGCCCTTCTGGACGGTGTAGAAGACCGGGGCGGCGGCCTCGGCGGCGGCTACCTTCATCTCGCTCGCCTCGACCTTGGAGACGCCGAGCGTGTTGCCAACGGCGATGACCGCCTTTTCGAATGCCGACTGGTCGGCAACCTCGCCCTTGATGATGGCCGTGTCGCCCTTGACCTCGACCTGGACCTTGTCGGTGCCCAGATCGTAGCTGTCGAGTTCCTTCTTCAGGTCCTCGGCGGAGGGCGCATCGTCATCGCCGCCGATGCCGAGCTTCTTGCCCACCGATTTGACGAAATCGAAAATACCCACACTTGTCTCCTCTTCCTTGTTGCGGCGCGCCGCGTCCTGTCGGTTCGCCGCAGATTGGCACCGCGATGACGCAACGGCAACCAAAAACGGGTCCCGAATACATCCAGGACCCGTCCAGCGCCAGATTGTGACAGGTGATTATTCGGCGGCCTGCAGCGAGACCGGCGCGGCGGCGCGGATTTCACTGTCGACGTGATCCTCGAACTTGGCGAAATTCTCGATGAACATGCCGACGAGGCGCGCGGCGGCGGCGTCATAGGCAATACCGTCGGCCCAGGTCGAGCGCGGATCGAGGATTTTCGCGTCGACACCGTCGACGGCCACCGGAACCTCGAAGCCGAAATTGGCGTCGGTGCGGTATTGCGCATTGTCGAGACCGCCATGCAGCGCGGCCGACAAGAGCGTGCGGGTTGCCGCGATCGGCATGCGGCTGCCCACGCCGTAGGCGCCGCCTGTCCAGCCGGTGTTGACCAGCCAGCAATTGACGCCGTGGCGCGAGATCAGTTCGCGCAGAAGATTGCCATATTGCGAAGGATGGCGCGGCATGAAGGGTGCACCGAAGCAGGTCGAGAAGGTCGCCTGCGGCTCGGTCACGCCCTTTTCGGTGCCGGCGACCTTGGCGGTGTAGCCGGACAGAAAGTGGTACATGGCCTGGGCCGGCGTCAGCCTCGCGATCGGCGGCATGACGCCGAAGGCATCGGCTGTCAGCATGACGATGTTCCTGGGATGCGGCGCGGTGCCGGTCGCCGATGCGTTCGGGATGAAATCGAGCGGATAGGCGCAGCGCGTGTTCTCGGTCAGGCCGGCATCGTCGAAATCGGGAACGCGGTTTTCGTCGAGAATGACGTTCTCCAGCACCGTGCCGAAGCGTTCGGTGGTGGCGAAGATCTCCGGCTCGTGCTCGGCCGAAAGGCGTATGGTCTTGGCGTAGCAGCCGCCCTCGAAATTGAAGATGCCGGCGCCGCCCCAGCCATGTTCGTCGTCGCCGACCAGGGTGCGCGAGGAATCGGCCGACAGCGTCGTCTTGCCGGTGCCCGACAGGCCGAAGAACACGGCCGAATCGTTCTCATTGCCGACATTGGCCGAACAATGCATCGGCATGACGGATTTTTCCGGCAGGACGAAGTTCAGATAGGTGAAGACCGATTTCTTCATCTCGCCGGCATAGGAAGTGCCGGCGATCAACACGATGCGGCGAGTGAAATCGCAGGCGATGACCGTCTCGGTGCGGCAGCCGTGGCGCTCGGGATGGGCGCGGAAGGACGGCAGGGCGATGATGGTCATGTCCGGCGCGTAATCCGACAACGCATCGCGCTCGGGCCGGATCAGAAGATTGCGGATGAAAAGCGAATGCCATGCGAGCTCGGTGATGACCCGCGCGGCGACACGGTTTTCGGGGTCGGCGCCACCGTAAAGGTCCTGGACGAAGAGTTCGGAGCCACCGGCATGGTCGAGCATGTCCTGATGGAGCTGCTCGAATTTCAGCGGGTCCATCGGCTTGTTGTTGTCCCACCACACACTGTCTTCGGTGAGCGCGTCGCGGACGACGAACTTGTCCTGCGCCGAGCGCCCGGTGTGCTGGCCGGTCTCGACGACCAGCGCGCCGCCAGATGCGATCTCGCCCTCGCCGCGGCGGATGGCGTGTTCGTAGAGCTCCGGCGCAAGCAGGTTCCAGTGAACCATGCCCGGTTTGATGCCGTGATCGGAAAGACTCGCGGAAAGGGCTCGCCGACCCGATTCGCCGATTGCGACCTGGGCGGCTTCGCCGCTCCTCCCCGCCGTGTCTTTTGCTGACGTCATGGCGTTTTCCCTGTTTCTTGCAACCACAAACCTGTCGCACACCGTGGATCACACAATGGGCGGCCAATGGTTAAGCCGAGACCCCTGCCGATTTGCTGCAGTCCTCCCCATTCCTCCCGAAAAAGGGTGGGTGGAGGATTTTCCTATAACGCAGGCTACATTTCTGTGACAAGCCGGGAAGCGCAAAAAGTTTAGCGATATCAATAAATTAATCGATTTAAAAATTTTAAACGGTTGAAATTCGCCCGACATTTGCTACTTCGCTGTCAAATCCCGCATACGGGTTGCGGACAAAGTCCGCCCAGGAATGGAAAGCAGGATAGCACCGGTCTGCGCCCTGGCATTGAACGCAGCGATTTTCCAGTTTGGGAGAATCGGGCGGACTGGGGTATTCTTCGCGCCAAAATTTACGCGCATTTCTATTGCCATAGCACGCATCAGTCCTGTCCTGCCGGTGGGTACCGGCTGATCTGAACACGGAATTATGCGAAATGGCGCCGGAGGTTGAACGCATGCCGACGATTGCACTGGTCGATGACGACCGCAACATTCTGACTTCGGTCTCCATTGCGCTGGAGTCGGAAGGCTACAGGGTCGAGACCTACACCGATGGCGCCTCGGCGCTCGACGGTCTGACGGTCCGCCGGCCGGACCTGGCTATCTTCGACATCAAGATGCCGCGCATGGACGGCATGGAGCTGCTTCGGCGACTCAGGCAGAAATCCGATCTGCCGGTGATCTTCCTCACCTCCAAGGATGACGAGATCGACGAACTGTTCGGGCTGAAGATGGGCGCGGACGATTTCATCCGCAAACCGTTCTCGCAGCGCCTGCTGGTCGAGCGCGTCAGGGCGGTGCTGAGGCGCAGCGGCGCAGCGCTTGAAGCCGGTGCGAAAACCGCCAATGGCGGAGAGGCGAAAGTGCTGGAGCGCGGCAATCTGGTGATGGACCAGGAACGCCACACCTGTACCTGGAAGGGCAAACCCGTTACGCTTACGGTGACCGAGTTCCTGATCCTCTACTCGCTGGCGCAACGTCCGGGCGTGGTCAAGAGCCGCGATGCGCTGATGGACGCCGCCTATGACGATCAGGTCTATGTCGATGACCGGACCATCGACAGCCACATCAAGCGGCTGAGAAAGAAATTCAAGGCCGAAGACGACAATTTCGACATGATCGAAACGCTTTATGGCGTCGGCTACCGCTTCCGGGAGAGTTGAGCCGGCACATACCGCCACGACATGACCGGCAACGGTCGTTCTGACGGCGGGCGATTCGGCAAGCGAGTAACTGGCGGGCCGCCGGTAAAAAAGGCGAATGGACGTCGAGACCCTAGGATCGCGCAGGAGCGAAAAGGATGCCAGGGAGGCGGTTTCACCGCCGCCGGGAGAAGGCTCGACTCCTGTCGGCGGGAAGGGCAAATCCGGTGAGGCAGGAAAACTTGCCGAGCAGGTGGCGAAGACCGACACCAGCGAAGCGGTGAACCCTTCGCGTCGCGAGGGCCGGAAGACAGGCACCTCGCAGCCCGAAGAAGCGCTTGCGAAAAATCGGCAGGGGCCCTGGTCGAAAACCGTGCGCTTCCTGCGCATCGTGTTCTTTTCCTCGCTGACCCGGCGCATCATCTATCTCAACCTGGCGGCGCTGGTCGTGCTGCTGTCGGCCATCCTTTATCTCAACCAGTTCCGCGAGGGGCTGATCGACGCCAGGGTGCAAAGCCTACTGATCCAGGGCCGCATCATCGCCGGCGCCATCGCGTCCTCGGCGACGGTCGAAACCGATTCGATCATGATCGACCCCGACAAGCTGCTCGACATGCAGGCCGGCGACAGCATTTCACCAAGCTTCGATTCGCTCGATACGCTGGAATCGCCGATCAAGCCCGAGAAGGTCGCACCGCTGTTGCGAACCCTGATCCAGCCGACGCGGACGCGGGCGCGCATCTATGATCGCGACGGCATTCTGGTGCTCGATTCGCGCCATCTGTATGGCGGTGGTGAAGTGGTACGCTTCGACCTGCCCTCCCTGACGCAGGGACAGGAAAAGGAAGGCATGATCGCGCGGATCGGCAAAACGCTGAACCGATGGCTGCAGCGCCGCGACCTGCCGGTCTATCATGAGGTGACGAGCTTCGGCACCGATTATCCGGAAGTCAAAACCGCGATGACCGGCCAGCCGCAAACCATGGTCAGGCTCACCGAACAGGGCGAGCATGTCATCTCGGTCGCCGTGCCGGTGCAGCGTCTGCGCGCCGTGGTCGGCGTGCTGCTGCTATCGACGCAGGGCGGCGACATCGACCGCATCGTGACCGAGGAACGGCTCGCCATCCTGCGCATCTTTCTGGTCGCCGGCATTGTGCTGATGGTGTTGTCGGGACTGCTGGCGGGCACGATTGCCAATCCGCTGCGCAAGCTCGCCGAAGCTGCCGTCAGGGTGCGTCATGGCGTCAATTCACGCGTGCAGATCCCCGATTTCAGCCAGCGCCAGGACGAGATCGGCAATCTATCGCAAAGCCTGCGCGACATGACCAACGCGCTGTACGCCCGCATCGAGGCGATCGAGAGCTTCGCTGCCGATGTCAGCCATGAACTGAAGAACCCGCTCACCTCGCTTAGAAGCGCGGTGGAAACGCTGCCGCTTGCCAAAAACGAAACCACGCGCAACCGGCTGACTGAGATCATCCAACACGATGTGCGCCGGCTCGACCGGCTGATCACCGACATCTCCGACGCCTCGCGTCTCGACGCGGAACTGGCGCGCGAGGATTCAACGCAGGTCGATCTCAAGGCGATGCTGGAAAACATCGTCACCATGCGCCGGCTTGTGCCAAATGTTGGCAAGGCGGGTGGAAAGGAAGGTGGCGGCAAGATCGGCAAGTCCGTTGCGATCGGCCTCGATATCGCACAGGCGCGCGGCGCGGATGCCTATGTCATCTCAGGCCACGACAGCCGGCTCGGTCAGGTGATCAACAATCTCCTCGACAATGCGCGTTCTTTCGCGCCGGCAAGTAACGGGCAAATCGACGTCACCATGCGCCGCATCGCCGGCGGACAAATCGAGATCGCGGTGGAGGACAACGGTCCCGGCATCCATGCCGAAAAGATCGAACGGATTTTCGAGCGCTTCTACACCGACCGCCCGGAAGAGGAAGGCTTCGGCCAGAACTCCGGTCTCGGCCTGTCGATTTCGCGCCAGATCATCGAAGCGCATGGCGGCATGATACGCGCGGAAAACCGTGAACCGCCCCAGACCGGCGCACGCTTCGTCGTCACGCTGCCGGCAAAACGGCGCGGCACTTAAGGCGCGGTATTCGTCGGCATGCCCCGAGCCAACTGGTATTGCAGCGTGGTCACGATAAACGGCACGGGAGTGCTGATCGAGGGGCGATCCGGCGCCGGCAAGACGAGCGTCGCGCTCGGGCTCATCGACACGGCGAAGGCGCGAGGCATCGCTGCGGCGCTGGTCAGCGACGACCAGTCGTTGATCGAGGTGCGCGAAAACCGTCTGTTCGCAAGCGCTCCGGCGGCAATCGCGGGCCAGGCCGAGATCAGGGGTTACGGCCTTGCGCCAATCGCAACCGTGACCGAAGGCAGGGTTGGGCTGGTCGCCCGCCTGGTGCCCGACGAAGGAATCGAGCGCATGCCGGAGCCGAAAACCGTCACCGTGCTCGGGGTCGAATTGCCACTCGTCGAACTGCCCGAGCGTCACGAGCAGCAATCGGTCAGGATCGTGCTGGCCTGGCTGGAAGCGAACCGGCCCGGGCCGAATTGAGATGGGCGCGGCGATATGAGCGAAGAAACGAAAGGCGGGAACCGAAGTGGAGTTTTTTCTTGCGCCGCACACAAATCCCGCCAAGATAGCGGCCCTTGCGGAGGGGCGAGCGAACTGCCCGGGTGTCATCGAGGTAGATAATGATCGGACTGGTACTCGTCACCCATGGCCAACTCGCCCGCGAATTCCGCATGGCGCTGGAGCATGTGGTCGGGCCGCAGGAGCAAATCGAGACGATCGCCATCGGCCCCGACGACGACATGGAGCAGCGCCGGCAGGACATCCTCGACGCCGTGGCGGTGGCAAGCGACGGTTCGGGCGTCATCATTCTTACCGACATGTTCGGCGGTACGCCGTCCAACCTGGCGATCTCGGTGATGCAGACCGGTAGCGTCGAGGTGATCGCCGGGGTCAATCTGCCGATGCTGATCAAGCTTGCCAGCGTGCGCGGCGACAACGACATGGAGCGCGCCATCGCTGACGCGCAGGAATCGGGCCGCAAATACATCAATGTCGCAAGCCGGCTGCTGCAGGGACAGTGACGGCGTGACAGGCGGGTCGGGGGAGAATAGCCCGGACGTGGAGCGGGATGGAGGGCCGATCGAGCGTGTCATGACGATCGGCAACAAGCGTGGCCTGCACGCAAGGGCTTCGGCGAAATTCGTCCAGTGCGTCGAGAAGTTCGACGCCGAGGTGAGCGTCAGCCGTGAGGACTACACGGTGGGCGGGACTTCGATCATGGGCCTGATGATGCTGGCGGCAGCCAATGGCGCCGAGATCAGGATTGTTGCGAAGGGACGCCAGGCCGGGAAAGTGCTGGAGGCGCTGGAAGCGCTGATCACCGACAAATTCGGCGAGCGTGAATGAGCGCCAGGCAGGCTGCGGGAAATCGTATAAAGAAATCTTTATATGGTGTTGCCAAGGGGCGAATGCGTTGATAAAGAAACGCCAGCCGGGCACGCATGTGAAGCGTGCCCCATATGCGTTTGATGCCCATAATCCCCTTTGAATTGATGGGCGAAGCGCGAATTTTCAGGATTAGCGGACATGACCAACAAGAGCGACTATGCCGTCAAGGATATCGGGCTGGCCGATTTCGGCCGCAAGGAAATCGACATCGCCGAGACCGAGATGCCGGGCCTGATGGCCTGCCGCGAGGAATTCGGCGATAAAAAACCGCTTGCGGGCGCGCGCATCTCCGGCTCGCTGCACATGACGATCCAGACGGCGGTGCTGATCGAGACGTTGAAGGCACTCGGCGCGGATATCCGCTGGGCCTCGTGCAACATCTTTTCGACCCAGGACCACGCGGCGGCGGCGATCGCGGCAACCGGCACACCGGTCTTCGCGGTCAAGGGCGAGAGCCTGGAGGAATACTGGACCTATACCGACCAGATCTTCCAGTGGTCCGATGGCGGCATGTCCAACATGATCCTCGACGATGGCGGCGACGCCACGATGTATATCCTCACCGGTGCACGCGCCGAGGAAGGCGAGGATGTGATTTCCGATCCGCATTCGGAAGAAGAGGAGGTCCTGTTCGCCCAGATCAGGAAGCGCATGGCCGCCAGCCCCGGCTGGTTCGTCAAGCAGCGCCACGCGATCAGGGGCGTGACCGAGGAGACGACGACCGGCGTCAACCGTCTCTACCAGCTGCAGAAGAAGGGTCTGCTGCCCTTCCCGGCAATCAATGTGAACGATTCGGTCACCAAGTCGAAATTCGACAACAAATATGGCTGCAAGGAATCGCTTGTCGACGGCATTCGCCGCGCGACCGACGTTATGATGGCAGGCAAGGTCGCCGTCGTGTGCGGCTATGGCGATGTCGGCAAGGGCTCGTCCCAGTCGCTGCGCGGCGCCGGCGCCCGCGTCAAGGTCACCGAGATCGACCCGATCTGCGCGCTGCAGGCGGCGATGGACGGCTTCGAGGTCGTTCAGCTCGAGGACGTGGTCTCGACGGCCGACATCTTCGTCACCACCACCGGCAACAAGGACGTCATCCGCATCGAGCACATGCGCGAGATGAAGGACATGGCGATCGTCGGCAATATCGGCCATTTCGACAACGAGATTCAGGTTGCCGCGCTGAAGAATTTGAAATGGAACAATATCAAGCCGCAGGTCGACATGATCGAGTTCCCGGGGGGAAATCGCATGATCCTGCTGTCGGAGGGCCGCCTGCTCAATCTCGGCAACGCGACCGGGCATCCGAGCTTCGTGATGAGCGCCTCGTTCACCAACCAGGTGCTGGCGCAGATCGAACTGTTCTCCAAGGGCGACCAGTATGGCCATGAGGTCTATGTCCTGCCGAAGCACCTCGACGAAAAGGTCGCGAGACTCCATCTCGACAAGCTCGGCGCACATCTCAGCGAATTGTCGCAGGAGCAGGCCGAGTATATCGGCGTGACACCGCAAGGCCCCTACAAACCCGAACACTACCGGTATTGATTCATTAACCAGTCGTGGTGAATTTTTAAGGGGCGGGCGAACGGCAGGTTTGTCCGTCCATTGCCTTGGCGATCGCGTCGGACGAAAATCTGCGCGAGGCGGCTTCCGGGCGAGTCGCGAATTGGGTAATGTTGGCAGAATCACCAGATGGCCCGTTTGCCGCATTTGCGGCGAAGCAAGGGTCACGATGACAGGGCGGTCTTTGGGACTGGAGCGGTTTGCGTCTTGGCGGAAGCGCTCCGATGCGGCGAGAGGACCAGGACATGCCAGGGGCGACCCCCCGTACCAACCATCACGCGGGCTGGCGTGAGGTGGTTGCCCGCCTTAAAGACGGGCGGCAACGATCAAAGAGATTTGTCGAAACGGGGAATTCATCGGATTTCTCCAGGAACGAGATGGTGCGCGCCGCCAAGGCGGTCGTGTTTGCCTCCATCGCGATGAGCGCCCTCGTGCTCGACGCCGCGGCGCAATCCACATCGGACGCCGCCGTTCTGGGCGGTCTGTTTGCCGGCGGCCTGTTCACATCCGGCGATATCATCCTGCTGGCTGTCTTCGGCGGCGCGATGAGTTTTGCCCTGATGGCCGCCTCGTGGCTGATTTTCGAACGCGGAAGAATCACCGGGGAGAATGCCGAATTGCGCGATCGCATCGCCGATCTGCGCGCCGCCAATGAGCGCAGCGAGGCGCTGGTCAACGTCTCCGACCAGCGCATTGTCGTGTGGAACGGCAAGGACGACAGCCCGGCGCTGCTCGGCAAGCTTTCCAAGGCAAGCGGCGCGCCAGAGGAGCGCAGCGAGTTCCTGGCCTTCGGCCGCTGGCTGACCACCGAATCGGCGATCAGTTTCGAGGGTGCGCTGCGACGGTTGCGCAGCGACGCCGACGCTTTCGACCTGCCGCTGCTGACCCGCGCCGGCGGGGTGCTGGAAGTGCAAGGCCGGACGTCTGGCGGCTATGCCTTCGTGCGGTTCGTCGAACTGGGCGGCGAGCGTTCCATGCTGTCGCGTCTCGAGGCAGAACACACACGGCTGCTCGCGACCTTCGACACGCTGCAGGGTCTGTTCGAAAGACTGCCCATGCCGGTCTGGCTGCGCGATATGACCGGCGAACTCTACTGGACCAACAAGGCCTATGCTTCCGCCGTCGACCGGGCGGACGGGGAGGCGGCGGTGCGCGACCAGCTGCAATTGCTGGACAATGCGGAACGGCGCATCGTGGCGGCGCAGGAGCGCGAGACCGGCTATTTCCAGGGCTCGCTGCCGGCCGTCGTTTCCGGTGACCGGCGCATGCTTGATGTTTGCGAGGTGCGTACCGATGCCGGCCTTGCCGGTATCGCGATCGACCGCGGAGAGATCGAAACCGTACGTGCGATGCTGAAACAGACGGTCGAAAGCCACCGTCAGACGCTCGATCTGCTGACCACGCCCATCGCCATCTTCGACAGGAAACAGAGACTGCAATTCCACAATTCCAGTTTCGCGGCGATGTGGGGTTTGAGCGAGGCTTTCCTTTCCGGCCAGCCAAACAATGCGCAGGTGCTGGACGCATTCCGGGAGGAAAGGAAACTGTCGGAACGGCCCGACTGGCGCAAATGGCGCGATGCCCAGCTCGAGATCTACAAGGAACTCGAGCCGCGCCAGGAGTTCTGGCATCTCGCCGACGGCCAGACCGTGCGCGTTGTCGTCAATCCGCAAAAGGAGGGCGGTGTCACCTGGCTGTTCGAGGATGTCACCGAAAGGCTGGCGCTAGAAAGCAATTACAATGCGCTGATGCAGGTGCAGGGCGAAACGCTCGATCATCTGAGCGAGGCGGTCGCGGTGTTTGGTCCCGACGGCCGGCTGAAACTGAGCAATCCGGCCTTTGTCTCGCTGTGGCGGCTCAATGACGGCCAGGCGGCGGCCGGCACGCATATTTCCGCGATATCGGAAGCCTGCCGGGCAAGATTGAGCGAGGAGTCGACGTGGCAGGAGTTCGTCGGGACGATCACCGATTTCGACGAACAGCGCGGGTCGAAGAACGGCAGGCTGGAAACCAGGGACGGCAGCGTGTTCGATTTCGGCCTGGTGCCATTGCCGGACGGTCAGACCATGCTGACGCTCACCGACATGACGGCGACGGTCAATGTCGAAAGGGCGCTGAAGGAGCGCAACGAGGCGCTCGAACAGTCGGATGTGTTGAAGAACCGGTTCATTCAGCACGTATCCTACGAATTGCGGGCGCCGCTGACCTCGATCTCCGGCTTCTCCGAAATGCTCGGCATGGACGAGATCGGCAGGCTGAACGCCAAACAGAGCGAATATGTCGACCATATCTCCAGCGCGGCCGGCTCGCTGAAGGCGATCATCGACGATATCCTCGATCTGGCCACGATCGATGCCGGCGCCATGCGCCTCGACATCGAGCCGATCGCATTGCGGCCTGTCGTCGATTCCTGTCTCGGCGAGCTTGGAGATGCGATCGCCGCGCACGGGATCAGGACAGAGGTCTCGATTGGCGGCGATGCCGGTCACCTGACTGGCGATCCCGACCGCATCCACCAGATCCTGCACAATCTCCTTGCCAATGCCGTGGCCGTTTCTCCGGATGGCGGAACGGTCACGATCAGCTCCGGCGTCATCGGAGACATGCTCGAAATCGCCGTCAGCGACGAGGGGCCCGGCGTTCCCGAGGGTGACCGGCAACGCATCTTCGCCCGCTTCGAATCGCGCGCATCGGCAAACCGCCGACGGGGCGCAGGTCTCGGCCTGTCCATCGTCGAAAGTTTCGTGCAATTGCATGGTGGCAGCATTCACGTCGAGGATGCCGGACAGCGCGGCGCGCGCTTCATCTGCCGCTTCCCGATCGATAGAAAAACTGCCGTGAAAACGAGCGAGGCCGCCTGAATTCCCTGGTCAGCCGCCACGAGGCCGGCTGAACGGACATCGGACAGGGTGAATTGATGCGGACGATCGAACGAACCCTTGGCGACGAAACGGAGACCGAACGGCTCGGCGCCGATATCGCCATGGCGCTCAAACCCGGCGATGCGGTCGCACTCAAGGGCAATCTGGGCGCGGGCAAGACGACACTGGCGCGCGGTCTGATCCGGCATCTGGCCAACGATCCGCACCATGAAGTGCCGAGCCCGACCTATACGCTGTGTCAGACTTACGAATTCGGCGACATCACGCTTTCCCATTTCGACCTTTACCGCCTTGGGGAGGCAAGCGAGATCGAGGAATTGGGGTTTGGCGAGGCAGCGGACACAGGCATTGTTCTCGTCGAGTGGCCGGAGCGGGTGGACAATTATTTGCAGTCTGGCGTGCTGACCATCGAGCTGTCCTCACATCCTGCCTGCGGCCGCACCGCCAAGATCAGCGGCGGAGATGCCGCGCTGACCGCACGGATTGCCCGCAGCCTGGCGATCCGCGATTTCCTCGACCGGTCTTGGAGCAAGGGGGTCGAGCGGCACTTCCTGCAAGGTGACGCCTCGACGCGACGCTACGAGACGGCAAGGCTGAACCGCGAAACACGCGTGCTGATGGATTCGCCGCGCCAACCGGACGGACCGCCGGTCAGGGCGCCGACCGATGAATTCAGCCCCTACAGCCAGATCGCGCATCTGGCCGAGGATGTGACCGCCTTTGTCGCCGTTGACGATCTGCTGCGCTTGCACGGTTTCGCGGCACCTGAACTCTTCGGCAAATCGATCAACGAGGGTCTGCTGCTGTGCGAATATCTGGGTGCAGAGGGGATTTTGTCCGTGGACGGCAAGCCGATTGCCGATCGTTATCGCGACGCCGCCAGGCTGCTTGCCCGCATTCACGCCATCGACTGGCCGGAGGAAGTCAATGGCGAGGGCGGACCGGGAGAAAGTTACACCCATCGCATACCGTCTTATGACCGTGGCGCGATCCTGATCGAGGTCAGCCTGCTCGCCGACTGGTATGTTCCGGCCATGACGGAAGGCGAACTCGATGCGGAGCAACGAGCCGAATTCTTCGCGATCTGGGATCGGCTGGCGGCAATGCTTGCAGAGACCAGAACGAGCCTGGTGCTGCGCGATTATCACTCGCCCAATCTGATCTGGCGGGCCGGCGAACCGTTCCCCGTCAATATCGGCCTGATCGATTTTCAGGATGCGCTGATCGGACCGGCAGCCTATGACGTCGTTTCTCTGGCCCAGGATGCACGCGTGGATATTTCGCCGACTTTGGAACAGACCATCAAGAGCGTTTATATTGAGGAGATGCGCGGCCTTAGCGATTATTTCGACATCGAAACATTCCATCGTGACTATGCGATCATGGCTGCGCAGCGGGCAACAAAGATATTGGGAATCTTTGTGCGGCTCGACCGGCGCGACGGCAAGCCGGGCTATCTCAGGCACTTGCCGCGTCTTCGGGACTATCTGGCGCGCAGCCTCTCCCATCCGGCCCTTGCCGAATACAGGAAATGGCTGGAATCGATCCCCGGAATCGGGATAGCCGGCTCATGACACGCTCTGCATACGCTCAGCCTGTCACAAGGAACGATCATATATAGGATAGACCCGGCCGGATGCGAACGAAACGGAACAGTGCATGACGCGCAATACTGACGAAGACAGGGCCATGCCGACGCCAGTGCCGAAAACGGCGATGGTGCTCGCCGCCGGGCTGGGCATGCGGATGCGGCCGATCACCGAGAACCTGCCCAAGCCGCTTGTGCGGATATGCGGACGCACCTTGCTCGACCACGCGCTCGACGCGCTGGCGCGGGCCGGTGTCGAAACGGCGGTGGTCAATGTCCATTACCTTGCCGAGCAGGTCGAGGCGCATCTGGCCGACCGCAAGGCGCCGCGCATCATCATATCCGACGAAAAGACGCAACTCATGGATTCAGGCGGCGGCGTGGCCAGGGCGCTGCCCTATCTGGGCGACGAGCACTTCTTCGTGCTGAACGCCGATTCCTTCTGGCTCGAAGGCTATCGGCCCAATCTCGTCAATCTCGCCCATCACTGGAACGATGCGGAAATGAACGTGTTGCTGCTGGTGACCGGCGTCGCCAACGCCATCGGCTATTCGGGCCAGGGCGATTTCACCATGGACGCGGTTGGCCGTCTGGCGCGGCGCGACGAGCGCCGGGTGGCACCGTTCGCCTATGCCGGGGCGGCGATCCTGCATCCGCGTGTCTTCAGGGGCTGTTCCGACGAACCGTTCTCGCTCAATGCGATCTTCGATAGCGCGCTTGAACGCGACAGGCTGTTCGGGCTACGCCTTGATGGGCTGTGGTTGCATGTCGGAACGCCGGAGTCGATCCAGGAAGCCGAGGAGGCCATCGCCCGCAGCGCCGCCTGATCGTGTCGAGGGCGGGGTGAGAGCGCAGCGACGCTCCGGCTCGGGGAAAGATGATTTGCCAGCAATTGTGGCAGGTGAAACGCAATACGGAACGCGCAAGGGGCGCATTTTCTCGATCGCGCCGGGCATGCCTTTCCTGAAGACACTGGCCGAAGCGCTGGTCGACGGGCGGCTGATCGAGGGCTTTCGACCGGCAGACGACCCGCTGCTCCTGCCTACTGCCACCGTCTATCTGCCGACGCGGCGCGCGGCGCGTGTCTTTTCCGGCGAAATCGTTGAAGCACTCGGCGGCAAGGCGGCGCTGATGCCGGTGATCCGCACGCTCGGCGATAGTGACGAGGAAGAGTTCGACCTCGCATTCCCGGTGCGTGAGGCGGCCGATTTGCCGCCGGCGGCCGGTGCACTGGAGCGCCAGTTCAGGCTGGCAACGCTGGTGCGCGGCTGGTCGAATGCACTTTCGGTCGCGACACGCGAACTGTTTGGCGACGAGGATATCGTGCTGCCTTCTTCCGCCAGCGATGCGCTGAAGCTTGCCGGCGATCTGGCGCGGCTCATCGACCAGATGGAAACCGAAGAGGTCGCCTGGGAGGCGCTCGGCAAGTCGGTCGACGGCGAGTATGCCGCCTGGTGGGATCTTACCGCCACGTTTCTGAAAATCGTCGCCGAAGCCTGGCCGGACTATCTGCGTGAGGAAGGCAGGCTCGACCCCGCAGAAGCAAGGCGACGGCTGCTCGACCTGCGTACCAGGTACCTGATGCAGTCGCCGTCCGGCGGGCCCGTGATCGCGGCGGGTTCGACCGGGTCGATCCCCGCAACGGCGCGGCTGCTCGACGCGATCTCGCATCACGAACGAGGCGCCATCGTGTTGCCCGGCGTCGATTTCGAACTTTCGCAGCCGATTTGGCGGCAATTGCGCCAGGCGGAGGGCGAGGAAAACGCGCCGATCCTGTCGACCCACCCGCAATACGGTCTTGCCCGGCTGCTCGGCCTGCTTGGCATCGAGCGCGAGGCGATCACACCTCTCGGCGAGGTTTCGCCGGATATCAGAGCGAGGCAGGCGATGCTCAGCCTTGCCATGCTGCCGGCGCCGGAAACCGGACGCTGGCAGGGAGCGGGCATCGAATCCGTCGACAGGAACATCGCCATCATCGAGGCGCCGGGCGAGCGCGAGGAAGCGCTGGCGATCGCCATCGCGCTGCGCGCGGCGCTGGAGACGCCGGGCAAGACGGCGGCGCTGACCACGCCGGACCGAGCGCTGGCACGCCGGGTCGCCGCCGAACTGGAGCGCTGGGGCATCCAGATCGATAACAGCGCCGGCACGCCGCTCGACGAGACGCCGGCCGGGCGCTTCGCCTTGCTGCTGGCCGTCGCCACGGCCGGCCCGATCAATCCGGTGACTTTGACCGCCTTCCTGAAGGACCCACGATTGTCGTTTGGCCTGTCGCGCGGCAGGGAAGGATGGCCGCGTGCGGCTCGTCAATTCGAACTCACGGTATTGCGCGGCGCGCTGTTCGTGCCGGCGCCGGGCGAACTGGAAGCAGCGCTGACAAGAGTCAGGGGCCAGCAGCAATTCGTTCGTTCCACTACCGGAATGAATGAGAGCAACACACCGGAAGCCTGGGAGGCGATGGCGGAACTCGCGCGCCATGTCGATGCCGCCTGCCAGGTTCTGAACGAGCTGCAACAAAGAGAAGACAGCGTGCCGCTCGCTTCGGCGCTAGGCGCGCTTCGCGTCGCACTCGCCCGGCTAACCGAAGACCCCGAGGGCATCGCGCTCATGGAATTGCGCGGCGGGCGCGAACTCATCCAGCTATTCGATTCATTCGACGGTCTGGACGATGAAGGCATGACCGTGCCGATGCGCGAATTGCCGTCCATTCTCCACACGCTCATGCGCAACATAACGTCGCGCGAAACACGCCATCCCCATCCCCGCCTCAATATCTGGGGGCCGCTTGAAGCGCGCCTGCAGGGCGTCGATCTGATGGTGCTCGGCGGGCTCAACGAGGGAAGCTGGCCAACGGTGGCGCGCAACGATCCCTTCCTCAACCGGCCGATGCGCGGCGCGCTGGGCTTGTCCTTTCCCGAGCGGCGGATCGGTCAGGCGGCGCATGATTTCGAACAGCTGAGCGGCGCGGCCGAAGTGATCTATGCGCGTGCGCTGAAGGCCGACAACGCGCCGACGGTCGCCTCGCGCTGGCTGCAGCGGCTGATGGCGGTTTCAGGCAAGGAAAGCCGGCAAAACATGCTCAACCGAGGCCAGGCCTATCTCGATATGGCGCATGCACTCGATGCGAAGGGGGACAAAGTATCACCCCGCGCGAACCGGCCCTGTCCGCGCCCGGCCGTGGAACTCAGACCGACAAATCTGTCGGTCACCGAAATCGAGACCTGGATCCGCGATCCTTACGCCATCCATGCCAAACACATTCTGGGCCTGAGGCCGCTCGAACCGCTGGAGCGGGCGGCCGATCCGGCGCTGCGCGGCACGGTCTATCACGAAGCGCTCGCGCGCTTCGTGCGGGAGCGACCGCAGGACGAGACGCAGGAGGCTGCGTTTGCACGACTTCGCATGCATGCCGAATCGGTTTTCGCGAAACATGCCGTGCCCAGGGAAGTCGCCGCCGGATGGCTGCCGCGTTTTCTGGAAATCGCCCGACTGTTCATCGAATGGGAGACGGACCGCCTTGGAGAGATCGAACGCAGCCTCACCGAGGTCGATGGCGAAACAAAAGCGGGCGATGCCGGCTTCATGCTGCGCGGACGGGCCGACCGGATCGACCTGATGCGCGATGGCACGGCCGCGGTTCTCGATTACAAGACCGGCGCCAATCCTTCCGCCAAACAGGCGCGCATCTTCTCGCCGCAACTTTCGCTTGAAGGTGCCATGGCGGAACGAGGGGCATTCGGACCGGAAATGAAATGTTCCATAAGCGATCTAGCCTTTGTCCGGCTTCGCGCCGGCGACACGCTCAGGATCGACGATATCGCCAACAAGGATTTTTCCGTTTCCGACCTGACGGGACATGCCTGGACGGAACTGGAAAAGCTTGTCGCGGCCTATCGCCAACCGGAACAGGGCTATCTGTCGCGCTATGCGGTGATGCGCGAGGGCGAGGTCGGCGGCGACTACGATCATCTGGCGCGGGTGCGCGAATGGTCGCTCGGCGAGACGGAAGACGATGGCTGAGGCGCGCGCCATCCCCGAGGAGACGAAGCGCGCCCAAACGGTGGCGAGCAACCCTGGCGTATCGGCATGGGTGTCGGCCAATGCCGGTTCCGGCAAGACCTTCGTTCTGGCGCGCCGGGTGATCCGGCTGCTGCTCGCCGGGGTGGTGCCGGCACGCGTCTTGTGCCTGACCTTCACCAAGGCGGCGGCGGCGGAGATGTCGAACCGCATCTTCGAAACACTCGGCGAATGGGTGACCGCCGATGAAGAAAAACTCAATGAAATCCTGGCCGATGTCCTCGACAGGGCGCCGAAACCCGATGAAGCCATGCGGGCGCGATCGTTGTTCGCACTGGCGCTCGACACGCCGGGCGGACTGAAGATCCAGACGATCCACGCCTTTTGCGAGGCGTTGCTGCACCAGTTTCCGCTGGAGGCCAATGTCCCCGGCCATTTCGAGGTGGTCGAGGAACTGCGCCAGGCCGAATTGCTGGAAGAAGCGCGGCTGGGAACCATCCGGGCGATGGACCACGAGGGCGCGGAACGGCTGCGCGATGCCTTCGCCCATCTGATCGACCACGCTTCGGATGCAGCCATCGACAAGGCGCTCGGCGAACTTATCGCCGATCGTACCGAATTCAGCGACTGGGTTGGCGAGAACCTTGACGCGGCGATGGCGCCGCTGTGGCAGCGTTTCGGCTTCTCGCCGGATGAGCGCGAAGAAGATGTGCTCGACGAACTTCTTTCCGGTTCCGTTCTTGACGACAGGGAACTGGCGGCGATCGCGGAGACCGCGCGGCAGACTGGCGGGTCGACCAATGAAGGCTTCGCGGAGCGCGCCGAACTGTTCCTGCGCGCCAAGACTGCAACCGAGCGCCACCGGGCGAGAAGCACGCTCTACCTGACGCAGAAAAGCAAGGCACGGGCGCGACTGGTGACCAATGCGGTGCTGGCGGAACATCCAGGCGTCGAAGAAGCGCTGGTCGAAGAAGCTAGCCAGGTGGAATTTAATATTAGCCGGCTTTCCTTGTGGCGCGTGCTGAAATCATCATTGGCACTTTTTTGTTTTGCCGACGAAGTTCTTGCCCGCTACGCCCACAGAAAGCGGGAAGAGGCGCTGGTCGATTTTTCCGACCTGATCGCGCGGGCCTACATTCTGCTCGACCGCGCGGACGTGCGTGACTGGATACGCTACAAGCTCGACCGCGGCATCGATCATGTGCTGATCGACGAAGCACAGGACACCAGCCCGGAACAATGGGCGATCGTCAATGCTGTGACTGAGGAATTCTTTGCCGGCGAAGGCGTGGTGCGCACGCCACGTACCGTCTTCGCCGTCGGCGATGAAAAGCAGTCGATCTTCTCCTTCCAGGGTGCGGCACCCGAAAAGTTCGACGAGCAGGCACGTGAGACCGAAAGGCGATCGCGCGCGGCCGGCATGGCGTTCGAACATGTGCGGCTGCGGCTTTCCTTCCGTTCATCGCCCGACATCCTTGGCGCGGTGGATACGGTGTTCGCCCAGGCTGAAAATGCCCGCGGACTGGGTGCAGACGAAAGCGGCACTACCCATACCGCGATCCGCTCGAACGACCCGGGCGAGGTACGCATCTGGCCGATCTTCGCCAAGGCAAAAGAGGAAGAAAAGACCGAATGGCTTGCACCGGTCGACGCCGAGACCCCAGGCGATCCGGCCGTGCTGCTGGCCAAACGCATCGCATCGACCATCAGGGAGTGGATCACCAAGGGCGAAAAGCTGCCCGGCATGGATCGGCCGATCCGGTATGGCGACATTCTGATCCTGGTCCGTCGGCGCGACCGCTTCATGACAGCGGTGATCCGCGAACTGAAAGAGGCAGGACTGGCGATTGCCGGCGCCGACCGGCTGAAGCTGACCGAGCATATCGCGGTCGAGGATCTGATGGCGCTCGGCCGGGTGATGGTGCTGCCGGAAGACGATCTGGCGCTGGCCGGTGTCCTGAAAAGCCCGCTTTTCGACCTCGACGACGACGATCTGATCGAGCTATGCCAGCGCCCGAGGGGCGTGGCGCTCTATGACCATCTGGCGCGGCTTGGCGAAAGCGGTGCAGGCGTCTCTGCGAAAGCACGCGGCATCCACGAGCGGCTCGAAAGCCTGCGCCAGGTCGCAATCAACGCCAATGTGCATGGTTTCTATGCCCATGTGCTCGGCCGGATGAGCGGACGAAAGGCGTTCACCGCACGGCTTGGCAGCGAGGCGGAAGACGTGCTCGACGCCTTCGAGAAGGCGGCGCTCGACCACGAACGGCAGGGCGGTGCCGGCGGGCTCGAGGCTTTTCTTGCAGAGCTCATCCGCGCGTCGCCGGAGATCAAGCGCGAAGTCGATGTGCGGCGCGACGAAATCCGCGTCATCACCGTGCATGCGGCCAAGGGGCTGGAAGCGCCGATCGTCTTTCTAGTTGACCCGTGCTCGCCGGCCTTCATCGCCCAGCACGTGCCATCCGTCATCCGGCTCGGCGATGGTTCTGACGATTTCGGCAGCCCTTATCTGTGGGCCGCCGGCGCAAAGGACGCCACGGTGGAAATCGAGGCACGGTTCGCGGCGATCCGCACATCCGCGGAAGAGGAATACCGCCGCCTGCTCTATGTCGGCATGACACGCGCCGCTGACCGGCTGATCGTCTGCGGCTATCGCGGCGTGCGCGAACCGAAGGAAGATCACTGGCACGCCATGGTCGAGCGGGCGCTCAAGGATGACGCGCGCGAGATCCGCGACGAAACCGGCGAGATCGTCGAACTGGTCTGGCAGAGCCCCGATGCGGCAATTCGCGATCGTGCAAAAGAGCAACCACTGGCAAAGGCGGACGGAGGCGGCGAAAGGCCAGCCGCCGCGACGCCGGACTGGCTGTTGCAACAGGCCAAACACGAACCGGCGATGCCGAAGCCGCTCAATCCTTCCGCCGCGCTGGCGCTGAAGGGCAAGCCCGTCCCGGAGTTCCCGCAGGCACAGGAAATCGGCGATCTCGAAGCCGCTGCCGCGCAGCGGCGCGCGGCCATCGAACGCGGCACCGCGATCCACCGGCTGATGCAGATGCTGCCTGATGCCGATCCGGCCGACCGTGAAAGCCACGCGATGGCGTGGCTGGAACGGCATTTCTCCGATTGGGATATGGCGGCGCGAAGAGGGGCCGTCGAAGAGGCGTTACAGATCATTGGCGATCCTCGCTTTACGCCACTGTTTGCGTCCGGCAGCCGCGCCGAAGCCGGGATTGCCGGCGACGTCACGATCGGCGGACGCGAGATCACGGTTTCGGGCCAGATCGACCGGCTCGCCATTCATGAAAACGAGATCGTGCTCGCCGACTACAAGACCAATCGCCTGGTGTCCGAAGCTGCCGAATCCCATCGGCTGCAGCTGGCGCTTTACCGCGCGCTGCTTCGCCGGATCTATCCGGAAAAGCAGGTCCGCTGCATGCTGATCTGGACACGCGACGGCTCGGTGACGGAATTCGAGGAAAGTGAGCTGGATGCCGCACTGGCAGAGATAACGCCAGCTTGAACCGCCGCTCCTTGACGCGGGGCCAAAGCGTTCCTACCTTTGGATTCGGAATATTATGACTTGCTAATATATATGGGCAAGTCTATGTGTTTGGCATCCGGCTCCTCCCGGGCGCCAATGGCCCGAAGGAACGGATCAAAGGAGCGAATCATGACAACGGTCAAGGTCGACAAGAGCAACTTCCAGTCCGACGTCCTCGACGCGGATGTGCCGGTGGTCGTCGATTTCTGGGCGGAATGGTGCGGCCCGTGCAAGATGATCGCACCGAGCCTTGAGGAAATCGCCACGGAAATGGGCGATGCGGTGAAGATCACCAAGCTCAATGTCGACGAGAATCCCGAACTCGCGGCGCAATATGGCGTGCGCTCGATCCCGACGCTGATGCTGTTCAAGGGCGGCGAGCCGGCCTCGATGCAGGTTGGCGCACGGCCGAAATCGGCGCTCGAGGACTGGATCAAGAGCGCAGGCTGAGTTTGACGAAACTCCGTTTGAATTGAGAAGCCGGGGTCGCAAGGCCCCGGCTTCTTGTTTACGCGGATGCGGCGTCCTCACAGTCGCGTCGTCATGCTCGGGCTTGTCCCGAGCATCTGAAGAATCAAGGATTGTCCGTGGCTCGTTAGATCCTCGGCACAAGGCCGAGGATGACGAGGTAACGAGAGCAACGTATTTCCCGTTCCCCTCGAAACATCGGGGCTTACTCCGGCGGGGTGCCGTTTTCGCGCAGCGCCTGGCCAGCAAGATAGAGCGAGCCGGCCATCAGGACGCGCACGGGCAGGCCGTCATGATGGTTCTCGACGATTTCAAGCGCTTCGGCGAGTGATGACGCCGTTTCGGCGGCAATGCCGGCGGCCCGGGCGTGTCCGGCAAGCGTTTCGGGATCAAAGTCAGCCTCGCTGTCACTGAGCGGCACGGTTATCGCGCGTTCGACCAGACCGGCAAAGGCGGCGAAGAAGCCTTCCGGATCCTTGGTGGTCAGCATGCCGGTGACAAGGACGGCGGGCATCGGCGCGCGCTCCTCCAGCTCGGCCAGTTCGGAAGCGACGACCATGCCAGCGGACGGGTTATGGCCGCCATCGATCCAGATTTCGGCGGCCGACGGCGCAAGAGCGGTGAGCTTTCCATCCTTCAGTCGTTCCATGCGGCCCGGCCATGTGACGCTGGTCATCGCCATCTCGAAGGCTTCATCGGGCAGGCTCAATCCGGATTCATGGCCGGCATAGCGGATGGCCGCAATCGCGGTTGCGGCATTGGCATGCTGGTGACGGCCGCGCAGTCGTGGCAGCGGCAGATCGAGCAGGCCGTAATCGTCCTGATAGACCAGACGGCCGCCTTGTTCGAAGAAGGTGAAGTCGCGACCGGCGACAACAGCGTGGGCGCCGCGCTCGGCCGCCACGGCCTCGAACACTTCCCGGACCGAATCCTGCTGCGGACCGATCACGGCCGGCCGGCCCGGCTTGATGATGCCGGCCTTTTCAAAGGCGATCTCCTCGACGGTGTCGCCAAGCTGCTGCTGATGATCGATGGAGATGTTGGCGATAATCGCGGCAAGCGGCGATCGAATCACATTGGTTGCATCGAAACGGCCGCCCAGACCGACCTCGACCAGGGCATAATCGGCCGGATTTTCCGAAAACAGCAGGAACATGGCGCCGGTCAGGATCTCGAAGATGGTGATCGGCTCACCGCCATTGGCCTCAGCCACGCGCGCGATCGCGCTCGCAAGCTCACGATCCTGCGCCAGAACGCCGCCGCCCGGCTTGCCGAGACGGAAACGCTCATGCCAGCGCACCAGATGCGGCGAAGTATGAACATGGACGGTCTTGCCGGCGGCTTCGAGGATCGCCCGGCTGAACGCGATGGTCGAACCCTTGCCGTTGGTGCCGGCGACATGCAAGACCGGCGGAATCGCCTGCTCGGGGTGGCCGAGCGCTGCCAGCACCCGGCGGATGCGGTCGAGCGACAGGTCGTAACCCTTGGGATGGATGGCCGACAGAGAATCGATCAGCGAATCGACGCTTTGCAGGCCTGTTTCGTCCTGGGAGGCTGCCTGGAATTGCAGGTTCATCGAGGTCACACGCTAGCGGTCAATAATGATAAAGCGCTATTCGGCGGCTGCGCTTTGCGCCGGCTCATCCGCGGCGGATGAGGGTAATGTTTGCGACTCCGGCTCGCTTTCATAGCCCAGAAGGATACGGCGCGGCGGCTGCTTGGTCAGCAGTGACACCAGTCCGGTGATCGTCGATTTGAGCTTCTGGCGCGGCACGACCATGTCGACCATGCCATGTTCTTCCAGATATTCGGCGGTCTGGAAATCGTCGGGCAATTTCTCGCGGATCGTCTGTTCGATGACACGGCGGCCGGCAAAGCCGATCACCGCACCCGGTTCGGCGATGTGGACGTCGCCCAGCATGGCGTAGGAAGCAGAAACGCCACCGGTGGTCGGATTGGTCAGTACGACGATATAGGGGCAGCCGGCTTCCTTCATCAGTTCGACACCGACCGTGGTGCGCGGCATCTGCATCAGCGACAGGATACCCTCCTGCATGCGCGCGCCGCCGGATGCGGCGAACAGGACCAGGGGCAGCTTCTCGCGGGCGGCGGTCTCCATCGCCTCGACGATCATCTCGCCAGCTGCCATGCCGAGCGAGCCGCCGATGAAGCGCATGTCGTGGACGACGGCGATCATCTCGATCTCTTCGGACTTGCCGCGCGCGGCGATCACCGAATCGTCCATCTCGGTGGAACGGCGATGTTCCTTCAACTTGTCGGCATAGCGCGTCTTGTCGCGGAATTTCAGCGGATCGGCGGCAACCCTGGGCGGTTCGATCAGGGAATAGTCGCCGTTATCGAAGAAATAGCCGAGGCGCTCCTTCGCCGTGATGCGCATGTGGTAGCCGGAACCCGGTATCACCCCCATATTGGCTTCGAGATCCTTGTGGAACACCATCTCGCCGGTCTGCGGGCATTTCACCCACAGATTGTCCGGCATCTGCTTGCGCTGCAGCAGATTGGAAATCTTGGGGCGCACATAGCTGGTGATCCAGTTCATGGTCTGCCTGTTCCTGTTTGTCCGCGCCGAGGCCTATTCCACATAAAGGGCTTTTCACAGAAGATGGGGTGATTCAACCGTTCCGCCAAGCCATGGCGTCGCGCAGGCGAGTAAATTCAGGGAAAAACCGGCGATTTTACGCCGCAGCCGGACTTTTTTTCACCGAACGCACGCCATTGGCGAGGTCGCGCACGAGATCGGCGACCGCGCCGGCGGTCGCCGCTGTCGCCTTGCCGTTCGCGTCGAGCGTGCCGGCCACGGCGTTGACAAGCGCGGTGCCGACGACCACGCCGTCGGCGGCCTCGCCGATGGCGCGGGCCTGTTCGGCATTCTTGACGCCGAAACCGACGGCGATTGGCAATTGCGTCTTCGCCTTGATATGGGCGACGGAGGCGGCGACTTTCGCCGGATCGGGCGAGGCGGCGCCGGTGATGCCGGTGATCGAGACGTAATAGACGAAGCCGGAAGTGTTCTGCAGCACGCGCGGCAGGCGCTTGTCGTCAGTCGTTGGCGTCGCGAGCCGGATGAAATTGATGCCGGCATCCATCGCCGGCAGGCAGAGTTCGTCATCAGCCTCGGGCGGCAGGTCGACGATGATGAGCCCGTCGACGCCGGCTGACTTCGCGTCCGCCAGGAATCGTTCATTGCCGTAGGAATAGATCGGGTTGTAATAGCCCATCAGCACGATCGGGGTCGTGTCATCGCCCTTGCGGAACTCACGGACTATTTGAAGCGTCCTGACCATGGTCTGGCCGCCCTTCAAGGCGCGCTGACCGGCAAGCTGGATCGCCGGGCCGTCGGCCATCGGATCGGAAAAGGGCATGCCGAGCTCGACGACATCGGCGCCAGCGCTTGGCAGGGTTTTGAGGATTTCCAACGAGGTCGCCATGTCGGGATCGCCGGCGGTGATGAAGGTCACCAGCGCCGGGCGGCCTTCAGCACGCAATTCGGCGAAACGGGTATCGATGCGGGTGGTCATACGCTTTTACAACTCCACGCCAAGATGCTTGCCGACGGTGAAGACGTCCTTGTCGCCGCGGCCACACAAATTCATGACGATGATCTGGTCGGAGCCCATCTTCGGGGCGCGCTTGATGACTTCCGCCAGCGCGTGGGAGGGTTCCAGCGCGGGAATGATGCCCTCGAGCCGGCACAGAAGCTGGAAAGCCTCCAGCGCCTCGACATCCATGATCGGCACATACTCGACGCGGCCCGAATCCTTCAGCCAGGAATGTTCCGGCCCGATGCCGGGATAGTCGAGCCCGGCCGAAATCGAATGGCCCTCCTTGATCTGGCCGTCATCGTCCTGAAGCAGGAAGGTGCGGTTGCCGTGCAGTACGCCGGGACGGCCGGCCGAGATCGAGGCGCAATGTTCGTCGCCCTCCAGGCCAAGGCCGCCGGCTTCGACACCGACGATCTGCACGTCCTTGTCGTCGAGGAAGGGATGAAACAGGCCGATGGCGTTGGAACCGCCGCCGACAGCGGCGATCAGCATGTCGGGCAGGCGGCCCTCGGCCTCCATCATCTGCTCGCGCACTTCCCTTCCAATCACCGACTGGAAGTCGCGCACCAGTTCCGGATAGGGGTGAGGACCGGCAGCCGTGCCGATGATGTAATAGGTCGATTCGACATTGGTGACCCAGTCGCGCAACGCCTCGTTCATCGCGTCCTTCAGCGTACCGGCGCCCGAGGTGACCGGCTTGACCTCGGCGCCGAGCAGCTTCATGCGGAAGACGTTGGGCGACTGACGCTCGACATCGGTCTTGCCCATGTAGACAATGCAGGGATAGCCGTAGCGGGCGGCGACGGTGGCGGAAGCGACGCCATGCTGGCCGGCGCCGGTCTCGGCGATGATGCGGGTCTTGCCCATGCGCTTGGCGAGCAGGATCTGGCCGAGACAGTTGTTGATCTTGTGCGACCCGGTGTGGTTGAGCTCGTCGCGCTTGAAATAGATTTTCGCGCCGCCCAGATGTTCGGTCAGCCGCTCGGCGAAATAGAGCGGTGAGGGCCGGCCGGTATAGTGCTTGTTGAGTCCTGCCAGCTCGGCCTGGAATTGCGGATCGTTCTTCGCCTCGTTATAGGCGGTTTCCAGTTCGAGGATCAGCGGCATCAGCGTTTCGGCGACATAGCGGCCGCCGAAAATGCCGAAAAACCCGTTCTCGTCCGGGCCGGTGCGGAAGGAATTGGGTTCGACTGGTTTGGTCACGCTATTCACTCCGTTCGGGCGTGTCAAAAGCCCGCTTCTTCAGGCCATCTCGCTTTCGAGACGCCTTGCCTCCGCCAGGAAGCGGCGGATGAGATCGTCGTCCTTTTCGCCGGGCGCGCGCTCGACGCCGGAAGACACATCGATGCCGGCCGGATGGACATCGGCGAGCGCCGACGCCAGATTGGCCAGATCGATCCCACCGGAAAGCATGTAATCGATCTCCGGGTCAAGCTCGCCGAGCAGCGACCAGTCAAAGGCGATGCCATTGCCGCCGGGCAGTTCGGCGCCGGCGGCAGGTTTCGCGTCGAGCAGCAGGCGATCGGCAACGCATGAATAGGTGCTTATCTTTTCGAGATCGCCAGCTTCGCGGATCGACACCGCCTTCATCACCGGCAGACCATAGCGCGCCTTCAGTTCGGCCAAACGCTCCGGCGTTTCCGAACCATGCAATTGCAGCAGATCGGGGTGCAGCGTCTCGACGATCTCGTCGAGAAAGGCGTCATCGGCATCGACGGTGACGGCGACGATGGTCGCGCGGCCACGCGCGGCCTCGGCCAGTTCGGCGGCCTCTTGCGGCGTCACGTAACGCGGGCTTTTGGCAAAGAAGATGAAGCCGACATGATTCGCGCCGCCAGCCAGCGCGGCGGCGACGCTTTCCGGCTTCGAAAGCCCGCATATCTTGATGTCGAGGGTCATCTTCGTTTTCACCGATCCCTGCTTATTGGCAGGACCGGCTTCACTTGCCAGAATCAGGACGCCGAGTCCATCGCTGCGGTTAACGGTTTAATCCAGCATGACGGCGTGCAGCTTCGCACCATGGATACGCAGCCATTGGCGGTGGCGCTCCATGTCCGGGCAGGTTTCGGCAACCAGCGTCCAGAACGCTTCGCTGTGATTCATCTCGCGCAGATGCGCGACCTCATGGGCGGCGAGATAGTCGAGCACATCGGCCGGCGCCATGACGATACGCCACGAAAAGGAGAGGGTGCGCGTCGTGGAGCACGAGCCCCAGCGGCTCTTGGTGTCGGTTATACGGATCGATTTGGGCCGTACACCCAGCTTTTTTGCATGGCGGTCGACCGCCTCGTTCAGCTTCAGACGGGCTTGATGCCTGAGAAAATCGACGACCTTGCGCGGAACGTGATCGGGTTCGCCCGGTACCAGTAGGGAAGGTTCGCCGGCGATCTCGCGGATCTCGACCAGGCCGCGCAGGCGATCGAGATGGACGATGCGGTGATCGATGCCGAGAAAGGGGATAATTGCGCCCTCGTCAAGCGGCAGGGTCTCGGGAAGCCGGCCGATGCGGGCGGCGACCCAGTTGCGGTTCTTGTCAAGGAA
>JAJDOK010000019.1 GCA_022340185.1 Salaquimonas sp. | reverse complement strand
CCTGCGTCTCGCCCTTGAGGAAGTACTTCTCCGCAATCGCCTTGATATGCGTCTCGACATCGCGGCGGAATTGCTGTGCCGCGAGCTTCATCGCCTCCGGGCTCTCCGCGTCGCGGATGGCGTGAAAGGCTTCCAGCGGGACCTTGGCGTCGACCACCAGCGCCGGCGCGTCGTTCGGCATGAAGATCAGGCAGTCGGGCCGTGAGCCGTTGGTCAGCGTCGCCTGAAAGGCATAGGCGCCAATCGGCAGTCCGTCCTGCACGATCGCCTGCATGCGGCCCTCGCCGAAGGCGCCGCGCGTTTGCTTGTTGGCGAGGATCGCCTGCAATTCGACGACCTGGCTCGCCAGCCCCTGGATATTGGCCTGCGCGGTGTCGATCACGGCGAGCCGTTCCTGCAATTGCGCCAGGCTCTCCTGCGTCGTCTTCGTCGTTTCGGTCAGGGACTGGCCGAGCCGCCCGCTCATGTTCTGTAGCCGCTCGTCGACCAGGCGCATCATGTCGCCCTGGCGCGAGGCGAAGATTTCGCTCATCGTCTGCATGCGCCCGGCGAGCGCGTTCTGCGTGGCGATCAGTTCCGCCATGCGCGTCTCGGCCTCGTGCGCGCGCTCCGCCGCCGCGGCGGCCTCGCCCGCCCGGCGCTGGCCGGCGCGCCATGAAAGGATCAGCCAGACAGCGAGCAGCGCGACCAGCAAGGCGCCGAATGCGGCAAGTGCCTCGCCCAGCGAAATCGCCCGGCTGCCGAGCGCAAGCACGGTCTGCGAGAACAGCTGCGAGAAGGCCAGTGCGAGGTCATTCGTTTGCATCCGCGCATCCTAGCCGATTCCCGCCAAAAGAACAAAACATGAATAATATTGTCGCATGGCGGCCGGAACTCGGGCAGGAACGCTTGACCGCCGCCGGCCCATTCCATATCTGAAAGCCAAGTGGGGAAAGCCATGACCATCAAGCCGATCATAACGATACCCGATCCGGTCCTGCGCCAGGTCTCAAAGCCGGTGGAGCGCATCGACGACGATCTGCAGCACCTGCTCGACGACATGCTGGAGACCATGTACGACGCGCCGGGCATCGGGCTCGCCGGCATCCAGGTCGGCGTGCCGTTGCGCGTGGTCACCATCGATGTCTCGCCGCGCAAGAAGGGCGATGGCGAGGAGGCCGGTGAGGACGATGGCGAAGACGAAGAGGCCATCGACCCGCCGCGTGATCCGCTCTTCCTGATCAATCCGAAGATCGTCAAGCTGGGCGACGAGCCCTCACTCTACGAGGAAGGCTGCCTGTCGATCCCCGACTATTATGCCGAGGTCGAGCGGCCTGGTTCGGTGACGGTCAGCTATCTCGACCGCGAGGGGCACGAGCAGTTGATTGAGGCCGACGGCATCCTTTCGACCTGTCTGCAGCACGAGATCGACCATCTCGACGGCAAATTGTTCATCGACCTGCTGTCGCGGCTGAAGCGCGACATGGTGATCAAGAAGTTCACCAAGGCCGCCAGGCAGACCGGCAAGCCGTCGACAAGCGGCCACCGCATGGTGGGGTGAGCGCTCGCCTGCCGGCATGACCCTTGACGCGGAGGCCCGAAACCCGTTTGAACCCACCTGAATTTCTTCTCGGACAAACGGGCCGCGCGATGGCGCTCAGAATAGTCTTCATGGGAACGCCGGATTTTGCCATCCCGGCACTGGTTGCGCTGATCGGCCAGGGTCACGAGGTCGTGGCGTGTTACTGCCAGCCGTCGCGCCCTGCCGGCCGCGGCATGGAAATGCGCAAATCGCCGGTGCATGAGAAGGCGCAGGAATTCGGCATTCCGGTCTTTACGCCGGTTTCGCTCAAGGGCGAGGCAGAGCAGCAGATCTTCGCCGATCACGATGCCGATCTGGCGGTCGTCGTCGCCTATGGCCTGCTCCTGCCACAGGTGGTGCTCGATGCCCCGCGCCTTGGCTGCTACAACATCCACGCCTCGCTGCTGCCGCGCTGGCGTGGCGCAGCACCCATCCAGAGGGCGATCATGGCCGGTGATGCCGAGACGGGCGTCACCATCATGAAGATGGAGGCCGGCCTCGACACCGGACCCATGGCGCTGGTCGAGCGCGCTAGCATCGGCCCCGACATGACCGCCGGCGAATTGCACGACGAACTTTCCCGGCTCGGCGGTGACCTGATCGTCCGCGCGGTTTCCGCGCTGGAGCGCGATCTGCTGGCGCTGACACCGCAGCCTGAGGCGGGCGTCACCTATGCCGCCAAGATCGACAAGACCGAGAGCCGCATCGACTGGTTGCGACCGGCGGTTGAGGTGCACAACCATATCCGCGGCCTCTCGCCCTTTCCCGGTGCCTGGTGCGAAATCGGCGAAAAGCGGGAGCGGGTAAAAATATTGCGCTCGACGCTGAGCGAGGGTTTCGGCGCGCCCGGCACGGTGCTCGACGATCAACTCGCCGTCGCCTGCGGATCCGGTGCGGTGCGCCTGACGAGGCTGCAGCGTGCCGGCAAGAAGCCGGTGGATGTGGACGAGTTCCTGCGCGGCGCACGGCTTGAAAAAGGCACGGTGCTTTCCTGATGCCACGCTATCGCCTGACCATCGAATACGAGGGATCGGCCTATGCCGGCTGGCAGCGCCAGGAAAGCTTGATGACCGTTCAGCAGGCGCTGGAGGAGGCCGTCGAGCAGTTCACCCACGAACAGGTCCGGTTCAACGCAGCCGGCCGCACCGATGCCGGCGTGCATGCGAGCGGACAGGTCGCTCACTTCGACTTGGAGAAGGAATGGGACACCGACAAGGTATGCGAGGCGATGAACGGCATCCTCAAGGTCAATGACCATGCCATCGCCATTATCGACTGCATCATCGCCTCGCCCGATTTCGACGCCCGTTTCTCCGCGAAACGGCGTCATTACCGCTATCGCATCGTCAACCGTCGCGCGCCGCTGGCGCTCGAGCGCGGCCTCGCCTGGCATGTTTTCAAGCCGCTCGATGTCGCTGCCATGCATGAGGCCGCACAGCGCCTCGTCGGCCATCACGACTTCACCACTTTCCGTGATGCCAATTGCCAGGCGAAATCGCCGATGAAGACGCTCGACGTACTCGATGTCGTCAAAGCCGACAATGAACATATCGATGTGATCGCCAATTCGCGTTCCTTCCTGCACAGCCAGGTGCGCTCCATGGTCGGTTCCCTGAAACTGGTCGGCGAGGGCAAGTGGATCGCCGACGATCTCGCCGCGGTGCTCGAAGCGCGCAACCGCAAGGCCTGCGGCCCGGTCGCCCCACCCGACGGCCTCTATCTGGAAAAGGTGGATTACTGATCGTCTACCGAAACCAGCTTTCGAGGAAGCGCTGGTAGATCGCCGTCAGCGTTTCGAGATCGGCCAGTGACACGCGCTCGTCGATCTGGTGCATGGTCTTGCCGACCAGACCGAAATCGACAACCGGGCAGTAATCCTTGATGAAACGCGCATCCGAGGTGCCGCCATTGGTCGACAACTCCACTTGCCTGCCGGTCACGGCCTCGATGGCGCCCGACAGCGTGCCGGTCAGCCGGTTGTCGCGTGTCACGAACACGGGGCTGACACGCCCGACCCATTCCACGCTGAACTTCACCGGTTCGTCCCTGCCGGCGCGGAACCGGCCGTACTCGGCGCCCTCGTTGAGCCGACGCATGATCTCAGCCTTCAGCGTGTCGCCGTTCCACAGATCGTTGAAGCGGACATTGAAGGCCGCCGTCGCATCGGCGGGGATGACATTGACCGCCTTGTTGCCGACATCGGCGGAGGTCACCTGGATGTCGGAGGGCTGGAACTGGTCGGACCCTTCGTCGAGCGGCGGCAGCAAGAGCGCGTCGAGCAGCCCCATCAGTGCGTGCACCGGATTGTCTGCAAGCTGCGGATAGGCCGAATGGCCCTGCACGCCCGTCACCGTGATGCGGCCCGAAAGCGAACCGCGCCTGCCGTTCTTCATGGCGTCGCCAACAGCGTTCGGATTGGTCGGTTCGCCAACGACGCACCCGTCCCAGGCTTCGCCCTTTTCTGCGGCCCATTTGAGCAACTTGTCGGTGCCGTTGAGCGAAGGTCCTTCCTCGTCGCCGGTGATCAGCAGCGAGATCGAGCCGTTCGGCTTGCCGCCCGCCTCGATCAGCCGTCCTATCGCCGCGACGAAACAGGCGATGCCGCCCTTCATGTCGACCGCGCCGCGTCCATACATCATGCCGTTCGCCACCTCGGCCGCGAAAGGCGGGTGCGTCCAGTTGTCGGCATTGCCCGGCAAAACGACGTCGGTATGGCCGGCGAACATCACATGCGGTGCTTCGCTGCCGAGCCTTGCATAGAGGTTCTCGACATCTGCCGTACCTTCTTCGCTGAACACCGGCCGCTCGACCGTGAAGCCGAGCGGTTTCAGGAAACCTTCCAGCACGGTAAGCGCACCCGCTTCCTCCGGCGTGACGGAGGGGCAGCGGATCAGTTCGCGCAGGATTTGTACGGGATCAGTTGCACGCATGCGCCCGGTCTAAAGCAATTCCGGCAAAAGTGGAAACCGGTTTTGCATCCGCAATTGCGCAAGAAAGCCGGGTGCATCCGCCGTCAATCCGATCTCGTTTTTCGCTACCTAGACGGGATAGCGCCTGACGGCCAGCCATCCGCAGATCAGGAAGATGATCAGTACGACGATCTGCGTGGCGAGGAATGGCGGTTCGCTTTGCGTTGGCACCAGCGGCTGCAGGAAGGACAGTTTCTGGAATGCCTGGATCACCCCGACGAAGACGTTGAAGAAGAGCGCGATCAGCGCCGTTACGACATAGATCCAGCGCCAGCTTCCTTTGAGGCGTGCGCCGTAAAGCGCGTAAAGGGCGATCGCCAGGATCACCAGAGAGATCGCACCGATAATATGCGGCGGCCCGATCTGCGTCGATTTGAAGAAGAACCCCGTCACGCTGGTCGCCACAGTGAAAAGTAGGAAGATGGCCGTCCAGAACGGCAATTTGCGGCCGCCAGCCATGCCGATCATCACGTAAAGGCCGGTGGCGATGCCAATAAGGCTGATGATGACATGCAGGATCGTAAACGCGGAAACCGACATTCCGAGGATCATGGCCGTGGTCTTTCTCGACTATGTGGAGCAGTCGCAGGCACGTTCATGCGTGTTGCCTGCCCGGTCATCCCCTTGCAGGCGACACGATATGATCATGACAATGGCCAACCTGTCCAGCGGGTCGGAGACAATACGGCTCGCCTTGTGCTTCCACGCTCCACCGGGCTACCGTCATCGAATCTGCGGCATGGCGAGGCCAGGGAGGGGAGGAGATCATGCTCGAGACCACGGTGGCAGGCTCGCTGCCCAAACCTTCATGGCTGGCCGAACCCGAAAAGCTGTGGCCTGAGTGGCGGCTTTCCGGTGGGGAACTCGAACAGGCCAAGCGCGACGCCACGCTGATCTGGGTCAAGGAACAGGAACTGGCCGGCATCGACATCGTCTCCGGCGGCGAGCAGTATCGCATCCACTTTGTCCACGGTTTCCTCGAACATGTGAATGGCATCGACTGGCAGAAGAAGACGAAGATGGGCATCCGCGACAACCGCTATGTCGTCGATGTACCGACCGTCACCTCGGTCATTTCGAGGAAGGGTAAAATCCATTCCGATGAGGCGCGTTACACGCGCGGCCTGACGACGAACGGGCTGAAATTCACTCTGCCCGGCCCGATGACGATCTGCGACACCATCGCCGACGCCCATTATGGTAGCCGGCCGGACATGGCGATGGCCTTCGCCGAAATCCTCAACGAGGAGGCGAGGGAACTCGAAGCCGAAGGCGTCGACGCCATCCAGTTCGACGAGCCGGCCTTCAACGCCTTTCCGCGCGAGGCGGCGGAATGGGGTGTGGCAATGCTGGAGCGTGCTGCGGCGGGCCTCAAATGCAAGTCCGCCGTCCACATCTGCTACGGCTACGGCATCAAGGCCAATATCGAATGGAAGCAGTCGCTTGGCTCCGAATGGCGCCAGTATGAAGACTTTTTTCCGGCGATCAACGCGTCGACCATCGGCCAGGTCTCGCTCGAATGCGCCAATTCGAATGTGCCCTATCATCTGATGGGCCTGCTCAGGAACAAGGACGTCCTCGTCGGCGCCATCGATGTTGCGACCGACAGGATCGAAACGCCAGAGGAAGTCGCCGCCACGCTTCAAAAAGCGATGGAATTCGTCGACCCCGAGCGCATGTTTCCCTGCACCAATTGCGGCATGGCGCCCCTGTCGCGCGCTGTCGCCGTCGGCAAGCTCAGGGCGCTTGGCGCTGGCGCGGCTTTGATGCGCCGGAAGCTGAGATAGCGGCTATGGGTGTCGCGGCGTTACCGGGTTTGATAAGCATGATCTTCTGCCAGATCTTGCGCGACAAATTGGTCGCCAGGTTCTCGATATCGTTGACCGCTTCCAGCACATCGTGGTCGGCAAGCGACTGGGCATAGAGCGCCGCGACCTTGCCGGTGAGCGACAGCATTTCCGAGCAATAGTCGAGATAGCGCTTCAGATCGACCCGGCTCATCGAGCGATTCGGTGAACTCGTTGTCGGTCTGAAATCGGCGGAAAACACCACCGGATCCTTGGTGAGCTGATGCATGTCGATGACATGGACCAGTGAACGCATGGCGTGCAGGCCCTTCAGCGCGGCATGCCGCTTGGCACGCTCTTCGATGCGAAACAGCGCGAAGACGCCCAGACCGATCAGCACCAGCGTATTGATCGATGCTTCCACGCCCTGCACCGCGTCGAAGCCGTCGGTCTCGATACGGTTGAAGGTCAGGAAACTGCCGACGAAGAAGAAGATGAGCGCACCGACAATGACCGTCAGTGCGATCACCGCCCTGAGCCACCACATCGGCCGTGCGACCTCGTTTGCCGCCTTCGCCGTATCGCTTGCCAGCCTGACCAGTTCGCCTGCCACGTTTTTAAGCCCGGCATCGGGAAATCGTTCGCCGATGCGCCGCTCGAGATTGGCGGCGGTGGCGATGATCTTTTCCGGGTTGAGCGTGCGATAGGGCATGGCGAAACAATGCCATCAATCCGTTGATGAATGGTTTTGCCCGGTCTGCCCGCCGAAAACCGGCCCGAAGGGCGGCGGGCCGTGCTCGTTGACCTCCGGCTTCGAAGGCAGCGCCATCAGTGCGATGACGAAAAGGATATTGAGCGTCGGAACGCACAGGATGAGCGCCAGTGCGCCTGGCAGGCTGAGATCGTGCAGGCGCTTCACGACAAGCGCGAAACTCGACACGATCGATACGCCGATGAACGCGATGAACACGAATCCCCAGAATATAGTTGCGCTGTCATTGTCTTTGACGGCGACAATCCGCGCCACCACCACCGCGAAGATCGCCAGCATGAAAAGCTGGCCGAGGATGAAGGACCGGCGCGCAATGCGTCCGTCAAAGCCGAACAGCAGCCAGGCAACGCTCGCTCTTCGATCCGTTCCGTTCAATTTCCGCTCCCCGTTTGCCAGATATAGCTGCCGGATCGCTGTCAGCAAGGTGACACATCGCCAAGCCCGATGCGCACGGGTCCGGCGACGCAATACCAGTTTTCTGCAGTTGATCGGGCGTGCACGCCTGCCGCAGGCAAGCGCCGCCGACCATACTCAGATCGCGGCCGTCCTGCCGAGCGGGTCGGGGCCGAAGCGGTTTTCGCCCGGCTTGCCGGCCAGTATGCCGAGTTCGATCAGAATCCATATTCCGCCGATGACCGGAACGAAGGCGATCAGCGTCCACCATCCCGACTTGTCGCGGTCGTGCCAGCGCTTGGCATAGAGCATAATTGCCGGCCAGATCATCGCGATGACATAGATGATGTAAACGACGCCATAAGGCTGGCCGCCGATCGTCAGTCCGGCGACATTGTCGATGATGGTGGCGATGATTGCACCGACAAATATGACCCCGATGCCAGCCCAGAACTTGGCGCGGTTGATCCGGCCTTCCAGGCTGAGAAAAAGATATTTCCAGTCCATGATACAACCCTCCTTTGACTTGAATCTGCCTGCCGATTTCCAAATTTGTCAATTCATCGACAGGTATTCGTTGTGCGTTTCTCTTTGGTGTTATGCCGCGATCAGTCTGCCTGGATCATTTCGTCTCCTGTTTGCAGGCCGGTACGGTCATCCGTTCCCGCGCTGCCCGGCAACAGGCAGAGAACCAGTACGGTTGCAGCGACGACAAGGATCGAAGCGGATACCATCCCCTCGGGAGCAGGGAGTAAACCAGTCTCGGAAACAACGAAAACCGCGAAGCTCATGGCGGCAGGCACCAGCCATCTTACCGATCGGCCGATGTCGCGCAGCCTGCTCGCGCCCGCCGCTACGACGATGGCGCCACTGGCAAATCCCAGCACTGCGGCCATGATCTGGAGGAGCAGATTCTCGGGTGGAGCAAGACCGAGACCGGTCTCGACCACCGCATTGGCCAGTCCCATGATGATCGCGGCGCCGAACAGCGTCGAGTAGAAGAAAACCACCGCATAGAGGATTGTGGCTGCGAATCCGGCGCGCGTCAGCCGGTGTTCCGGATCACCCAGATTGGCCGATAATATGTCGATCATGCCTGTACCCCCATGCCTGTACCCCTTGCGTTGACGGCGGCAGCCATCATGTCCCCGATGGCATCGTGCCTGTGACATCGGAATGATTTGGCCATGCCTGCGTGCGTTTGTGCACACCGCGCAACGCAAGTGCGGGTCTCAGTAGAAGGGTGGTTGGAATTGAACGCCGGGAACCGTCAGTCGCGCAGGAGTTCGTTGATCGAGGTCTTGGATCGCGTCCGCTCGTCGACCTTCTTCACGATCACCGCGCAATAGAGCGACGGGCCCGGCGTACCGTCCGGCAATGGCCTGCCCGGCAGCGCGCCGGCGACGACCACCGAATAAGGCGGCACTTCGCCATACATGATTTCGCCCGTCTCGCGGTCGACGATCTTGGTCGACTTGCCGATGAAGACACCCATGCCGAGCACCGAACCCTCGCGCACGATGCAGCCCTCGACGACTTCCGAGCGCGCACCGATGAAGCAATTGTCCTCGATGATGGTGGGGCCGGCCTGCATCGGTTCCAGCACGCCGCCGATGCCGACGCCGCCCGACAGGTGGACGTTCTTGCCGATCTGCGCGCAGGAACCGACGGTCGCCCAGGTATCGACCATCGTGCCCTCGTCGACGCGCGACCCGACATTGACGAAACTGGGCATCAGCACGACGTTCCTGGCGATATGGGCGGAATGTCGGACAACAGCATTGGGCACGGCACGAAAGCCGGAATCGCGCCACTGGTTGTCGCCCCAGCCTTCGAACTTGGAAGGCACCTTGTCCCACCACGTCGATTTTCCGGGTCCGGTGCGCACCAGTTCATTGTCGTACAGCCGGAACGACAAGAGAATGGCCATTTTCAGCCATTGATGCGTCAGCCATTCACCACTCGACTGGCGTTCGGCGACGCGCAACTCGCCTGTGTCGAGCAGGTCGAGCGCCTCATCAACCGCCTGACGCAATCCCTGGTCGCCGGAATACACGGGTTGACGTCCTGTCGTATGCGGGGTGAGCATTTCGTCCACCCCTTTGCTCTTCGACGTTATCTGGTCGCGGGCTTCGAAGCCTTCCTCGATGGCGCGTTGCAGCGCGGCAATGCGATTCATGGCCATTTCCTTAACTCCTGCCTGCGAGAATCCTTGACTGCGGACGGAGGCATAGGCGAAGCACCCGGCTCGGTCAATCGACGTCGGCGTGCTGACGCGATACCGGACTACAGGTCGCCTGCGGCCATCGGGAGAAGAGGGACATGACGGATCACGACACGCAACGCTGGAAGGCGCTGCCGCACTCGCCCGAGGACATCGAAAAGGCGCGGCGCACCCCCGATACGCCGCAAACCAGGGCGCCGGCCTACAAGCTCGCCTTCGATGATACGGACTTCCTGACCCGCGAGGAATTGCGGCCCGTTCGCCTGCAGCTCGAACTGCTGAAGCCCGAGCTGATCCTGCAGGAGCGCGGCATCCAGTCGACGGTGGTGATGTTTGGCGGCGCCCGTATCCCCGAACCGGGGTCGCAAGCCTGTGCGGCACGCAACGACGAACAGAAACAGAATCTGGAAGCACTTTGCGGCTATTACGAACAGGCGCGCGACTTCGCGCGCCACGTATCGGCCTATTCGGCGACCACCTACAGCCGCGAAATGGTGATTGTCACCGGCGGCGGTCCGGGCATCATGGAAGCCGGAAACCGGGGAGCTGCCGACATCAATGCGCCGTCGATCGGCCTCAATGTCGTGTTGCCGCACGAACAGGTCCCCAACAATTATGTCACGCCGGGCCTGTGCTTCAACTTCCACTATTTTGCTGTGCGCAAGATGCATTTCATGATGCGCGCCAAGGCGATTTCGTTCTTTCCGGGTGGTTTCGGCACCATGGACGAACTGTTCGAATCGCTGACGCTGATCCAGACCGGGCGCATGGAGGCTATACCCCTGTTGCTGTTCGGCCGGCAGTTCTGGGAAAAGGTGATCGATTTTCAGGAACTGGCGCGCCAGGGCACCATCGCGCCCGACGACATCAAGCTCTTCCACTATGTCGACACCGGCAAGGAAGCCTGGTCGATCATACGCGACCACTACGATTTGCCTCGGGCCTGAACCCTACCGATCGGCTCCTTGTCAATATGGCGAAGTTGGGGCCGGTCACATTCGCGCCGAATTCGCAGGCCCGCGACAGCCTTTCCGGCATGATCGTTAGAATTCTATCGAACGGCGGAGCTGCACCTTAATATCTGAAATGCAAGGTTTTTTCCCGTGCAGGGATGCGTGGCGTGCCTGCACGTAACGCGATGTGTCAAAATGCACACTATGGCCGTTTTTCAGGTTCTAGATTCAGGATTAGTAAACGCGGTGCGTTTTGTTGATGCCGCGACAAGTAGAGCCGCTATACGGCCGCACAGGGAGCATGACATGGCCAGTTTCAGGGCCTTTCATTTTGTTACCGACTCCGTTCGCGTCGTGCGCGAGATGTCTCGCCACGGCTTCACCATTCGTGCGATGAACCGGGATTTCGGTGCTGTCCGCCATAACGAGAGCACCCTGCGTCCGACGCCGGGCGCCCGTGTATTCCGCTTCGATGACGCCGAACTGCCGGGCCAGGTTCTGGCCGGATCGGGAGAACTCGTCTTCGAAGGCGAGACATTGGAGCGCGCCAACCTGCATTGATGCGCCATCGACAGCTTCCACCATGCCAAGAAGATTTCAAGCCCGGCCTCGCAGCCGGGCTTTTCATTTGTCGAACAGCCGGGAAAGAAAAGCCCCGATATCGTCGGTAGCATGGTCGACATGTGGTGCGTCGCGGCCGGCGATTTCCCAGTATTCGGCCTTGTGCTCGCGGTCGGGTTTCGGCGTGACCAGCACGGTGGTCATGCCCATCTGCTTGGCCGTCTCGAGATTGCGCGGCATGTCCTCGAACATCACCGTCCGGTCGGGCGTGATGGTGTGCGCCTCAACGAACAGGTCGAATGCCCTGCGCTCCGGTTTCGGCGCGAAATCGGAAGCGACGATGTCGAAGATCGAGAAGAACATGGCTTCCTGAACGCCGATCGCAGCCAGCGTCTTCTTCGCGTGCGTCACGTCGCCATTGGTGAAGACATGCTTGCGTCCCGGCAGCGCCGCGATGGCCTCGCCCAGCAACGGATTGGGCTCGAGCACCGAATAATCGATGTCATGCACCTCGGTGAGATAATCGTGCGGGTCGATATGGTACTCCAGCATCAGCCCGTTCAGCGTCGTGCCATGATCGCGGTAGAGTCGCTTCTGGAGGCGTCGGGCTTCATCACGCCGCAACCCCGTCAGCCGGGCCACATAGGCCGTCATCCTGAGATCGATCTGACTGAACAGATCGCAGTGGCGCGGATAGAGCGTGTTGTCGAGGTCGAACACCCAGTCGACGATCGCGGTCGGGTCGAGGGGTGTGGCGTGGCGGACAGGATTCGTCATGTTGTTCCTATGGCAGAGGAACATGGCGAAGAAAATGCAATTCGCAATTACCTTCGCCAAGACAATATTCGCTTATCCCAGCCGCACCCAATCGATGGCTTCGAGTACGTAAGGCGCGAACAGAAAGTCGCGGATCGCCGCAATCCGGTCTCCCTGCCAGTCGATCAGCACGAAATGCGCCGGCTTTTCCATCGGACCTTGCGCATCGTAGACCAGCATGGTCGGCTGGCCTTCGACGGCGCCAAGGGTGAAGCGCCATTTCGTCTCTTCGCCGTATCGCGTGAAATAGAGGCCGATCTTGTCGCGGCCTTCCAGCCTGAGTCGGTTCACCAGATCGAGCCTCACCTCTTCGGCAAGCAGCGCCCTAATGGCGTCGAATTCCCCGTTTCGGAAATGGCCGACATAGGCGGCAATCTTCTGTCGGTCCGCGTCGGACATGAGAGGCAGCCTTGCGTCATCGCCCAGTTGCGCGAGCCGCCTCAGCGCCGCCCGCCCGCGCTGAAGCGCCGATTTTGCCGCCGCGGGCGTACATTCCGCGATCGATGAGATCTCTTCGATCGAATGTCCCAGAACATCCTTGAGGATCACCGTGCAGCGCTGGAGTTCGGGCAATTGCGCGAACATCCGGAAACTGAAGGCAGCGATCTCCGTGTCGGAAAACGGTGTGACTTCGAGTTCCTCGGTGAGCGTAACGATAGTCCTGCGGGACTTCGAGCGCAGAAAATCGAGGCAGTTATTGTGGGCAATGCGAAGCAGCCATGCCTCGAGATTATCGATCCTCTCGCCATCACTGCGTGCGCGCAGCGCCTTGACCAGCGTATCTTGCAACAGATCCTCGCCATCGATCGCCGAGCCGGTCATGCGCGCGCAATAGCGATGCAGTTTCGGCCGCAGTGCGTTCAGGCTGTCCTCGAAATCCGAACCCGTCACGGGTCGTGCCTCCGCTCGTGGCTGACTGCCACTTCGCCCATGATCGACTCGAAGCTCGCCAATTTGAGGATTTCCGGAAAATAGGCCTTCATGCGCGGGTCGTTGCGCATCGCCTCGACATTGGCGGGTGTTTCCCACTCCGAATGGATGATGACACTGGCGCCGTCTGCCGAGGCAATCAGCCGCGTCGACCTCCAGCCATCGAGCTTACGGATTACCGATTCGGTGTTCTGTTTCAGCATCGCAATCAGGTCGTCCTGCGTTCCAGCCTTGACCTTCAGCAGGTTGATCAGGGTAACGGGTTTCTGTGGCATGGTGCGTCTCCTTTTCCTCGGGACGCAACATTGACGATCCATCCGACCGAAACGGATCGCAGAGCAAAAAATATTTTTTGCCGCGAACCGGCGTCGGAACAGATTCGGCGGCGAATTGGCGCCCATCGTAAAGCGTGGTATTAGCCGCGCCATGCCGGGATTTGGATCCATTTGCGTGACGCAACACGCCCAGCGTAATCCTTTCATCGTCCTGCAGGACCGCAAGCGCCTGCCGGCCCGGTTCTTTTCGGCCCTTTCCGGCACCAGACTTGGCCGGCTTTCGTGAAACCGTTGCAATGGCTGCCAGAGGCGGCTGTTTCGCATCAATCTTATCCGCCGCATTGATCTGAAAAGGATCATTTGCTTGGCGGCATCTGCATTTCACGAAAGCTGTTGTCATGGAACTCTGGATCCCCATTACCTTCGCCGCCGCGTTTCTGCAGAACTTGCGTTCGGCGCTGCAAAAGCATCTGAAAAACGCGATGGGCACGACCGGCGCAACCTTCGTGCGCTTCGGTTTCGGCGTGCCCTTCGCCTTGTTTTTTGTCGCCCTCCTGCATTTCGGCACTGGCTATCCGTTGCCGCGGCCGAACCCGGTTTTCGCGCTTTGGGTGGTAATCGGAGGTCTCGCCCAGATCGGCGCCCAAGCTCTGCTGATCCACCTGTTCTCCTACCGAAATTTCGTGGTCGGCACGGCCTATTCGCGTACCGAGCCGGCGCAAGCCGCCTTGTTCGGCCTGCTTTTCCTGGGCGACAGGGCTGGCATGGCGACAATCGCCGCCATCGCGGTATCGGTTGTCGGCGTGATGCTGATCTCGGTAGCGCGCACTGCTGTCAATGCGGCCTCACTCGTCACCTCCGTCTTCACGCCGACCGCCGGCATAGGATTGCTGTCGGGCACGTTTTTCGGCATCGCCGCCGTCGCCTACCGCGCCGCCTCGCTGTCGCTGGGTGCTCCCGGCTACCTGATGCAGGCCGCCTTCACGCTAGCCTCGACCATCGTGTTGCAGACGCTCGTCATGCTCGCCTGGATGGCCTGGCGCGAGCGTGGTGAATTCGCCCGTATCGCCGCGGCCTGGAAGGTCTCCGCGCTGGTCGGTCTCGTCGGCGCGACGACTTCGTTCGGCTGGTTCACGGCCATGACCCTGCAGCAGGCAGCGATCGTCAAGGGCGTCGCCCAGGTCGAGATGATCTTCACCTATATTTCGGCGGTGTTCTTCTTCCGCGAGCAGGTGACGAAACTTGAACTCTTCGGCTGCGCCCTGATCGTCGCCGGCATTCTGGGACTGCTGCTGTTCGGCTGATTGCGGCCTACCGCACGATCAGCGTGCCGGCGCCGTGTTCGGTGAACAGTTCCAAGAGCACGGCGTGCGAGGTCCTGCCATTGAGGATGACAACACCCTCGACGCCCTTGTCGATCGCCTCGATGCAGGTCTCGACCTTGGGGATCATGCCGCCGGCGATCGTGCCGTCGGCAATCAGCGCCTTCGCTTTGTCGACAGAAAGTTCCTTGATCAGTTCGCCTTTTGCGTCGAGCACGCCCGGCACGTCGGTCAGGAACAGCAGGCGCGTGGCCGACAGCGCGCCGGCAATGGCGCCGGCGAAGGTGTCAGCATTGATGTTGTAGGTATGGCCGTCGCGGCCGGGCGCTACCGGTGCGATGACCGGGATCATCTCCGATTTCGCCAGCAGGTCGATCAACGTGCGATCGACCTCGACGACCTCGCCAACAAAGCCCAGATCGAGCACTTTTTCGATATTCGATTCCGGGTCGATCATCGTCTTGTGCGCCTTTTCGGCGAACACCATGTTGCCGTCCTTGCCGCACAGGCCGATCGCCCATTCACCCTCGGCATTGATCAGCGCCACGATCTGCTTGTTGATCGAGCCGGCCAGCACCATCTCGACGATCTCGACGGTCTTTTCATCGGTGACGCGAAGGCCGCCCTCGAATTTTGATTCAAGGCCGATCTTCGTCAGCATCGCTGCGATCTGCGGTCCACCGCCATGCACCACGATCGGGTTGATGCCCGATTGCTTGAGCAGCGCGACATCGCGGGCGAAAGCCTGGCCGAGCGCCGGATCGCCCATGGCATGGCCGCCATATTTGACAACGACGGTCTTGTTCTCGTAGCGCTGCATATAGGGCAACGCCTGCGACAGGAGCTGCGCCTGTTGTTCGTATTCGGTCAGTTCTTTGGTCGTCATGGCGGGCATCTTCCTGTTCCGCCGCGCGTGGTAGCGGGCAATGGGTTGCGAGGCAAGGTTTCTTGCCGGGTCGTGCTGTTCAGCTTGCGATTGCCTTTGCGATCGCCGCGCGCAACTCTTCGATACCGGAGCGTTTTTCCGACGAGGTGGCGAGTACCGCCGGATAGGCGGCCGGCCGTTTGGCGATCGCCTTCAGGGTTTGCTCGATCAGCTTTTCGACCGCCGGCGGCTTGATCTTGTCCGCCTTTGTCAGCACGATCTGATAGGAGACGGCGGCCTTGTCGAGAAGGTCGAGCACCTTCTCATCATTCGCCTTCAGCCCGTGACGCGCATCGATCAGCACATAGACGCGTTTGAGCGTCGAGCGCCCGCGCAGATAGTCGAAAACGAGCCGGGTCCACTGGTCTACCTTGACCTTCGGCGCCCTGGCGAAGCCGTAACCCGGCATGTCGACAATGGCGAAGGGCGGCAGATCGTCGGCCGCGCCGCTGTGGCCTTCGGGGATGAAGATGTTGAGTTCCTGCGTGCGTCCCGGCGTATTCGAGGTGCGCGCCAGCCCCTTTTGATCGGTCAGCGCGTTGATCAGCGACGACTTGCCGACATTCGATCTGCCGGCGAAGGCGATCTCCGCCGGGCCTGCCTCCGGCAGATTGTTCATCGTGGTAACGCCGCGCAGGAAGGTCCAATTGCGCGCGAACAGCGTCCTGCCGGTGGCCATGTATGCCGCCGCCTTTTCTTCGTCCGTAAGTTCGGATTCGCTCACGCCGCCAGTCCTTCGCCTCGTTGCCGAGACGACTGCGGCATTGCCGGTGCACTTGTCAACGCTTGAGCTTGGCCAGCGTCACACCAGCTTCTGGTCGATGATGGTTTCGGCCGTGGCGAGAACCGATTCCTTGGCCGAAATGAAATCGCGCCCCAGCAACGCGCGGGCGCCACTTGCATCGATTTTGCGCTCGGGTCCCAGTTCGGCCAGATTGTCGCGCACATCCTTGTCGAACAGGGCATAGAAGCGCACGAACCAGTCAGGCAATTGCAGCTTCGGCAACTTCTTTGCGTTTTCGGGAAAGGTCTCGCGCATCGCTTGCGCCATTTCCAGCACCGAGATACCGCCGGCCGACATCGGCAGACGTTTGCCGCCAGCTCCATTGCGCATCGCCTCGATATGCACCTTGGTCACATCGCGCGCGTCGATGGCCGGGATGATCATGCGCGGCACGCCGGGCATCTCGCCGCGCAGCAGCCGTATCAGCAAGAGGGCCGACGTGCCGGGGTCTTCGTCAAGCAGCGGGCCGTAAATGCCGGCTGGGTTGACCATGGTGAGATCGTCCCTTCGCCCGGCTTCTTCCGCGATTTCCCAGGCGCGCCGCTCGGAAAGCGTCTTGGAGCGGATATAGGCATTGGCCAGTGGTGAATCGGTTTCTGTCCAGTCTTCGCCGGTGAAGGTCTCGCTGCGCGGCTTGGCGTGGCGATACATGATAGCCGCCATCGAAGAAGTCACCACGACGTGTTCGACCTCGCTGGCGAAGGCGGCGCCCAGCGCGCGCTCGTTTCCCTGCACGGCCGGCCGGATGAGTTCCTGCGGGTCTTTCGGCATCGATATGACGAACGGGGAAGCAATATGCTGGACATAGCGCACGCCTTTCATGGCTTCTTGCCAACCCTCGTCGCGCAACAGATCGAGCGCGACGAATTCCAGGCCTTTCGTGTCGGCGCCGTGCCGGGCCATCGTGTCGCGTACCTTGTCGGAGCGCTTGAGGTCGCGCACGCTACCGCGTACCTGATACCCCTCTTTGAGCAGTTGCAGCGCGACGTGCCCGCCCAGAAAACCGGAAACTCCAGTGACAAGAACCGTATCGGCCATGGTTGAATCTCCCAAGATTGAACGTATTATACATTTTTCGTACAATACGTTCAATGGAAATGAGCATGACTCCGCATAAGTCAAGAACGCAAAGTGCGGAACGGCGCGAAAAAATGATCGACGCCGGAATGGCTTTGTTCCTGCGCGACGGATTGCGCGGCGCGACCATGGAGGCGATCGCCAAGCACGCTGGCGTCGCCAAGGCGACGCTGTACGCCTATTTCCCCGACAAGGAGGCCGTGTTTGCAGCAGTGGTCGGCCGGCTGGTGGAGGAACTGGAAGCAATTGTCGAGCGCGAGCTTTCAGGCGAGGGTGCGCCATGGACACGCGTCGCCGCCGCCCTGAGCGCCAAGCACAGGTTTGTTTACCGGCTACTTGAAGATTCACCGCACGCCAGCGAACTCTATGAAGCCGGCTCGCCCGGAAATCTGCCGGAGCTGGCGCGATTCGATCGTGAGTTCGAGGAGCGGATCGTCGCTATTCTGCGCGAAGCTGGGTATGAGGACGCGGAACGCGTTGCCGTTCTGCTCGGGGCGTGCGCCGAAGGTATCGCCCGCAAGGCCGAGAACGCCGGTCAGATTGGTCCGGCGGTGCGTCTGGTGGCTGAGAGGCTTCTGGCTTGACCGCTTGGCTGGCTATTCGGCCGGTTTCGGTTTCTTGCCGAACAGACCTCTCAGATTGTCGAACAATTCGATCTTCACGCCATTGCGTTTCATGATGATGCCTTGCTGGATGATCGACAGCGTGTTGTTCCAGGTCCAGTAGATGACAAGTCCGGCCGGGAACGAGGCGAGCATGAAGGTGAAAACGATCGGCATCCATTTGAAGATCATCGCCTGCGTCGGATCGGGTGGCGTCGGGTTCATCTGCATTTGCAGGAACATGGTAAAACCCATGATCAGCGGGAACACGCCGATCGCTGCAAAGGCCGGCGCATCGAAGGGCAGCAGGCCGAACAGATTGACGATCGATGTCGGATCGGGCGCCGAGAGATCCTGGATCCAGCCGAAGAACGGCGCATGGCGCATCTCGATGGTGATGTAGAGCACCTTGTAGAGCGAGAAGAAGATGGGAATCTGGATCAGCATCGGCCAGCACCCGGCGGCCGGGTTGATCTTCTCGCGCTTGTAGAGCGCCATCATCTCCTGCTGCTGCTTCACCTTGTCGTCGGCAAAGCGCTCGCGCATCGCCGTTATCTCGGGCTGCAATTTCTTCATGTTCGCCATCGACTTGTAACTCATATTGGCGAGCGGGAAGAGCGCCGCCTTGATGATGACGGTGGCGAGCAGGATGGCAATGCCGAAATTGCCGACCAGCTTGTAGAGCGTATCGAGCAGCCAGAACATCGGCTTGGTGATGAAATAGAACCAGCCCCAGTCGATCAGCAGTTCGAAATTGAGGATGTCGTACTTCTTCTCGTAATTGTCGACGACATTGACTTCCTTGGCGCCGGCGAAGATGCGCTGTTGGACATCTGCATTCTTGCCCGCGGCAATGGTCAGCGGGTCGCCGAGATAATCGGCCTGCCAGCGCGCGCGGCCGTCGTCGAAATAGGAAAAGCGCGGCTTGTATCCGGCCGATGGCACGAGTGTGGCCGCCCAGTATTTGTCGGTAATGCCGAGCCAGCCGCCGTCCACCCGATCGGATGTAATTTCGCGCTCGTCTTCCAGTTTCTTGTATTTCGTCTGTTCAAGCCCTTCCTTGCCGAAAACGCCGATCAGCCCTTCGTGCAGGATGTAGGTCGTCGCCTTGGCCGGCTTGAAGAAGCGTGTCACGCGGCCATAGGGCGACAGGGTGATGTCATGACCGGTGTCGTTCGTCACCGTGTCATCGACCGTGAACATGTAGCCGTCGTCGATGCTGATCGTGCGCTTGAAGGTGACGCCGTCCGAATTGGTCCAGGTAAGCGTTACCGGCGTTTCTTTCGTCAGCTCCGCACCTTCGGGCGCCGTCCAGACCGTGTCGGGTCCCGGTACGTCGCCGGAACTGCCCGAACCGACATAGCCCAGTTCGGTGAAATAGCCGGTCTTGAGCTGCGACGGCGACAGCAGCGTCACGAGATCCGAATTCGGTTTGACACTGACCCGGTATTTCTTCAGTCGCAGATCGTCGATGCGCCCGCCCTTGAGATTGATCGAGCCGACGACATGCGAATTGTCGATCGGTACGCGCGGACTGGCCGCCAGCGCCGCGTCGCGCGACAAGGCTTGCGAAACCGGCACGTCGCCGCCGCCCTGCGGTGCGGCCTGGCCCGGCGTGCCGGATGGCGTGCCAGAAGGTGTGGTTGTCGTAGCTTGCTCGCTTGCCGCCTGTTGGCTTCCGGCCCCGGGTGTGGTTGCTCCGCTCTGGCCGGTGTTCTTGGCGGTGTCCTGTGCCGTGGACTGGCTCTGTTCGATCTGGCGGCGCTGCGCTTCGGCGGACTGGCGTTCGGCTTCCAGTTTGGGACTCACATACAGATATTGCCAGGCAACGATGATGACGAGCGACAGCGCGATCGCAAGAAACGTATTACGGTTATTTTCCATAAGCCGGATTTTCCTTGTTGCGGTCCGTCGACCGTCACATGCCGCCGGACCGTTCCTGCACTGCGCCTGTCTTCGGCTCCTGCGACGGGGCTCCGTTTCGTTGACGCGGGTTTGCCCCCAACCGGGCGGTTCGGTCAAGACCCTCTGCCAGTTGTGCGACCATCGTTCCGAATTCCTCGGCCAATGCTTCGCGCCTCGCGATCAGGACATAGTCGAATCTGGGTTGCGAATGGCCGGGTGCAAGTTTTTTTACCACCTCACGCAGGCGCCGGCGGATGCGATTGCGCTCCACCGAATTGCCTGTTTTCTTCGTGACGGTAATTCCGAATCGCGGGCGATAACCTCCCGGCTCCTCGGCGCCACGCCTGCGGGCCTGCAGCACGAAAGCGGAAGCGTGAAACCGCCTGGCTCCACGCATGGCCAGAAAATCGGCCCTGCGCCGCATCCTTTCTGGCTGGCATTTTGTGCTGTCTTCCACCCGGCGGTGCCTGTTCTGCGGCGGACCGCAAGGTCCCCGACTGCGGACTGCCGGCCGTCGTGTCAGGCCGACAGTTTCTTGCGGCCACGTGCACGGCGCGCGGCTATGACCCTGCGGCCACCCTTCGTGGACATGCGGGCACGGAAACCGTGACGTCGCTTGCGAACGAGTTTGCTGGGCTGATAGGTGCGCTTCATTTTTCTCGCATCCGCTTGCGTTGCGGACCCTCATGGAACTGGTATCAAAATCGATTGCTGCCGGGCTGCCTTGTCGCGGGCGATGCCGATGGATGGCACCTGCCTGCTTGGCACACAACTTCAACGCCGAAGCCGGAACCCGAACGTCGGCGCGGTTATAGGTAGAAGGCCCGGTGCTGTCAATCGCGCTTCTGACACACTCCGGGCGTGGTTTTGGGGCAGGGAGGGCCGTGCGTGAATTGGGCACGAGCCCGGCTGGAACTGGTTGACAGGGCGCGCGGGCCCGCGTCATCATTCCGGGCAGCGGGACCACACGCTCGACCTCCTCCGGCCTGTCCCAGCCAGGCCGAATACCGAGGCAAAGGGGAGCAGATCCTCGTTGGTCGCCGGATTTCGGCAACTTGCCCTCGGATGGGAGGCTGGGAATCTTCGTCTTGAGGGTCAGAGGCGCCGAAATGACAGTCGACAAGGACTTCAAGCAAATCGTGCGGGCGAAAGCCCGGCGAAGTGGCCAATCCTATGCTGCCGTCCTGCGGCGTCTCCGCAACGAAGGCGGTTCGCCTTCCAAGGAGATGCACCCCATGAATATCGTGCGTACTGTTCCCGACATCCGCTCACTCGACCTGCCGGCAAGCCGCAGTTTCTACGAGGGACTGCTCGGCTTCAAGGTTGTAATGGATGTCGACGGCATGCTCATGTTCGCCTCGCCCACGCAACCCAGACAGCAGATCACCGTCAACGGCGACAAGACGCAGGCGACGCCGCTGCCGGCAGGATTTTCGATCGATGTCGGCTATCCGCAGGCTGTCACCGAACTCCACGACCGTGCCATGGCCGATGGATTTGTGATCATCGAATCGCTGGAAGACAAGCCGATGGGTATCCGGCGTTTCTCGCTGCTTGACCCCAACGGTACACGCGTGACGATCCTCGCGCACCTCGATGAGGCGCATCAGCCGCCCGGATAGGTGTGCGTGGCCTGTTGCTGTCATTGCATCAACAGAAAGTGAGGAGCTCTTGCACCGTGGTCAAAACCCGGTGAAAGCCCGTCCGTTTGATTGAATATCCGCTCGCTTGTGCGCATGTGCCCCTGATAAGGATTGTTCAGGGGCTGGGAACGCGAAGATGGCGCGGGCAGGAAAGCGCAGGATGGAAGAGGCGACGCCCGTTCAGGGCGTCTACGCACGCTTCGGCAGGTTTTTGCCGGCGGCGCTCGTCATCCTTGTTTTTGTCGTCATCTGGTCCATGGGCTGGTTCGACTATTTTTCGCTGTCGAGCCTGATCATGCACCGTCATGCGCTGGCCGCCCATATCGCCGACAACTGGCTTCTGGCACTTGCCGTGTATTTTCTCCTCTATGCTGGCCTCGTTGCGATTTCCTTCCCCGGCGCGACGCTGCTGACCGTCTCTGCCGGCCTTCTGTTTGGCGCGATTACCGGCGGTGCCGTTACCATTTTTGCCGCCACGCTGGGCGCAACGATCATCTTTTTTGTCGCGCGTTCCTCCTTCGGCGACATTCTGGAAAAGCGCGCCGGTCCCTTTGTCTCGCGCATGATCGACGGGTTCAACCGCGATGCGTTCAACTACCTGCTGTTTCTTCGGCTCGCGCCGGTCTTCCCGTTCTGGGTGGTCAACATTGTGCCGGGTCTCGTCAACATGCCGGTATCGACCTATGTTGCCGCGACCTTTCTCGGCATCATCCCCGGCACCTTCGCCTATGCCTTCATCGGTGCCGGCCTCGACAGCGTGATCGCCGCCCAGGAGCACGCCAATCCGGGCTGCGCCGATGCCGGCACCTGCAGGATCGACCCGTCCGCCCTGGTGACCAACGAATTGCTGCTGGCCATGGCTGCCCTTGCCGTCATCTCGGTTTTGCCGGTAATCCTCAGGAAATGGAGAGGCAGCACCGGCTGAACCCGGCTGCATGATGATGAGTGAATTGATCACCCCGGATATCTGCGTCATCGGCGCCGGCTCGGGCGGGCTGACGGTCGCCGCAGCCGCCGCGGCCATGGGCGTTTCCGTGGCACTGGTCGAAAAGGGCCGGATGGGCGGCGATTGCCTCAACTATGGCTGCGTACCCTCGAAGGCGCTCTTGGCCGCCGCCGGCCATGCAAAAGCCATCCGCGCCGCGCCCGATTTCGGCGTGACGCTTGCCGATGCCAATGGCGTGAAGGTCGATTTCGCCAGGGTCAATGATCATGTGAAATCGGTGATCGGGGCGATCGCGCCCAACGATTCCGAAGAACGTTTCACCGCACTCGGTGTAAAGGTCATCCGCGCGACCGGCCGCTTTGTCGACCGCCATACACTTGAGGCCGGCGAATTCAGGATCCGCGCCCGCCGCTTCGTCATTGCCACCGGCTCTTCGCCTTTCGTGCCGCCCATTCCGGGCATCAACGCGGTGCCATATCTTACCAATGAAAGTGTTTTTCAGCTTCGCCGCCGGCTCGCCCATCTCGTTATCATCGGCGGCGGGCCGATCGGCATGGAGATGGCGCAGGCCTATTGCCGCCTTGGATCGCGGGTCACGGTCATCGAGGCGGCGCAGGCGTTGGGCAAGGACGATCCGGAGCTGGCCGGAGTGATCCTGCACGCGCTGCGCCGCGAGGGCGTGGCCATTCTCGAGCGTACCGAGGTGATCGGTGTCGAACCACGCGGCAAGCGTGGCGTCAGCGTTCATGTTCGCTCGGATGGTGGGGAAACGGTCATCAAGGGTTCCGACCTGCTGGTTGCCACTGGCCGCGAGCCCAACATCGAAGGCCTCGACCTCGACAAGGCGGGCATACGCCACACAAGGAAGGGCGTCGCCGTCAATGCCGGCCTGCGCACGACCAACCGGCGCGTCTATGCCATCGGCGACGTCGCCGGTTCGTTGCAGTTCACCCATGTCGCCAATTATCACGCCGGCCTCGTCGTCAAGGCGATCCTGTTCCGCATGGGCTCCCGCCCCGATCTCTCGATCATCCCGTGGGCGACGTTCACCGATCCCGAACTCGCCCATGTCGGAATGAACGAGGATGAGGCGCGCAAGACGCACGGATCGATCCGCGTGCTGCGCTGGCCCTTTTCGGAAAACGACCGCGCCCAGGCCGAAAAAGCCACCGAAGGCATGATCAAGCTGGTCACCGACAAGAAGGGCCGGCTGCTAGGCGTGACGATCGCCGGTGCGAATGCCGGCGAGATGATCAACATGTGGGCGCTGGCGCTGTCGAAGAAGATGACTGCGCGCGACATTGTCGGTTATGTCGCGCCCTATCCGACGCTTGCCGAGATCGGCAAGCGCGCCGCAACCGCCTATTATACGCCGCTGGCGCGCAAGCCTTTCGTGCGCGGGCTGATCGACTTCCTGCGCAAATTCGGCTAGCTGCTTCTGCATTCAGGATGAAAAGCCTGGCTGCGAACCCGTCTGTCGAAAAACCGGAATTTTGCGGAAGGCCGAGCGATCATAGTAGTGTGAGCGATCTGTAGCCTGCGGCAGCATGGAATTGCGCGATTGATGCACGGCACGTCGAAGGAACAACCGGTTCGCCAGGACCCGCCATCGCCTGCCGGCGATGGTGGCGCCACGCCGTTGCGTGGCCTGTCGGCCAGGCTGCTGGTGCTCACCGTCATCTTCGTCCTGATCGCCGAAGTGCTGATTTTCCTGCCGTCGGTCGCCAATTTCCGCAATGTCTGGCTGCAGAGCCATCTCGACACGGCCGAGACCGCATCCATCGTCTATCTCGACAGCGAAGATCCGATGCTTTCAGACAAGGCGCAGCGCGAATTCCTGAGCGCCACCGAATCGCTCGCCGTCGTCATCCGCGAAGGCTCGATGAGCCGCATGATGGCTTCCGTCAAGATGCCGCTGTCGGTCGACGAAAGCTTCGACCTGACGGTGATGCGGCCCTTCGAATCGGTGGCGAGCGCGCTCGCCATGCTGGTTTCCACCAGACCCGGCATCTATCGCGTCTTCGGTCCGATGAAATCGCGCCCGGCGATCATCGAACTGGTGCAGGAGGACGGCCCGCTCAAGGCTGCGCTGAGAACCTATTCGCGCAATGTGGCGCTGTTGTCGCTCGCCATCTCTTTGATCACCGCCGCGCTCGTCTATTTCGCGCTCTACCTGATGATCGTGCGCCCGATCCGCAGGCTGTCGCAGAACATGACCGCTTTTTCGCAGGAGCCCGACAACGCCGCCCTCATTCTCGCGCCGAGTGACCGCACCGACGAGATCGGTGTCGCCGAGCGCCGGCTCGCCGCCTTCGAGACCGACCTCCACCGCACGCTGCGCCAGCGCCAGCATCTGGCCGATCTCGGCCTGGCGGTTTCCAAGATCAACCACGATCTGCGCAACATCCTCGCCTCCGCCCAGCTTTTCTCCGACCGCCTGTCGAACCTGCCTGATCCGACGGTGCAGCGCCTGGCGCCGAAACTGCTGCGCGCCATCAACCGCGCGGCGGGCTACGCCCAGTCGGTGCTTGCCTATGGCCGGGCGCGCGAAGCCGCCCCCGACCGCCGCCCTCTCGGACTGCGCGCCATCGTCGAGGATGTCGGGGAATCACTGGCGCCTGAAAGCGTCGGCGTCGAATGGTTCAACGAGGTCGACGAGACACTTGAAGTCAATGTCGACGCCGAACAGTTCTTCCGGGTGATCATGAATGTCTGCCGCAACGCCATCCAGGCGATGGAGCGCGCCGGGCCGCAAGCGCTGCGCCGGCTGACCGTTACGGCCAATCACAGCGGGCGGGTAACGGAACTGCGTGTCGCCGACACCGGTCCCGGCATCGACGCGGCAGTCTATGGCGAATTGTTCAAGCCGTTCGGCGGCTCTGCGCAATCGGGCGGGACCGGGCTTGGCCTCGTTATCGCCGCCGAACTGGTGCGCGCCCATGGCGGCACGATCGGGGTCGAGCAGACCTCGCCAGCCGGCACGGTCTTCCTTGTCACGCTGCCGGACCGCGAAAACGGCAATGACAATGATGGCTGACTGCACGCCGCGCCAGCCGGAGATTGCACAGCGGAAAAGCGGAAGGATTTACACCCTTGCATTTCGCCGGCCGAGCCTATACCTAGCCGCCTTGCGGCAAGGGCACCTGCCAGCCTGCGATAAGCAGCATCGTTTGCCGTAACGCGCCCGTAGCTCAGCTGGATAGAGCACCAGACTACGAATCTGGGGGTCAGGAGTTCGAATCTTCTCGGGCGCGCCAATTTTCCCGCTCACGCCGAATTTGCTTCACGCACCCGATGTACGTCGATCCCCTTGAGGATCGACGGGCAATACCCGTCGGAACACTGCTGCCCGGTGTGCCAGGCGACAATGGCCTCTATGCCGTTTGCCGCCGATCGACTATAGGTCAAAACCGTGTTTCGGAGCGAAACCGGGAGGCGACTATCCGAGCGTCAACTCTGACGACCATCACGCTTGCACTGGCACTGTCGCTGATGATCGGCTGGCTGCTCGTCATCGGGCGCGGCCTGCTCCTGCCGATTCTTCTGGCGGTCATCGTTGTCTATGTTCTTTCGAGCACGACGAATGCCCTCAAGCGGCTGCCCCTGCTGCGTCACCTTCCCGCCACCGCCATTCACCTTGTGCTGCTGGCTGTCGTCACGCTCGTTTTCGTTGCGCTTGCCCTGGTCATTTCGACTACGGTGAACCAGCTCATTGAGGTAGCGCCTTCCTATCAGAAGAACCTCGAGACGCTGGCGACGCAATTTGCGCATCTGGTCAATGTCGACGATCTGCCCAACTGGCATGAAATCCGGGCCGCGACGCTGGAAAAGATCAGCATACAGACGGTCCTGCTCGGCTTTGTCAGCGGCCTGACCTCCATGGGATCCTCGCTGTTCCTGGTGATCGTCTACGCCGCCTTTCTTTTCAGCGAACGCATATCCTTCACGCGCAAGGTTTCGGCTGCCTTTCCCGACGGTGGGCAGGCGGAAAGGCTGATGGACGTCCTGCGCAAGATCAATTCCAGGATCGGCAACTATCTGGCCATCAAGACACTCATCAATGTCATCCTCGGTATCGTTTCATTCGCCATCATGTGGCTGATGGGGGTCGACTTCGCGCTGTTCTGGGCCGTCACCATCGCGCTGATGAATTACATCCCCTATTTCGGTTCGCTGATTGGCGTGATGTTGCCGGTCATTCTCTCGCTGGCGCAGTTCGCGTCGATTTCGACCACGCTGATGCTCGCTGTGCTGCTGACGGCGGCACAGATGTGGGTCGGCAATTTCCTCGAACCGCGCATGATCGGGCGCGGACTGAACATGAGTCCGTTCGTCGTCATCACCGCGCTGTCGCTGTGGACGGGCCTGTGGGGCCTTCCAGGCGCGATCCTCGCCATTCCTCTGACGTCGATGATCGCCATCATTCTCGGGGGTTTCGAGGGCACGCGGTTTATCGCGGTTCTTCTCTCCGAACGGGTCGACACCAGCATCGAAGAAGCAGCCTTCGGCGACGCAAAGAGCTGATTGCAGCTTCTGGATTGTCAGCTAGGCAATTCTCCTATCCCGCAATTCCCGCCTGCGGTCGTCGGTAACCGATCGGGCGCTCGAAGAAGCGCTCAATGCGTGCGATCGCCTCTTCGAGCGGTTCGCTGGTCACATCCATCGAATAGCCGCTGGCATGCAGCAGATTGCCATCACCCTCGACGATGCCGACATGGCCGCGCCAGAAAACGAGGTCGCCGCGCTCGAGCCCGGCGAGGTCTTCGCCCGGATCGATTTCCCGGCCGATGGTTGCCGCCTGCATGTCGGAATCGCGCAGCACCGCGCGCCCGCACATGCGCATGGCAAGTTGGATGAAGCCGGAACAGTCGACACCGAAACCCGTCGTGCCACCCCAAAGATAGGGCGTGCCGATGAGCTTGTGCCCGACGGCGATGTAGTCGCTGTCAACTTCGCCGGCGAGCCGCAGATGGCGGGCGAACAGCGCTTCGCCCGTGTCGAGCAGCGCGTAGGTCGCGCCGCGCGTTTCCGTCTCGCCGATGACCGTGACCGATGACCCCATCGACAATGCGCGGCTGGCGGGCAGTTTCAGATCCGGTCCCGGATAGGCGAAGGTCCGCGGCACATGCACGACATGGGTGGCGGCATTCGTGTCAAAGGACAGCGCTTCCAGCGATGTCCAGCCGGCATAGTTGTCGTAGCCGGACTGGACCAGCACCCAGCCCTCGCGCGTCTCGAAGACCGCGACAGGGTCGCCGCAGACGAGCTGATGGTCGAGCGGACAGTCGGCGGCTGGTTCGGCGCGCAGGTCGGCGCAGGCAGCCACCACCTTCGCCGCCCGTCCGGCGCCCTTGTCGTAGCCGGCGACATTGAGGCGGCGGTCAGAGGGATCGAGGCTCGGCAGTCGGGATGGGTTCATGTCAGTTCGTGCGCCTTCAGCCGGATCAGGTCGCCGACATGCTCCAGAAACAGCGAACCCTCCAGCGTGCGCTGGATGACGACATTGCGCCGGTCGGCCTCGTCGCGCCGCCGCTTGATCAGCTTCATGCGGCCCATCGTATCGAGCGCGCGGGTGATCACCGGCTTGGTGACGTTAAGCCGCGCTGCCAGGCCGCGTACGGTGTGCGGCGGCGGTTCGAGATAGACCGTCAGCAGGATCGTCATCTGGCGCAGCGTCAGGTCGGGCTTGTCGTCATGTACCAGCCCCATCGAAACCGCCTGCCAGAGCTTCAAGGCCTGTTCGGCCCTAAGGTCGAGCGCCATCGGGTTCAACACTCATTCAGCTTCCCCGCGCGGTGCCGGCCGGTGGAAGGCAACGCGAATTTCGTTTCGCCACCGTTCCATTTAGTCATGGCTTTCCATTTGCCGCAAGGGCAGGGGAATCGCCTGGCGAATTCAACCAGCCGGGTAGCGCTGCGACAGCACGTCGAAGATCGCCCGGATGCATTGCGCCTCGCCGCCGACCGTCGCCCAAGGCTTTTCCGCCGGGACCCAGGCAAAGATGTCGAAATGCGCCCAGCTTGGCGCCTTCTCGACGAATTTCTTGAGGAACAGCGCTGCGGTGATCGAACCGGCATGGCCGCCCTTGGAGATGTGGTTCACATCGGCCACGGCGGAGGAGAGGTTGCGCTCATAGCCCGGCCACAGCGGCAGCCGCCACATCGGGTCTTCCCGGTCTGTGCCGGCCTTCGACAATTCATCGGCAAGCGCGTCGTCGTCGGTGAACATGGCCGGCAGGTCCGGGCCGAGCGCCACGCGCGCCGCGCCCGTCAGCGTCGCCATGTCGAACATGATCTGCGGCGCCTCCTCGTCCGCCCAAGAAAGCGCGTCGGCGAGCACCAGCCTACCCTCTGCGTCGGTATTGCCGATCTCCACCGTGATGCCCTTGCGCGAGGTCAGGACATCGCCCGGGCGGAAGGCGTTGCCGGAAATCGAATTCTCGACCGCGGCGATGACGACGCGCAGCCGCACCTTCAGCTTTGCCGTCATGATCATGCGCGCCAGACCCAGCACATTGGCCGCCCCGCCCATGTCCTTTTTCATCAGCGACATGGAATCGCCGGGCTTGATGTTGAGCCCGCCGGTATCGAAGCACACCCCCTTGCCGACCAGCGTCACCTTGGGATCATTCTTGCTGCCCCAGGTCAGATCAATGATGCGCGGCGCACTGGCGCTCGCCCGGCCAACGGCGTGAACCATCGGGAAATTCTGTTCGAGCAGGTCTTCGCCGACGATCGACTGGACTTCGGTGCCGAACTGTCTAGCGAGATCGCGCACCGCCTGTTCCAGTTCGCCCGGCCCCAGATCGTTGGTCGGCGTGTTGACGAGATCGCGCACCAGGAATGTGGCTTCCGCCGCACTTTTAAGCATGGCGCGGTCGACCGCGTCATCGGCCACGAGACTGGCGCGTTCGTCGCCGTTCTTGCGGTAGCGGTCGAAGCGGTAGGCACCCAGCAGCCAGCCCAGAGATGCCAGTCCGGGCTCGCCGACATCGCCCTCGAGCCGATAGTTGCCGGGCGGCAGAAGGCGCGCCAGCTTGCCGGTATCCATCGCTTTCGGGCCATTGCCAAGCCCGTAGAGTGCGCAGGAGATCGCGCCGTCCTTGTCCGGCACCATGCATAATTTTCCGCCCGCCCCGTCGAAGCCCGTCGCCCTGGCCCAGCGAACCGCGTCTGCCGGAACCCGTTGGTCCAGCGCCCTGGCGCTTTCGCTGGTCAGCAGGAAGACCGGAATGCCGGCGGTACCTTTTTTGGCGAGCGCCAATCGTGTCATCGGGGTCTCCGTTTGCGAGGTCTGCTGCGCGGTTGGATCCGGCCTGAAGGTTGCGGTTTGTCTTCGGCCCGCCGCCGCCCGGTTAACTTTCCGTTAGGTATAACTGAATATCTCTTAAGATTATTGAGCTTCCGGCGGTGTTGGGCGATTCGACGCCTTTTTGTGTGGGGCTGGGGCGATTGTCAAACGGGATTGCGTCACATGAGGCTAGCGTCGGGCTTGCGTGCATCCACAGCCATTGTACTGGTTTCCAGCCTGCTGTTGATGGCAGGCTGCGCCAAGGACATGACATCCACAGGGTCCATTCCGCAGGATGCCGTTTCCACTTCCTCGCTGGCGAAGCTTTCGGTGACCGAACTCGACGAAAAGGTCAGTGCCGCTGGCGCCAAATACAAGGCCAACCCCAAGGACAAGATCGCCGGCCTTTCCTACGCCAAATTGCTGGGCATGACAGGAAGGGACGAACAGGCGCTCGCTGTGGTGCGCCAGATGGTGATCTACTACCCCAAGGACAATGACGTCCTCTCGGCCTACGGCAAGTCGCTTGCCGCGACCGGCAATTTCCCGCAGGCGATCGATGCCATCGACCGCGCGCTCAAGCCCGACCAGCCCGACTGGCGGCTGCTTTCGGCCAAGGGTGCGATTCTCGACCAGCTCGGAAAGTCCGATGCCGCGCGCGAAATGTATCGCCAGGCGCTCGACATCGTGCCGAATGAACCTTCCGTCCTGTCCAATATGGGCATGTCCTATCTGTTGGCGAACGACCTGCCGTCTGCCGAAACTTATCTGCGCAAGGCCAATGCCCAGAACGGGGCCGACAGCCGCATCCGCCAGAATCTCGCCCTTGTGGTCGGCCTGCAGGGCCGCTTCGACGAAGCCGAGAAAATTGCGTCGGCTGAACTGCCCGCTGCCGAGGCCAAGGCCAATATCCAGTATCTGCGCAAGATGCTGACCCAGCAGAACGCCTGGAACCAGCTCAAGGCCGTCGACGGCAAGAAGAGCAACAAGAAGAAAAAGGCTCCGGTGCAATAGCTCCCGCCACCGATGGCCCGCTTGGCCTGACTAAAGCCAGCCCATCGCCGTCGCACCGCGCCGCATCAGGTCGAGCGCCAGCACACTGATCAGAATGCGAAAGGCGAGGCGGAAGCGCGCCTCTGGCATGCGTGTGAGCATCCGTGCGCCTACAACAGTGCCGGCGAAACCGGTTGCGATCATCGCAGCGATCAGCGGCAGCCATGCGGCGAAGGCAAAACCGACAATTCCGAATGCGATGACCTTGAATCCGTGCGAGAAAGTCATCGCGGCGGCCTGCGTGCCGGAATATTGCCGCCTCTCGGGCAATGCCTTTTCAAGAAACGCCGCCGTCAACGGCCCGGTCGCGCCAAAGAACATGGTCGCGAATGTGGTCACCAGCCCGCCCGTGGCAAACAGCGCCGGTCCGCCGCGCGCCAGCGCCGGCAGTTTCATCCAAGTGACCGTGATGATGAACGCTCCGAGCGCGATCTTGAGAAGCGGGTCGTCGATCGCCGTGACGAAAGGTGCGCCGGCAGCCGCGCCCAGCGCCGCACCGGCGATGAAGGGTACGACCACGTTCCAGCGCACATGGGCGCGCTGGACGATCGCCCTGCCAGTATTGGAGCCGAGTTGCACCACGCCGTGCACCGGAATGAGCGCGGCGACCGGCAGCAGGTAGCCGAAAAGCGTCAGCAGCACCACACCGCCGCCGATGCCGAAGGCTGCCGTCAGCCAGGAGGTGAGGAAACTCGCCGCGACCAGCAGTCCGGCCGTATTCCAGGTCAGATCGGGCGGCAGCAGCGTCAAGTCTTGTGCGTCCCCGCGCGCCTAGATCGCACCCTTGCGCGTGAACTGGCCCTGCGGGCGGAACCGCCACAGATAGGAGGGAAGGATGACTTCCATGGAATGCGTCGAGATGTCCATTCCCTCCAGCGTGCGGCCGCTATTGGCCGCCTCCTCGGAGACGACATTGTCGACCTCGAGCATGCGCACCTGGTCGATCGTCAGCGGCGCGCCCGGCGCCCAGCCCGTCGCCTTGGCAATACCCTTGGCCAGGAACCAGGGCACGGGCAGCAGCATCCGGCTGCGATCGATCTCGTGCAGCATGAGTTCCATCAATTCGCGGAAACTTGCGGTCTCCGGTCCGCCGAGTTCGTAGATTTTCCCACCGGACAGCGTGCCGTCCACGGCGCGGGCGAAGGCTTCCGCCACGTCGCCGACAAAGACCGGCTGGAACCTGGTGTGCCCGCCGCCGATCATCGGCAGGACGGGCGACAGACGCGCCATTTCGGCAAAGCGGTTGAAGAAATCGTCCTCTGGCCCGAAAATGATCGAAGGGCGGAAGACAACCGCCCGTTTGACGGTTTCCAGCGCCGCGGTTTCGCCAGCCGCCTTGGTGCGGCCGTAGGCCGACGGGGATTCGGGGTCGGCGCCCAGCGCGCTCATATGGGTCAGGCTGGCGCCTGCGGCACGCGCGGCTTCGGCAACGGCGCGCGCGCCGAAATCCTGCACCGTCTCGAAGCTCTGCCTGCCGCTTTCTTTCAGGATACCGACAAGATTGACCACATGATCAGCACCGTCGCATGCCCGGTCGACCGACCAGCGAAAGCGCAGATTGGCCTGCACGGCCTTGATCTGGCCGAGATTGCCGAGCGGCTGCAGATGAAAGGCGAGGTCGGGCCGCCGCACCGCGACGCGCACGCGATAGCCTTTCGCCGCAAGGGCGCGCACCACATGGCGGCCGACAAAGCCCGAACCGCCGAAAACTGTCACCAGACCGGGAGAATCTAGCCTGTCCATCTCAAACCCGCCTGCCTGTCCTAAAACCCGATTGAATGCTGCACATCGAAATCGAAACGCCCCGGCCAGCCGGCCTCAGCATTGTTTCCATAGCCGCTTTGCAGTCGGTTTGGAACCCATGCCGCACTGCGGCGAATGAGATTGCCGGGGGCTTTGCGGCATCATGCTCACCGTGAGCGGATGCCCTCCATCCGCCTGTCTTCAGACTTGCGAGAAGAAGCGTTGACAGTGCGCATTCGCGGCCTTAAACGTCACGCCCATTGTCCGCACGGGCTTGGCCCACCAAGGACAATTGCCCTCGATTGGGCCCAGGTGGCGGAATTGGTAGACGCGCACGGTTCAGGTCCGTGTGGTGCAAGCCGTGGAGGTTCGAGTCCTCTCCTGGGCACCATCTTTTCTTGATCTTGGCCGATCAGAAATTTTTGCTCAATCAAAGAGTTGCACAAATCTCGGCATGCAATGGGAGGATGCCAAAGAGATGCTGCGCTTGGCAGTGCCCCTGAAACGCACGGACAGTGAAAACTGTTGGTTCAAGCAACAGCTCCCGTCAGGACTGGTCGAACGGCCGGTTGGCCAAAGCCTCCATAGCTGAAGCCCTTTCCATGATCACAGTTTAGTGCAAGGCCAGCCGCTGCACGGGTTCCGTGACATATTTTTCGCGGTCGCGATATGCGATCGATTGCGATTTTGCCGTCTTCTGCCCGATGCGTTCGATGTAACGGCTGATGGCGTGATCGGGCAGGTCGAAAATGGCGGCGTCACGCCAGAACTCGCCCACGTCAAGCCGATCGGCGATATGGCTCGGCAGATAGCTGTAGTAGATGCCGTTGAGCAGAACTACCTCCGGTCCGACATGATCGTAGGGCCCGTAAACCGGGTCGAGAACGGTCGATGGCGGGACCATCGGGATGACGTCGTTTTCGTCGACCACGCGCAGGATCGGCAGGAAGGCAAGCCGCGCGACCGCGTCCTTTGTGGTAAAACGGGGCTGGCCGAATGTGATCACCTTTTCGACGCCGTACTTGTCCTCGATCAGATACAGCGAGAGGAGAGCGGCAATCGCGCCGCCAAGCGAATGGCCGCTGATGTGGATCTTGTATCCGGGCTTCAGGTAACTCCGCACATCGGAATAGACTGCCCTCGCATCCGCATCGAACCCCGAATGCACCGGAATGTCGAGCGACCTATCCTCGCGCACCACGAGCCGAAAGTCCTGCTGCAGGTTTTTCTTGTTCGCGGTGCCGCGCACCGTGAGGAATTGAGTCCTGCTGGCGTCATCCTGTTCGAGAAAATACTGGACGCTTGTTCCCGGCGGCGTTGCGACGCGCACGGTTCCTGGAAATGCGGCGCGGATTTCCTTGGCACTCGAATACGCCCGCCTGGCGCGCAGCGCATAGGATTCCAGTTCCTCAAAATCGACCTTTACATTCGATATGCCGGATTCCAGCGCCGTCAGTTCGGTTTTTGGCAAGCTTGCACAGCCGGCCAGAAGGGCAATGCAGAACATCTGCAGGAACACCGCACATAATCTGCCGACACCTGGCTCGACGAAACGACTTTTCATGATTGCGTCACAATACTCGCAGAAGCACCGTAGTTTCGGACCTTATCCCAATTCGGGCTTGCACACGCCCCCGAAATGCTGACCTGTCTATCGTGTTCTCTCACCGCACGTCCACAACGGTTCGTCCGCGAACATGCGTCATGCAACGACAGGTCGATGGGTCATGGCGTATCGTTGCGGCCGGCTGCACCTCGCTTTAGTGTCACATCGAACAGATGGGATCACTGGGAAGTGTCGATGGCGGACCTGATAAGAGCGGCGGCGTCGAGCGACGATTACCGGTACTTCGCGGAACTGATCCGTGAATATGTGGCTTGGTGCCGCGAGCGCTACACTCATGATTCCCGGTTCATCGACTCCACCTTCGACCACCAGTCGCTCGACAGGGAGCTTGACCAGCTCGAGCTCAGCTATGGCCCTCCCAGGGGCAGGGCATTCTTGTCCCTGCGCGGCGATGAGGTAACCGGTGGTGTGGCCTATCGCAGGCTGACGGACGACATTTGCGAAATGAAGCGGCTCTATGTTCGCCGACAATTCCACGGTAGCGGCACTGGATCGGCGCTGTGCAGCAGGGTTGTGGCGCAAGCCCGACGGGACGGATTTTCTCTCATGCGGCTCGACACTGCAAACCTGCTTCACGAGGCAATCGCCCTGTACCGCTCGATCGGCTTTGTCGAGTGCGCGCCCTATATCACCTACCCCGAGAACATCATGCCATATATCATGTTCATGGAGATGCGCCTGAAATGAAATAGGCCTGCCGGGCGGCGGCATTGCCTCAGTTCGTTTCCCGTTCTCCCAGCCCGACATAATCCAGGATCTCAAGCGCGAGTTCATCGATCAGACCGCAATAGCAATCGGCCTTGGCCTTGTCGTTTTTCCAGTAGTCGAGCGCCCTGGTTGCAAGGTTGTAATCCTCGCAAATCTCCCTGAATTCCGGATCGAACGCATGTAGCCGCAAAATAGTGAACTCGTGCATGGGGAAGCGTTTGATGACCAGTCGAGGTTCCGACATTTGAGCCTGGTGCCTTTACCGGGAGCGGATTGATGAACCTGCGGGCAGTATCCCTGCGGATACCGGACCCGCAGGGACTTGCGATCGCTTTTGCGAAAGTTAGAAATTAACGGGGGTGCCGAAACGCCGCTGTTCGCCTCAATGACGAACGACGAACCGGGTTCCGGGCAGCACGGGGACCGGCAAGAGCGCCCCATCACCGGCCCCCATGCCTCCCTCCCACAGCACTTTGTTTACTGTTTTATGCAGGAGGGAACCCCATCGCCGTTCCACTACAGGCGGAAGCGCGAAGAATCTTGTCGCCATGTGCCAACTAATTGGCATTTCCTGCCAGCAGGTGTAGGCATACGCATCACAACGTAAGCGGGATCACCCTTTCGGGGACAGGATGTCGAAAGTGACCGTGAAACCCGGTCGCCTGCCAAGCGCTACCGGCGCCATCTCCAGGCTTGCCTTTGCCCGTGCCCAGGACGCCGGCATCGCACTGGACGCGATCCTGGAGCAGGCAGGTGTCACGCCAAGCCAACTCAGCGATCCGGAAGCAAGAATTCCGGTTCGTGATCAGATCAGGTTCGTGAACCTGATTGCCGAGGCCGTCGATGATGATCTTCTCGGCTTCCACCTAGCTCTGGCAAGTGAAATGCGTGAAGTCGGTTTGCTCTTTTACGTCCTGGCCTCTTCAGACACTTTGGGAAAGGCGTTGCGAAGGGCAGGTCGCTACACCTCGATTGTCAACGAAGGGGTCGGCCTGCAATGCACCGAAGGCGAAGATCTTGTGGTGGCGATCAGATATGTCGGTGTCCGGCGATTGCTGGATCGCCAGCAGATTCTGTACTGGATAACTGCGGTGCTGCGCATCTGCCGCATGTTGGCCGGCCGCGATTTGACGCCACGGTCTGTATGTCTCGCGCACAGGCGGCCGCCATCCGACGAACTGACCCGCTTTTTCGGTTGTCCGGTCGAATTTGGCTCCGGTGACGAACTTGTCTTTCCCGGAGATTTTGCTTCACTGCCCATCGTGAGCGCCGACCCGCACCTCAACAAGTTGCTGGTGTCTTATTGCGAGGAAGCGCTTGCCGGCAACACAAGAAGCCGAGGCGAATTCCGGTCGAAAGTCGAAAATGTCATTGCGCCGCTTCTGCCGCATGGAAACATACAGGCTGATGCGGTTGCCCGTCATCTTGGGATAAGTCAGCGAACGCTTGCGCGACACCTGTCCCTGCACGGCATGACCTTCTCGGCACTCATGGACGAGCTTCGATCCGATCTCGCCCACCACTATCTGTCGGATGGCAATCTGAGCGTGTCGGAAACAGCCTGGCTGCTCGGCTATCGCGAAGTTGCCTCTTTCTCCCGCGCATTCAAGCGCTGGACCGGGAAAAGACCGCGCGAGGCCCGTTCGTCGCTGATCAAACAATGATCTGCGGGGCCTCCATCAATTGCAGCCATGGGAAATCCGGCCGTCTTTCCTGATCCTTCACGACAATGAGTGCGTGACGGTTTCCGTCTCTACAGGAGCGATCCGTTCCAGTATGGTTTGTGCATGGGCTATCTCATGGCGCACTGGCGGGGAACGTATTCGCTAAGCCGCTCCTTATGGATCAATTTCGTCGCCCTGCGCATTGCGGTTTATTTCGCACTGGCCGGATTGCTTGTCTTCGAGTTCATCCCGCTGTCGGCCTTTGTCGTTCTGATCGCAACCGATATCGCCTTGTTCACCTGGCAGGTCGTTGGCCTGATCCGATCCTGCGAGGCCCACATTGCCGGGCACGGCTCGCTTGCGCCCGTCTGGGGAAGCTATCTGGTGATCGTGCTGACCCTGTTTGTTTTCGGTACGCTATGGCTTGGCCTGTTCCAGCACACAATTCCAAGGAAGGTGGAGGAGCCATTCTCGACGAGGATGGAGCGCGAGCATGCCTCCACCTACAAGCTGACGCTTTCCGATGACAAAGCGACATTGACGCTCGATGGAGACGTCGCCCTCGGTTCGACCAAGGCTGTCCGCAGGCTATTCAGTGAAAATCCTTCGATCCGTTCGCTGGTGCTCAACTCCACTGGCGGCAATATCTATGAAGCCAGAGGTGTTGCCCGACTGGTGAGGGAACATGGCCTCGACACCCATATCGACGGCGAATGCAGTTCGGCCTGCACCATCATTTTCATATCCGGCAAGACCAGGACGATGGCCGCGGCCGCAAGGCTCGGTTTTCACCAGTACCGCCTCGACACGACGGCCTATGTTCACAACACCTACATTCCCAATGTCGATATCGCCGCCGAACAGGAACGCGACCGTTCGTTCTTCGAACGTCAGGCGATCAATCAGCGATTTCTCGACAAGATATTCAAAAGCCCGCACAGCGATATTTGGTTTCCCGCCCGCGACGAACTGCTGGCCGCAGGCGTGATTACGCAATAGCGGTCAGTCCGGATCCCGCTTCTGCACCATGACCCTCAATTCATAGAGTTTTTCCAGGGCTTCGCGCGGCGTCATCTCGTCCGGCGCCATTGCCTTCAGCACCCTGACGAGTTCGCTCTCGCTCTCCCGTGCGGCCGGCTTTTCCGGCACATGCACCGAAAACAGCGGCAGGTCATCGAGCAGCGCGGAAGCGGGCCGCGCACGTTCGGCGCTCTCGAGCTGGTCGAGCACGTCGCGCGCCCGCTCCACCACCGCCTGCGGCAGGCCGGCCAGCCGCGCCACCTGGATGCCGTAGGAACGGTCGGCCGCCCCCGCCACCACCTCGTGCAGGAACACGACCTCGCCCTGCCATTCGCGCACCTTCATAGTGACGGTCGAAAGCCGGCTCAGTACTTCGGCAAGTGCGGTCAGCTCGTGGTAATGCGTGGCGAACAGTGTGCGGCAGCGATTGACCTCGTGCAGATGCTCGATCGCCGCCCAGGCGATCGACAACCCATCGAAAGTGGCCGTGCCGCGTCCGATCTCGTCGAGAATGACGAAGGCACGTTCGCCAGCCTGGTTGAGGATCGCCGCCGTCTCGATCATCTCGACCATGAAGGTCGAACGTCCGCGCGCCAGATCGTCAGCCGCTCCAACCCTTGAGAACAACCGGTCGACAATGCCGATACGCGCTTTCGTCGCCGGCACGAAGGAACCCATCTGGGCCAGAACAGCAATCAGCGCGTTCTGCCGGAGAAACGTCGACTTGCCGCCCATGTTCGGTCCGGTGATCAGCCATATCCGGCCGGAAGTTTCCTCGTCCTTCGCGCCGACATCGCAATTGTTGGCGACAAAGGGCGTTTCTCCGCCGCGCGCCAGCACCTGCTCGACTACCGGATGACGGCCGGCCTCGATGTCGAAGGCAAGCGTGTCATCAATCTGCGGACGGCAATAAGCCTGTTCGTCGGCAAGCCGTGCAAGCGCCCCTGTCACGTCCATCGTGGCGAGCGCCTCTGCCGCCGCAGAAATGGCTTCTGCCTCGGCCAGGATTTCGCCTTGCAGGCGGGAGAACAGTTCCTGTTCGATCGCCAGCGCCCTTCCGGCGGCGTTGGCGATCTTCGTTTCCAGTTCCGCCAGTTCCGTCGTGGTGAAGCGCATTGCGTTGGCCAGCGTCTGGCGATGGATGAAGCGGCCCTTGGCTTCTTCTCCAGTCAGCGGCCCGGCATTGTTTGCCGTCACTTCGATGAAATAGCCGAGCACATTGTTGTGACGGATCTTCAGCGATTTGACGCCGGTCTCCGCGGCGTGGCGCGCCTGCATCTGCGCGATCACCTTACGGCTTTCATGCGCCAGTACTCTGAGCTCGTCGAGTTCGGCATGATAACCGTCGCGGACGAAACCGCCATCGCGGCTGAGCAGTGGCAATTCGTCGCCGAGCGCTGCGTCGAGATGGCGGGCGAGCGCCTGCGGCGCCGCGCCAAGCGCCCGTCTGGCCGCCTCGACCTCATCGGGCAGTGCGCCGGCAAGCTGTTCGGCGATGACCGCGACCCCGTTCAAGCCGGCGGCAATCGCGCCCATGTCGCGCGGCCCCCCGCGATTGAGAGACAGGCGCTGCAGGGCGCGGGCCATGTCCGGGCAGGCTTTCAGCTTCTGCACCAGATCGCGGCCGAGCCTGCCGTTGTCGGCAAACCAGCCGACGGCATCGTGGCGGCGCTGGATCGCGTCGACATCGGTCAACGGGTTCATCAGCCGCTCCGCCAGAAGCCGGCTGCCCGGCGCGGTCACCGTGCGGTCGATGGCGCGCAACAGGCTGCCTTCGCGCTCGCCCGACAAGGTTCGTGTCAGTTCCAGATTGGCGCGTGTCGCCGCATCGATGAACATGGTTCCGGCGCTGTCTTCGCGCACCGGGTGCGTCAGCGCCGGCCTTTCGCCGATCTGGGTCTTTTCGACATAGGCTAGCACCGCGCCGGCGGCCGCCAGTTCGGCGCGGGAGAACTGGCCGAAACTCTCCAGCGTCTTGACGCCGAAATAGGTTTTCAGTCTTTCGCTTGCCGCAGCACTGTCGAAGCTGACGGCGGGCTGTGGCGATATAGCAGCGCCAAGTCCGTCCAGCACCTTGCGGATCGAGCCATCCTGATACGCCGTATCGGCGACAATGATCTCGCTCGGTTCGATGCGGGCGAGATCGGCGCCGAGCGCGCGCGACGATGTTGCGCAGACGCGGAACGCCCCGGTCGACAGATCGATCCAGGAAAGTGCCAGTTCCTCTCGTGCCTCGCCGGGGCGCACACGCGCCAGCGCGGTCAGGAAATTCGCGCTGCCCGGATCGAGCAGCTTTTCTTCCGTGATCGTGCCCGGCGTCACGAGGCGTTTGACGTCGCGGCGCACCACAGATTTCGAGCCGCGCTTCTTTGCATCCGCCGGGTCTTCGGTCTGCTCGCACACCGCCACGCGATGGCCTAGCGCGATCAGCTTCTGCAGATAGTCTTCCGCCGCGTGGACGGGCACGCCGCACATCGGGATGTCCTCGCCCAGATGCTTGCCGCGCTTGGTCAGCGTGATGCCGAGTGCGCGCGATGCGACTTCCGCGTCGTCGAAGAACAGCTCGTAGAAATCGCCCATGCGGTAGAACAGCAGATAGTCGGGATTGGCGTTCCTGATCTCGACATATTGCGCCATCATCGGCGTCGCCTGCTGCGTTGCCGAGGAAGTGCTACCTGCTTCGTTGTTCACCACTTCGTCCAAACGCGGGGATCCCTGTCTGTGAGCGCCGGGCGCCGTTTCGCCGCCGCAAGATTGCTTGAGCCTAGCACAATCGCAAGCATCACCCCGCGGGCGAACGCATCGTGTTGGAAATCTCCACAGAACATGCAAGAAAGTCGCAACACAGACCGGCCGTGCCGTGGCAGGGCATGGAGGTCGAAAAAGAATTCTTGGGCCCGCCCGAATCCGTGCAGGGCCTGGTTGGGAGGAATGCATGCCTGCAACGGACAAGTCCGCAAATGGCGCGTCGGGCAGTCGCCCCATGGTTTCCGATGAGGAGGCGCTGGAATTTCATCGTCGCGGCAGGCCCGGCAAGATCGAGATCACGCCGACCAAGCCGATGGCGACCCAGCGCGATTTGTCGCTGGCCTATTCGCCGGGCGTCGCCGCCCCCGTCAAGGCGATTGCCGAAGACCCGGATTCGGCCTTCGACTATACCGCGCGCGGCAACATGGTGGCGGTCATCTCCAACGGTTCGGCCATTCTGGGCTTGGGCAATCTCGGTCCGTTGGCTTCCAAGCCCGTGATGGAAGGCAAGGCCGTTTTGTTCAAGCGCTTCGCCGACGTTGATTCCATCGATCTGGAAATCGACACGCAGGATATCGACGCCTTCATCAACTGCGTGCGCTACCTGGGCCCCACTTTCGGCGGCATCAATCTGGAAGACATCAAGGCGCCCGATTGCTTCATCATCGAGCAGACGCTGCGCGAGATGATGGACATCCCCGTCTTCCACGACGACCAGCACGGCACGGCGATCATCGCTTCGGCGGGTCTGATCAACGCGCTGGAGTTGACCGGCCGCGACATGAAGAAGGCCAGGCTCGTATGCAACGGAGCGGGGGCGGCAGGCATTGCCTGCATCGAACTGGTCAAGGCGATGGGCTTCAACCCGCAAAACGTCATCCTCTGCGACACCAAGGGCGTCGTCTACAAGGGGCGCGAGGAGGGCATGAATCAGTGGAAATCGGCTCATGCCGCCGACACAGACGCCCGCACCCTGGCCGAGGCAGTCGACGGTGCCGACATCTTTTTCGGCCTGTCGGCCAAGGGCGCGCTGACGCATGAGATGGTTGCATCCATGGCGGACCATCCGATCATCTTCGCCATGGCCAATCCCGACCCAGAGATCACGCCCGAGGAAGTTGCCGGTATCCGTTCCGACGCGATCATGGCGACCGGCCGTTCCGACTTCCCCAACCAGATCAACAACGTTCTGGGCTTTCCCTACATCTTCCGCGGTGCACTCGACGTGCGCGCCACCACGATTAACGAGGAGATGAAGGTTGCCGCCGCCCATGCACTGGCAAGGCTCGCACGCGAGGACGTTCCCGACGAGGTGGCGTCGGCCTATCAGGGCCAGCGTCCGAAATTCGGTCCCAGCTACATCATTCCCGTGCCCTTCGATCCACGCCTGATTTCCGAAATTCCGCCGGCGGTGGCGCGTGCGGCCGCCGAAAGCGGCGTGGCGCGGCGCCCGATCGTCAATCTCGAAGCCTATTCGAGGGATCTGTCGGCACGGCGCGATCCGATCGCCTCGACATTGTCGCGCATCTATGACCGCGTTCGCCGCAACCCCAAGCGCACCGTTTTCGCCGAGGGCGAGGAAGAGCAGGTCATGCGCGCCGCGGTTTCCTATGTGAACCACGGGCTGGGCACCGCCATACTCGTCGGCCGCGACGTGCAGATGGCGGAGACGGCGGCGAAAGCCGGCATTGATCTCAATCGTCCGGGTATCGAGATCGTCAATTCGCGCCTGTCCGATCGTGGTGCCGATTATGCCGACTTCCTCTATTCGCGGCTGCAGCGCGAAGGCTATCTGTTCCGCGACTGCCAGCGCCTGGTCAACACCGACCGCAACATCTTCTCCGGCTGCATGTTGGCGCTGGGCGATGCCGACGGCGTGGTCTCCGGCGTCACCCGCAACTATTCGACCGTGCTGGAAGACATGCGCAAGGTCGTCGATCCGGGCGCCGAACACCAGGTCATCGCAGCGACCATCGCGATTACCCGCGGGCGCACGGTGATCGTCGCCGATACAGCGATCACCGACATGCCAGATGCCAATGAACTTGCGAACATCGCCTGCGAGGCGGCAGGCTTTGCCCGCGCCATGGGCTACGAGCCGCGCGTCGCCATGCTTGCCTATTCGACTTTCGGCCATCCGGCCGGCGAACGCGCCCAGAAGGTGCGCGAAGCCGTCGAACTGCTCGACGAGCGCGGTGCCGATTTCGAATATGACGGCGAAATGGCGGCCGATATCGCGCTCAATGCCGAGAAGATGGCGCTCTATCCCTTCTGCCGCCTGACCGGCCCGGCAAATGTGCTGATCATGCCGGCTTTCCACTCGGCATCGATCTCGACGAAGATGCTGCAGGAACTGGGCGGTTCGACCATTATCGGACCGATCCTGGTCGGCTTCGAAAAACCGGTTCAGATCGTGCCGCTCGGCGCACGCGATTCCGACATCGTCAACATGGCCGCGATCGCTGCCTATAACGCCAGATAAGGAGGTAGCCTATTCCGCCGCCGCGCGGCGGCCGGCATCCGCGCCGTAATAGCTGACATAGCGCGGGTTGAGGCGCGAAACGGGCAGGACGACAAGAACATCGGTCGTGGCGAACTGCCGGTCGATGACGGCTTCGCCCGCAAACCACGCGCCGAGCCTGAGATAACCCTTGATCAAAGGCGGCAGGGCGTGCAGCGCCCGCTTCGGATTGATGTCTTCGGCGCCAAGAAGGTTCATCGACACGCCGCGTCCGGCACGTGCGCGCACCTGCCAGTTCGCCTCGGGTGCGGCATGGTGGTATAGGAAGGACAGCGGCTCGGCCAGCTTGCCGGGGTCCGTGCCCTCGAAGGAGGCGCAGCCGATCATCACGTCGACCTTGTTGTTGAGTACATAGGCCCAGCAGCCCTGCCACAACAGTTCGACGGTGCGCTTGGTGCGCCATTGCGGCAACACGCAGGAACGGCCGAGTTCCATGAAATGCAGGTCCGGTTGCCGTGTCATCAGGGGTGCGATGTCGAATTCGCCCTGGGTGTAGAAATCGATGCCCGCACGGCCGGCATGTTCGCCGGTCAGGAACCGGTAGGTGCCGACGATCCGCCCGTCTTCATGCTCCCCGTCACGGTCGATCACCAACAGATGGTCGCAGGCCCGGTCCCAGCGATCCGTGTCGCGACGTCGAAGCCGCACACTCGCTTTCGGATTCGCCGAACCCTCGCAGTAGAACACCTCGTAGCGCAGCGCCTGCGCCGTGCGGATTTCCGTCTTGGAACGGGCAAGGCGCGTCTCCAGCGCGCCGATGCGACCGAGCGCCGGTGCATTGGCATTGAGCGGCGCCTTGAACGGCAGGGGAAGCGCCTTGTGCAAACGGGGTCGGCGCCGCGCGGAGATGTCTGCGTGCCGTGGAGTGTCTTGCTCGAGAAGGATGGTCATTGCATCGAGATCATCGGTTTGAACGGCCTGCGCCCGGCCGCACGCTCATTCATCCGCATTTGGCAGATTTTCGCGACGGGACTGTGACGGTTCTGCGGCTCTGCCTGCGTCAGGCCAGTTCGCGCAGAATATCTACGATACGCGCTGGCGCAACTGGCTTGGCGAGAAATCCGTCGGCACCGGCATTGGTGCTTTCCGAACGCGCGCCGGCCTGTTCGTCGGCGCTGAGCGCGAGAATCCTGGCACGTGCCGCACCCGAGCGTTCCTCGAAGCCGCGGATCGCCCGGATCGCATCCGCACCGTCCATGACGGGCATATGCATGTCCATCAACACGAGATCGAAGCCCCGCCCGGCCCTGGCCGCCTTGCGGAACTGGTTGAGTGCCTCGCGCCCGGTCTTGGTGAGTGTCACCGCCTGTCCGGCACGCTCCAGCACCGTGCGCGCCAGCAAGGCGTTGATCTCGTTGTCCTCGGCGAGCAGCACCCGGTGGCGGGCCAGTCTTTCACCCGGCCTGAGCAATGGCTGGCGCTGCTGTGCCGGACGGTCGAGATCGGAAGTATTCGCGCCTCCGCCCAACACTCGCATCAGCGAATTGCGTCGCACCGGCCTGACCAGATAAGCGTCGAAACCGCCATGCAGATGGTCGGGCAATTGCGCTCGGGTGCCGGGCTTGACCAGTACCACGGCGAACACCTTGCCATGTACTGCCGATTTCAGCCGGTTGAGCGAGCGCACCGGATCTCGCGATATGGCGCCGTCCATGACGATCAGGTTGAAAGGCCGGATGCTGCGTGCCACTTTCAGCCGTTCGGCTGCCTTGCCAAGCCGGGTAACGCATTCGGCTTCGCCGCCGGCGGCCCGGATCGTCTCGGCGATCGCCGGTCCCTCGATCTCACCCGCCGAGACAACAAGCGCGCGCCGACCCCTGAGACTGGTTGGGGCCGATGCCGCCATGCGGGCTTCGGCGACAGGAACCGTCAGGCCGAACCGGAAGACGGTTCCGGAGCCGGGGCTGCTGGTCACGGTGATGTCGCCGCCCATTCGCTGTGTGACGGCACGCGAGATCGACAGGCCGAGGCCGGCGCCGCCATGCTTGCGCGTGGTTGCCGAATCCGCCTGCTCGAACTCGCCGAAAATGCGCGAAAGGTCCTTTTCCGAAATACCCGGGCCAGTGTCGCTGACCGCGAACTGGAGTCTGATCTGGCTGCGCCGGTCCTTGTCATGCTTGCCGGCCTTCACGGCTTCCGCATTGAGGCTGACCCTGACCCCGCCTTTTTCAGTGAACTTCACCGCATTGCCGAGAAGGTTGACCAGTACCTGGCGAATGCGCCCGGCATCGGCGTGGATACATTCGGGAACATCCGGTGCGATGAAGGAGGCGAGTTCGATTCCTTTTTCATGCGCCCGCTCGGCGATCAGTTCGCACACTTCCTCGACCAGCCGGCCGGGTTGGCAATCCTCTGTCTTCAATTCGAAGCGTCCCGCCTCGATGCGGGTGATATCCAGCATGTCCTCGATCAGCGCCAGCAGTGACGCGCCCGAGGAATGAATGGCGTCGTTGTAGGCCGTCTGTTCGGGCGTGAGATTCGAATCGGCCAGCAATTGCGACATGCCCAATATGCCATTGAGCGGCGTTCGCATTTCATGACTGACGATGGCGAGAAATCGCGATTTGGCGGTGTTTTCCGACTCCGCCTTGCGCCTGGCCGCTTCCAGCGCCTGCTCCGCGAGCTTGTGATCGGTGATGTCGCGCGCTACCGAGCGCGTCGCGGCAAGCCCGGTTGCAGCATCGCGGATCGGGATGTCGATCCATTTGAACCAGCGCTCGCCCTGCGGCGTCACCAAACAGACCTCGCGCGCCTTGGATGGATCGTGGCCGGCTTTGCGGCGCGGTTCGATGCTCGCCAGGACTTGCGGTGCGAAGGTCTCCCCGATCAGATCTGCGCGTCCGCGACCGAAGGCAACCGCCAGCGCATCGTTGGCGAACAGCACACGCCCGCGCGCATCGCGATGTACGACGAGATCGCCGAAGGCTTCGGCCAGCGTGCGGTAGCGTTCTTCGCTTTCCTTCAGTTCCCAGGCTTCGTCCTCGACGAATTCGGCGCGTATCTTCATGCGCGCCACGTCATCACGAAGCGAGCGCATGGCGTTGAGATGCAGCCGCCATAAACAAAATCCGGCAAATGCCGCCAGCGCGATGAGGGATGCTGCCGCCAGCGCTCCGCCGAACCAGGCCGTCGCCGCCACGCCGGTGAGCGCCGACAGCCCGACGCCGACCCATGGCAGTTGGCTGCGCCAGTCTGTTATGCCGACCGGCCAGGTCGGTGTTTCGAGCGGCGGCGCGTCGAGACGCGTCAACCTGTCCGCATTTCTGCGGTCCGGAACGGGCATGCGGGAGGCCCCGTCGCCGGCATCGGCCCGGTCTAGGCCCCGGCCTGGGCCCCTGCCTGGCCGTACATCTGCACCGGGAGTGGAATACTTCTGCTTCATCGCCCGCCAATAGCAGGCCGGCGTTGAAAAACCTTTACCGATAAAGGTGAAATCCGTATGGCCGCACCCGCTGCCTGACCCTGGCTACGCCGCGGCGGCAAGCCTTTCGCCGGCCACGCGATAGGCGATCGCCTCGGCGACATGGATGCGGCCGACCGCGTCCGCGCCATCAAGATCGGCGATGGTTCGAGCCACTTTCAGGATGCGGTGATAGGCGCGCGCCGAAAACCGCTTCACTTCGGCAGCGTCGCGCAGGAGTTGCGTTCCCGCCGCATCGGGTGCGGCGACCGCCTCGATCAGGCTGTTGGGCGCGGTGGCGTTGGTCGAGACATGGCTGCCCGAAAAGCGTTCGGCTTGCCGCAACCTCGCCGCCGCCACCCTCGCGGCAACGGTCTCGCTCGGCTCGGCGGCGGACGGGGCGATAAGATCGGCGGCACTGACGGCCGGCACCTCGATGCGCATGTCGATGCGGTCGAGGAGTGGTCCGGAAATGCGCGCCTGATAGTCGGCCTGGCAACGCGGGCCGCGCCGGCAGGTATAGCCCGGTTCTCCCGCCATGCCGCAGCGGCACGGGTTCATCGCCGCGATCAACTGGAAACGGGAGGGGTAGGTGACATGATGGTTGGCCCGCGCGATGGCGATTTCGCCGGTTTCCAGCGGTTGGCGCAGCGAATCGAGCACTTGCGGCGAGAATTCCGGCAATTCGTCGAGGAACAGCACGCCATTATGCGCAAGCGACACCTCGCCCGGCCTGGCGCGGATGCCGCCGCCGACCATCGCCGCCATCGACGCCGAATGATGCGGCGCGCGGAACGGCCGCTGGTCGCACAGCCTGCCTTCGCCGAGCTGTCCCGCGATCGAGGTGATCATCGAGACCTCCAGGAGTTCGCGCGAGGTGAGTTTCGGCAGAATGCCGGGCAGGCGGGCGGCCAGCATCGACTTGCCGGAACCGGGAGGGCCGACCATCGCCATGTTGTGGCCGCCCGCCGCCGCGATCTCGAGCGCGCGCTTGGCCGTTTCCTGTCCCTTGATCTCGGCCAGATCCGGCAGGTTCGCCGCTGACTGGCGGATCGCGGCTTGCGGCCGCGACAGCACCTGCGTGCCGCGGAAATGGTTGGCGAGCGCGATCAGGCTTGCCGGCGCGATGATGTTCATGTCTTCGCCCGCCCATGCCGCTTCCGCGCCGCATTGGGCCGGACAGATCAGTCCGCGACCCAGCGCATTGGCGCCGATCGCGGCGGGCAGCGCGCCGGCGATCGCGGCAAGCGTTCCGTCGAGCGACAATTCGCCGACGACGACATAGTCTTCCAGCATGTCCGAAGGAATGGCGCCGAGCGCGGCCATCAGTCCGAGCGCGATCGGCAGATCGTAATGGCTGCCTTCCTTGGGCAGGTCTGCAGGCGCCAGATTGACGGTCACCCGTTTCGGCGGGATCGACAGGCCCGAGGCGTGCAGCGCGGCGCGCACCCGCTCGCGGCTTTCGGCCACTGCCTTGTCGGGCAGGCCGACGATATTCATCACCGTCTGGCCCGGCTGGATCATCACCTGCACGTCGACCGGCACGGCCTCGATGCCCTGGAATGCGACGGTCTTGACCCTGGCTACCATGTCGCCCTTTCCCGGTGAGAACAGGCAATTCCACTTGCCCCGGCACCACCGATACGAGCGGGGTTATTACGTTTTGCGAACCCGCCCGACGATCTCCAGTGTTCTCATTTTGTTCATGTTGTCAAGGGGAGTCATTGTCGTTGGCAAACCATAGTCGGAATATGGAATCGTGCGCGCTCCGATACAGGAGAGCGTATCTTGTGGGCCGTTACGGGATTTCGATCTTGATGTATTCGGTTTGAAGACGGTCCAGTTCTGACTCGATTTGCGAAACCCAACTGTGCCAGTCGGGGTTTGCGTCTGTGCCGTAGTAATCGCCGTAACCGTGTTTTTCTGCCAATTGTCTCTGAAGCTCAGACAAATTGCGATCGTTCTTGAAAGCATCCGAGGTTGCACGATGCCAATGTAATAGCGTTTCCTTCGATAGCCCTTTCGGAAGGATGGACATCTGTTCCGTTCTCCTCACTGTTGCATGCAGTCACTCGTCAAATCGCTTTTCAGCATTTGTTTCAAGTTCTTTCGCGGCTTCGTGAAATTTGTGGCCTTGCAATCATATCCCCTTCGACAATCCAGAACAAAAAATGAACATAACATCAAGAAATGATTCGATGCAAAATCGAATGAACGAAGAAATGTAATAGAATCAAAAAATTAGGAAGAATTTCATGTGACTGGCCTTGTGTATAACAAGTGGATACTCGTCACTCCGTCGCTTTCACATACCCCGGTCGATCGCGTTTTGTTCGCCTTTGCCGGCGGGAATATTCGCGTGTCGGTTCAACGCCGCTTTTCGATCGCGTCCCAGACCATGGCCGAGATGTCGGTGCCGGAAAAACGCTGGACCTCGCGCACGCCGGTCGGAGAGGTGACGTTGATCTCGGTGATATAGTCGCCGATCACGTCGATTCCGACCAGGATGAAGCCCAATTCCTTCAGTTTCGGGCCGATCGCCCCGCAGATTTCCATCTCGCGCTTGGTCAGTTCGGTGTGCTCGGCGCGTCCGCCGACATGCATGTTGGAGCGTGCGTCGTCATGCGCGGGCACGCGGTTGATCGCACCGGCCACCTCGCCGTCGACCAGGATGATGCGCTTGTCGCCCTCGCGCACCGCCGGCAAATAGCGCTGCGCGATCAGCGGCTCGCGGAACATCCCCTCGAACATTTCCAGAAGCGCGGAAAGGTTCTGGTCGGCCTCACCGATTTTGAACACGCCGGCGCCGCCATTGCCGTAGAGCGGCTTGACGATGATGTCGCCGAATTCGCGGCGGAAGGCGCGAATGGCGTCGAAATCGCGCGTGATCAGCGTTTCCGGCATGAGATCGGGAAACTCGGTCACCAGCAGCTTTTCCGGCGCATTGCGCACCGCCGCCGGATCGTTGACCACCAGCGTCCTGGGGTGGATGCGCTCCAGCATGTGCGTGGTGGTGATGTAGGCCATGTCGAAGGGCGGATCCTGGCGCAGCAGCACCACGTCGAGCTCGGAAAGATCGGTCAGTTCGCCCGCGCCGAGTTCGTAATGTTCGCCCTCGACTTCCTTCACCTTCATCGGCTCGATCACCGCGCTGACGACCGAGCCGCGCATCCTCAGCCGGTCGGGTGTGTAATGGAACAGCTCGTGGCCGCGCGCCTGCGCTTCCAGGCAAAGCGCGAATGTCGTGTCGCCGCCGATCTTGATCGTCGAAACATGGTCCATCTGGACGCCGACCTTGAGACCCATGGCCCGTTTGCTCCTTCGGTTCGCAATCGCGCTTTCAATAGGGCCGTGAATGGCCGCTGGCAATGTCGGACGGTTGAATGGCCGCGCTTTTCTAGAACGCATCCTCGAAATGGACCGGCCAGCGCCCGGGCCTGACCGCGACGACATCGAAACGCCAGGAAAGTTTCGCCGCGTCCTTCTGGCGGGCGATCCACAATTCGGCGGCATTGGAGATGCGCCGTTGCGCTTCGAAACTCACCGCATCGAGCGCTTGCGATGTGCTGGGCCGTGCCTTGACCTCGACGAAAACGATGAGGTCGCCCCTGCGTGCCACGATATCGATTTCGCCCATCTTGGTACGGAAATTGCGCGCGACAATGCGGTAGCCCTTGGCCCGCAGTGCCATCGATGCGAGCCATTCTCCGGTACGGCCTATTTTGAGTGCCTTGCGCCTGGCCTCGCGGGAGGATTGCCGTCCGGTCATTCGCCTTGTCTGCCGCGTTTCGCGATTTCCAGCGCGCGCTGGTAGAGTTCGCGCCGCGGCAGCCCGGTGAGCTCGGCGGCCTCGGCCGCCGCCCGGCTGACGCTGGCGCTTGCGAGAAGATCGGTCAGGATCGCGTCGGCATCGATCGCTTCGCCCTTTTCGGGCGGTGCGACGACCAGCACGATCTCGCCCTTCACCTTCGCGTCCGAATAGTGTTCGGCCAGTTCGCCCGCCTCACCGGAGCGGATTTCCTCATGTAGTTTGGTCAGTTCGCGGCAGACGGCGAGCTGTCGTGTTTCGCCCAGTTCCGCCGCGATGTCACCTAGACTGTCGGTGAGACGGTTTGGACTTTCGAAGAAGATCAGCGTTGCCGGCACGCCCTTGAGTTCTTTCAGCCGCTTGCGGCGCGCCGTCTGTTTGGCCGGCAGGAAGCCGTCAAACAGGAAGGTGTCGCTCGGCAGGCCGCTGGCGGCAAGGGCGGCGATCGGCGCCGAAGCGCCCGGCACCGGCCACACCGCCAGACCTTCGGCACGCGCAGCCTCGACCAGCCGATAGCCCGGATCGGAAACGAGCGGTGTGCCGGCATCGGAGACCAGTGCGACACGCTTGCCCTCGCGTAGCGCTTCGAGAAGCCTCGGCCCGGCCTTGCCGGCATTGTGCTCGTGATAGGATGTCATGCGGGTGGCGATGGCGAAGTGCTTGAGCAGTTTGCCGGTTACGCGGGTGTCCTCGCAGGCGATGAGATCGGCGCTGGCGAGCACCTCCAGCGCGCGTATCGTCATGTCGCCCAGATTGCCGATCGGTGTGGCGACGAGATACAGGCCCGGCTCGATCTCGCGTGCCGCAAATGTCGCCTGGCCGATGATGAAGCCTTCCATGCGCTCCGCCCGGAAAGGAAAGTTTCCCCATTAACTACAATCGGCGCAAATGTGAAATGATCCGGTTAGCTCGCACAGGCCGCATTGTTTTGCCGTATTTGACGCTATTGCTGCGCCCGATCGCGCTTGTTCAATGACTGTTGACCGGGAAAAAAAGCCCTTGGCGACTTTGACAATTGTGTAAAAGCGCTGCTATCGGGCACGACTTGCTCAACGCCCGTTGCGGGGATTTCAGGGACGGCGACCCCACGGGATTCGGCCAAGGGTTTTGGCGCAATGGATTCTGAAGCGAAGGGGCGGCGGATTGGAACAAGATACCGGTTGGGGACTGTGTCGATGAGCGTTGTGTTGCGGTGGGCTGTTGCCGGTCGCTTTGCGCCTGCATCCGTCTTGCGGGCAGCGATCATGCTTCTGCTCGGCCTCGCCGTCCTGTCTGCCTGCAAGTCAACCAATCTCGGTGTCGATCGCAACACGGTCCTGGGCAGCCAGCCGACACAGACCACGCCGACACCCAATCCCAATGGCGAGATCTTCGGCGGCGGCGCGGTGCGCGTTTCGCTGCTGCTGCCGAAAACGGCGCCCGGCAACGGCGCCGCTGTCGCGCAGGAACTGCGCAATGGGGCGCTGCTTGCGTTGCAGGATTTCGGCCAGGACACGATCCAGATCGTCATCAAGGACACTGCCGGCCAGGCCGCAGGCGCGCAGGCCGCTGCCAACGAGGCGGTGCTTGAGGGTTCGAGCCTCATCCTCGGCCCGGTGTTTTCCGCGAGCGTCAGCGCCGCATCCGCCATCACGCTGCCGGCCGGACGCACCATGATCGCCTTTTCCACCGACACGACGGTCGCGCGTCGCGGCGTCTATCTGCTGTCGTTCACGCCGCAGGACGACACCAGGCGCATCATCAATTTCGCCCTGTCGCAGGGCAAGCGCTCTTTCCTCGCCATCCTGCCGAACAGTTCGGAAGGCACAATCAGGGAAGGCATATTGCGCCAGCTTGTCGGTGCTGCCGGGGCCAATCTTCTCGTCGTCAAATATGACCATTCCAGCGATTCGATCGAGCAGGTGGTGACGAAGGTGGCTGGCCAGCTCGACACCTTCGACACGATCTATATTCCCGAAGGTGGCCAGGTTCCCAATGCGATCATGCTGAATTTCCGCCGCGCCCAGGCAAAAACCATCGGCAAGACAGTTCTCGGCTCCGGCCTGTGGGAGACGGTCAAGCTCGACAATCCGATGCTTGAAAACGCGATCTATCCGGGCCGCGACCTTTCGAATTTTGAAACCTTTGCCGATCGGTACCAAAAAGCCTATGGCACCAAGCCCGGTGTGTGGGCCGGACTTGGCTATGACGCCGTGACACTGACCATCGAATTGGTCCGTCAAAGCGGTGGCAGTTTCACCGGTTTCACCCAGGCGATGCTGGAAAATCCCCGCGGCTTCACTGGCATAAATGGCATTTTCCGTCTGCGCGCCGATGGCACGGCCGAACGGGGTCTGGCCATCTATCGCGTGGTTGACGGCAAGCCGGAGCTGTTGTCACCGGCGCCGAAATCCTTTTCGCGAACGGCGTTTTGATCCGAGCGCTTACGCCGCCAGATCGGCGACGATCGCATCGAGCACGAGGAAGCCGGCCGGTGTTGCCCTGAGCCGGTCCTGCCCCAGGCGTTCGATGAAACCCTCGCCTTCGAGGAACGCGACCCGTTTTTCATCCAGGTCAATGCCGGCCATGGCCGCGAACCGTGCTGTGTCGACACCTTCGCTCAACCTCAGGCCCATCAGAAGCATCTCGTCGGCGGCTTCCATCGGCAGAAGTTGCGAGAACTCCTCCATGCCATGGCCTTCGACCATGGCATCCTGCCACCACCTTTCCGGATTCCTGAGCGTCGCTGTCGCCCATTTGGCGCCGTCGATCGTCAGCCTGCCATGTGCGCCGGGGCCGACACCGGCATAGTCGAGATAGCGCCAGTAGACGAGATTGTGGGCGCATTCGGCGCCCGGCGCGGCGTGGTTGGAGATCTCATAGGCCGGCAGACCGGCTTCGGCCGCCACTTCGGAAGTCAGTTCGTAGAGTTCTGCGGCGGAATCCTGATCGGGAATTCTGATCTTGCCGCGCGCACGCAGGTCGAAAAACGGCGTGCCCGGCTCGATGGTGAGCTGGTAGAGCGACAGATGGTCGGCCGAAAGCGCCAGCGCTCGGCGCAATTCCCTTTCCCATTGTTCACCCGTCTGGCCGGGTCTTGCATAGATGAGATCGAACGACATGCGCGGAAATATTTCGCGCGCAAGGCCGATCGCGCGTTCGGCCTGCGCCACATCGTGCAGCCGGCCAAGAAAGCGCAATTGCTCGTCATCGAAGCTCTGGACGCCGAGCGAAACGCGGTTGACGCCTGCGGCGTGATACCCCCGGAACCGGTCGGCTTCCACACTGGTCGGATTGGCTTCCAGCGTGATCTCGGCATCACCGGAGACAGTCCAGTTCGACGCGACGGCATCGAGAATGCGCACCACCGTTTCGGCTTCCATCAGCGATGGTGTGCCGCCGCCGAAGAAGATGGACGTGACGGTCTTGCCACCGGTCAGCGAGCGCATATGCACCAGCTCGCGCTCATAGGCTTCGGCAAAGACCTTCTGGTCGACTTCGCTGTGGCGGACATGGCTGTTGAAATCGCAATAGGGGCACTTGGCCGCGCAAAACGGCCAGTGGATGTAGACGCCGAACGCGTCGTCTTCACCTCTCACAGCTTTGGCCATGTCCATCGGGCTCACGACCCGCTCTCCCTGCAGATCAAGCGGCTGCCCCGAGTTTCTCCTTCGCGAACTTCGCGAAGGCCCGTGCCCGGTGCGACAGGCCGAGATCGCCGCGTCCCGCTTCCCAGCCATGTTTGGCGCCTGTCGCCATCTCTCCGAAGGTCTGCGCGTAACCGTCGGGCAGGAAGACCGGATCGTAGCCGTGCCCCTTTTCGCCGCGCGGCGGCCACACCAGCGTGCCCTCGACTTCTCCCTTGAAATATTCGACTTCGCCGTCCGGCCAGGCAAGGCAAAGCATGGCGACAAAACGCGCTGTGCGCTTGTCGGGCGTGGTCGCGCGCTTGGCACTAAGCGCGTCCTCGACCTTGTGCATCGCCATAAGGTAATCGCGTCCGCCACCGGGTTTTTCCGCCCAGTCGGCCGTATAGACGCCAGGCTGGCCGCCGAGCGCGTCGACGCAAAGACCGGAATCGTCCGACAGTGAAGGCAGGCCGGACGCTTCGCAGGCCGCGACGGCCTTGGTGCGGGCGTTATCCTCAAACGTCGTGCCGGTTTCCTCGGGCTCATTAAGACCCAACTCCCCGGCCGACGTCACCTCGAGATCATAGGGCGCCAGCAAGTCGCGGAATTCTGCGAGCTTGCCCGAATTGTGCGTCGCGATGAGCAGTTTCTTCAGTTCGCGCATGGCCCCGTCAGAGGTTCAGCCGGACAGTTTCTGCAAATCGACGAGATGACCGATGCCCTTGCGGGCAAGGCCCAGAAGCGCAGTGAACTCGTCCTCGGAAAATGGCGTACCTTCCGCCGTGCCCTGGATTTCGACGATGCCGCCGGAACCCGTCATGACGAAATTGGCATCGGTCTCGGCGGTCGAATCCTCCGCATAGTCGAGATCGAGCACCGGCGTCTGCTTGTAGATACCGCATGAGACCGCCGCGATGTGATCCTTGATCACCTTGTCGCCGATCATGGATCGCGCCTTCATCCAGTTGATGCAATCGTTGAGCGCGACCCAGCCGCCGGTGATCGCCGCCGTGCGCGTGCCGCCATCGGCCTGGATGACGTCGCAGTCGATGGTGATCTGGCGTTCGCCAAGCGCCACGGGATCGATGACGGCACGAAGCGAGCGGCCGATCAGGCGCTGGATTTCGAGCGTCCGCCCCGATTGTTTGCCGGCCGCCGCCTCGCGGCGCGTGCGTTCGTTGGTGGCACGCGGCAGCATGCCGTATTCGGCCGTCACCCAGCCCTTGCCGCCGCCTCTGAGCCAAGGCGGCACCTTTTCTTCCAGCGACGCCGTGCACAGCACATGCGTGTTGCCGAAACGGACCAGACAGGAACCCTCCGCATGGCGTGAATAGCCGCGCTCGAGCGTCACGGCACGCATTTCGTCGGGTTCTCTCTTCGATGGGCGCATGCGATTCTCCTGACCGGCGCGATTTTTCGCGCTTGTAGCCGCTCGCTTCTGGCGAGGCAAAGCCAAAATCCCCACAGGCATTCGAGCCTCACCTCGATGCTTGCGTTGCGTGCCGTGTCAGGCGCTCTATATTCTTCTTACGAAGAAACATGGCAGTCCGAAATATTGCCAGGAAGGCAGTTCGACATGAGTGCACCGACAGGAAGGGTGGATCTGGCCAGAAACGCGATCGAGCAACTCGACCAGCGTTCGCGGGACATCTTTCGCTCGATCGTCGAATCCTATCTGGAGACGGGCGAGCCGATGGGTTCGCGTACCCTGTCGCGTACCCTGCCGATCAACCTGTCGCCCGCGACGATCCGCAATGTCATGCAGGATCTGGAGATGCTGGGGCTCATCTATGCGCCGCACACAAGCGCAGGGCGTCTGCCGACCGAGATCGGCCTTCGTTTCTTCGTCGATTCGTTTCTGGAGATCGGAGATCTTACCAGCGACGAACGCAGCGTCATCGAGGCCAAGGTGCAGTCCGCCTCGCAGGGCCGCACGCTCGATTCGGTGCTGGCCGAGGCTGGCCAACTGCTCTCCGGCCTGTCGCATTCGGCCGCACTTGTGGTAGCCGCCAAGTCCGATTTGCGCCTGAAGCACATCGAGTTCATCCGCTTGGAGCCGACCCGCGCGCTTGTTGTCATCGTCGGCGAGAACGGCATGGTCGAGAACCGCATCATCGCACTGCCGGCCGGTGTCACCGCCTCCACGCTAGTCGAGGCCGCCAATTTCATCAACGCCAACATTGCCGGGCGTACCATTGGCGAGGCGAAGGCGAGACTGGGCCGGCTGCGGGAAGCCGCCCGACGCGAGATCGACGTGCTGGCCGACCAGCTTGTCGAGGCTGGCGTCGCGGTCTGGGCCGGCAGCACCGAAAGCGAACCGGCGAGCCTTATCGTTACCGGTCACGCCAACCTGCTCGGCGACATCCACACCGCCGATTCGATCGAGCGCATCCGCGTCCTTTTCGACGAACTGGAAGCCAAGGAGAATTTCCTCAGACTGCTCGAACTGACCGAGGACGGCGAGGGCGTGCGCATTTTCATCGGCTCGGAGAACAAGCTGTTCTCGCTTTCCGGTTCCTCCATCGTCGTCGCGCCCTATCGCGACGGCAACCAGCGGGTGATCGGCGCGCTCGGCATTATCGGCCCGACCCGCCTCAACTATGCGCGCATCGTGCCGATGGTCGATTTCACCGCGCAGGTCGTCTCCCGACTGCTGCGCTGAACCCTCGCCCTTATCCGGAGGTTCTGGGGGGTTGATTTTTGACCCTTGAACGCAGATATCCGTGGCAACTTTCCGATACTTGAACCCATGGGATTGATGATGGCGGAAAAAACCGGACATCAGGACGCCAAACATGCGGCCAGGCCGCACAAGGCATCGCTTGAAAAGGAAGCGCAGGACAAAGCCGAGGCGGCAGACGACAACGAAACCTCCGGCTTTGCCGATCCGCTGGAATTCCTGCGCGCCGAACTGGAACGTGTGGAGGCGGATAAAGCCGAGGCGCAGGACAAGCTGATACGTCTTGCCGCCGAGATGGAAAACCTGCGCAAGCGTACCGCCAAGGACGTTGTCGAGGCGCGTGAATATTCGATCGCCGGCTTCGCCCGCGAAATGCTCGCCGTTTCCGACAATCTGCGCCGTGCGCTCGAAGCCGTGCCGGAAGAGACGCGCGAGGCCGCCGATCCGGGCGTCGCAGCCCTGATCGAGGGTGTCGAGCTGACCGAGCGTGCCATGCTGCAGGGGCTGGAAAAGCACGACGTGAAGCGTATCTCGCCGGCCGGCGAGCGCTTCGATCCCAATTTCCATCAGGCGATGTTCGAGGTCCAGGACGTGCAGGTGCCGGCCAATACGGTCTCGCAGGTTGTCCAGGACGGCTACGTCATTGGCGATCGGGTGCTGCGTCCGGCGCTCGTCGGCGTCTCGAAAGGTGGTCCGAAGGCCGCCCCGAAGGCGGACGAAGCGGTCACCGGTGCCGAGACCGGCAAGGGTGAATCCGGCGAAGCCTGACCTCAGGCAAGCCGGCGCTGTATCCATCAACTGCGATTCAGGATAAATACGCCGCCATGACGGCGCATGATACCAGCCTGACCGACCAGCTGATTGATGCCAAGGCGATCCGCAGCCAGCTGACCGAACTCACCTCCGACAGCAATGACGGCTCGTCGGCGAAGGTTCGTGTCCAGGTTCTCGATATCCTCAAGCAGGCTTCGGAAGAGGGCAGGGAGCGGGCCCGGGCGCTTCTCGATGCCGACGGCAAGGGCACGCGCTGTGCCCGGCGCATCTCCGATCTCCAGGACGAGATCATCCGCGTTATCTATGATTTCGCCGTAACCCACGTCTATCGGGTGAAGAACCCGACCATGGGCGAGCGCATGGCGATTGTCGCAGTCGGCGGCTATGGCCGCGGCATGCTGGCGCCGGGCTCCGATATCGATCTGCTGTTCGTGCTACCCTACAAGCAGACAGCTTGGGGAGAGGCCGTCGTCGAATACGTTCTCTACATGCTCTGGGACATGGGCTTCAAGGTTGGCCACGCTACGCGAAATATCGATGAATCGATTCGCCAGGCCAAGGCCGACATGACGATCCGCACCTCGATTCTGGAAGCGCGCTTCATCTGGGGCGCCAAGGAATTGTGCGACGAACTCGCCAACCGTTTCCGCGACGAAGTGGTCGCCGGCACCGCGACCGAATTCATCGCCGCCAAACTGGCCGAACGCGACCGGCGTCACCGCCGCGCCGGCGAATCGCGCTATCTGGTCGAACCCAACGTCAAGGACGGCAAGGGCGGCCTCAGAGACCTGCATACGCTGTTCTGGATCGGCAAATATGTCTTCCAGGTCGACCACGCTTCGCAACTGGTCGAGGCAGGCCTGTTCACTCGTTCCGAATTCCGCCGATTCCGGCGTGCGGAGGACTTTTTGTGGACGGTGCGTTGCCACATGCATTTCCTCACCGGCAAGGCCGAGGATCGCCTGTCCTTCGATATCCAGCGCGAACTGGCCGCCAAGCTGCGCTACATCAGCCATGCCGGCCTGCTCGATGTCGAGCGCTTCATGAAGCACTACTTCCTGATGGCCAAGGAGGTTGGCGATCTGACCATGATCGTCTGCGCCCAGCTCGAGGAGCAGGATGCGAAATCGGTGAACGGCGGCGTCGGCGGCTTCATCCGTTCACTGCGCCACCGCAGGAAGAAAATAGCCGGCACGCTCGATTTCTTCTCCGAGCGCGGCCGCATCAACATCGTCGATGACGAGGTCTTCAGGCGCGATCCGGTGAACATGATTCGCCTGTTCAAGCTGGCCGACGACAACGATCTCGATTTTCACCCCGATGCCCTGCACCTCGTTTCCAAATCGCTGAAGCTGGTTGACAGGGAATTGCGCGCCAATGACGAGGCAAACCGGCTTTTCCTCGACATCCTGACCTCGCGCAAGCGCCCGGAGCAATTGCTCAGGAAGATGAACGAATCCGGCCTGCTGGGACGCTTCATACCGGCCTTCGGCAAGGTCGTGGCGATGATGCAGTTCAACATGTACCACCACTACACCGTCGACGAACACCTGCTCAGGGCCGTCGGCGTGCTTGCCGGCATCGAGAACGGCACCCTGGTGGAGGACCATCCGCTGTCAGGCGAGATCCTGCCCTTCATCAAGGACCGCCAGGTGCTTTATGTCGCGCTTTTGCTGCATGACATCGCCAAGGGCCGCAAGGAGGATCATTCGATCGCTGGCGAGCGCATCGCCCGTCAGCTCTGCCCCCGTCTCGGCATGAGCGAGAGCCAGGCCGAATTCGTCGCCTGGCTGGTCCGCGATCATCTCGTCATGTCGATGGTGGCGCAGTCGCGCGATCTTTCCGACCCCAGGACCATCAAGGATTTTGCCGCCACCGTGCAGACGCTGGAGCGCATGCGCTATCTGCTGGTCCTGACCGTCTGCGATATCCGCGCCGTCGGGCCAGGCGTGTGGAATGGCTGGAAGGGGCAGTTGCTGCGCACCCTGTATTACGAGACCGAACCGGTGCTGACCGGCGGCTTCTCGCAGGCCGAGCGCCGTCCGCGCGTGCGCGCCGCCCGCAACATGCTGGCCGATTCGCTCATCGATTGGAGCGAGAAGGACCGGGCACACTATCTCAGCCTGCCCTACTCGGCCTATTTCCTGTCGACCGATCCGGAGACCCAGCGCACCCACATGGAATTCCTGCGCGCGAGCGATGTCTCCGGCAAGAAGCTGGCGACCGATGTGCATTGCCGCCAATTCGAGGAGATCACCGAGATCACCGTACTGGCGCCCGACCACCCGCGCCTGCTGTCGATCATCGCCGGGGCCTGTGCTGCGGCCGGCGCCAACATCGCCGACGCCAAGATCCACACCACCTCCGACGGCCGCGCCCTCGACACCATCTACATCAACCGCGAATTCGTCATCGAGGATGACGAATTGCGCCGCGCTGCCAAGATCGGCAAGATGATCGAGCAGGTCCTTTCCGGCGAGGTCCGCCTGCCGGAGATCATCGCAAGCCGCACCAAGCCGCGCCGTTCCGCCGGGGCCTTTTCGGTCAAACCATCCGTCGTCATCGACAACGATCTGTCGGATGGTTCCACCGTCGTCGAAGTGACCTGTCTCGACCGGCACGGCCTGCTGTCGGATATCACGAGGGTGATCGCCGACCTCAACCTCAACATCGACTCGGCCCATATCGCCACCTTCGGCGAAAAGGTCATCGACGTCTTTTATGTGGTCGACCTGGTGGGTCACAAGATCACCGGAACCAACCGCCAGCACAGGATCATCGACGAGGTCATGGCCATGCTGGTTCCCAACAATCAGGCAACCGCAAAGCCGGAATCCGCCAAGCAAACTTCAGCCAAACGGCCCCACGCCAAGCAGGATCAGGCTAAAAAAGCTCAGTCCGGACGAGCTGCCGCCGATGCGCAGTCGCGCAGGACGGCCTGAAACAGCCATGAGCCTGATCGGTAAATTTTCCACGGTCGGCTCGGCTACGCTGGCCAGCCGGGTTCTCGGTTTCTTCCGTGAGGCGATGATCGCCGCCGCTCTCGGCAACGGACCGGTCGCCGATGCCTTTTATGCCGCCTTCCGTTTCCCCAACCTGTTTCGCCGTCTTTTCGCCGAAGGCGCTTTCAACTCAGCTTTCGTGCCGCTTTTCGCCAAGGAACTGGAAGGCGATGGCGGTGAGGCGGCGCGCCGTTTTGCCGAGCAGGTTCTCTCCGCACTTCTGTTCATCCTGATCCTGCTCAGCGCCATCGCCATGATCTTCATGCCGTTCCTGGTCAGCACGATCATCGCCGCGCAGTTCGATCCGGCCTCGTCGAAATTCGCTGTCACCGTGACCTATGGCCGGATCATGTTCCCCTATCTTGCCGCCATGTCGCTGGTGGCGATGCTCTCCGGCATCCTGAATTCCTTCCGGCGCTATTTCCTGGCCGCACTCGCGCCTGTCCTGCTCAATATCGTATTGATCGCCGCCCTTGCCGGCGGCCTGATCATCGGCCTTGCCGGCGAGGATGTCGGCCTGCTCCTGTCCTGGTCGGTGCTGGTTTCCGGCCTGCTCCAGCTCGCCCTGTTGCTCTATGGCGTCCATCGCGAGGGCTTCGCCATGTCCTTCAGGGCGCCCGCGCTGACACCGCAGGTGCGCCGGCTGTTGTGGCTGGCATTGCCCGCGGCGATCACCGGCGGCATTACCCAGATCAATCTTCTGGTCGGTCAGAACATCGCCTCGGCCCAGGACGGTGCGATCGCGATCATCAACTATGCCGACCGCATCAACCAATTGCCGCTCGGCGTCATCGGCATCGCCATCGGTGTGGTGCTGCTGCCCGAACTTTCCCGCTCGCTGAAGGCAGGCGATTTCGATGATGCCGCGCATCTGCAGAACCGCAGTCTGGAATTCGGCCTCGGGCTGACAGTTCCCGCAGCGATCGGCTTTGCGCTGATTCCCGAAGCGCTTGTGGCGTTGGTCTATGAACGTGGCGCGTTCGCCCGCGAGACCACGCTCATCACTGCCGAAGTCCTGCGTGCCTTCGCCATCGGCCTGCCCGCCTTCACCCTGATCTCGATTTTCCGGCCGGGTTTTTATGCCCGTGAGGACATGAAGACGCCGATGTGGTTTGCCGGCGCCAATGCGGCGACCAATATCACCGGCAGCCTCATCCTGTTTCCGCTGATCGGGGTGACCGGCATCGCCATCGCCACTTCGATCGCCGGTTGGGTCAATGCCCTGTTGCTCGCCATTGCCCTGTGGCACCGGAACCTGTTCCGGCCTTCCGCCGTTACCCTACGCCGCCTCGGCCTGATCGCGCTCGCCAATCTGGTCATGGCGGGATTGCTGGTCGCTGCCAGCCGCTATCTCGGCGCTACCATGCTGGAAGCGGGTTTCATCATCCGGGCACTGACGGTGCTCGCGGTTGTTGCCGGCGCCGCGCTTGTCTATTTCGCCATCGTGATCGCGACCGGCGCGGTGGAGCGCGACCGTCTGCTGGGGCTGTTCATCCGTCGCCGCGCCCAATGAGACGGGAAACCCATTCTTGCTTGCCTGCCGCTTGCGCTTGCCGCCCGCCTCGGTCATAACCCGCGCGAATTTTTCCGCTTTACCGATACGGACTTCCCTGCCATGAGCCAGCCGAACAACCGTGTTTTTTCCGGCGTGCAGCCGACCGGCAATCTGCATCTGGGCAATTATCTGGGCGCCATCCGCAAATTCGTGGCGCTGCAGGAAAGCCATGAATGCATCTATTGCGTCGTCGATCTGCATGCGATCACCCAGCCGTTCTCGGTCTGGGGCGGTCCCGCCGAACTCGCCAACAACACACGCGAGGTGACGGCCGCCTTCATCGCTTCGGGCATCGATCCGGCCAGGCATATCGTCTTCAACCAGAGCCAGGTCGTCGAACATGCCGAACTGGCCTGGATCTTCAACTGCGTGGCGCGCATGGGCTGGCTCAACCGCATGACACAATTCAAGGAAAAGGCCGGCAAGGACCGCGAGAATGCTTCCGTCGGCCTGTTCGCCTATCCCACGCTGATGGCCGCCGATATCCTGGTTTATCGCGCCACCCATGTACCGGTCGGCGACGACCAGAAGCAACATCTGGAATTGACGCGCGACATCGCGGCGAAATTCAACAACGATTTCGCTGAATCGATCGCCAGGCTGCAACTGGATACGGATTATTTCCCGCTGACCGATCCCGTCATCGAGGGGCCGGCGACGCGCGTCATGAGTCTCCGCGACGGCACCAAGAAGATGTCGAAATCGGACGCTTCCGATCTGTCGCGCATCAATCTGACCGATTCGGCCGACGACATCGCGAAAAAGATTCGCAAGGCCAAGACCGATCCGGAGCCGCTGCCGGCCACGCTGGAAGAACTTGCCGGCCGCCCGGAGGCCGAAAATCTCGTCGGCCTCTATGCCGCGCTTGCCGAAATCGACAAGGCTTCGGTCATCGAGCAATTCGCCGGCGAGCCGTTCTCGGTATTCAAGCCGGCGCTTGCCGATCTGGCGGTGGAAAAGCTCGCGCCGATCAACGCCGAGATGCGCCGCCTGCTCGACAATCCGGTGGAAATCGACGCCATCCTGGCCGACGGCGCCGCGCGAGCCCGCGTTATCGCGCGCGAAACCATGCAGGAGGTGCGCCGGATCGTCGGTTTCCTCGGCGACTGAGCGCACTGCACTGCGGGTCAATCCGCGCATCTGTCAAGTCTTGTACTTGGCGCCGACGAAGGGCTAAATGCGCACATGGTAAGCAAGCGGCAAAGTTTCCAGGAAGGCCATAAGCGCAAATTCCTGGCGGTCATCGACGCGACGCCCGAATGCGGGCGTGCCGTGCTTTATGCGGGCAGACGCGCCGCCAAGACGGGCGGCGGGCTGGTGCTCGTCTTTATCTCCCCGCCGGGCGATTTCCAGCACTGGATCGGCGTCGAGGAGATCATGCGTGCCGAGGCGCGCGAGGAAGCCGATTCCGCGCTCGACAAATATGCTCAATACGCCCGCGAGAAGGCCAATATCGATCCTGAGCTCGTTGTTCGCGAGGGCAAGATCGTCGATGAGATCTACAAGCTCATCGAGGAAGACCGCGACATCGCGATACTGGTGCTCGCTGCCGGCGAGGGCAAGGAGGGTCCCGGTCCGCTCGTCTCCTCGATCGCCGGTCGCAGCGCCGCCTTCCCGATCCCTGTTACCATCGTGCCCTCCGATCTGTCGGACGCCGACATCGAGGCCGTGGCCTGATCCTGTTTTTGCCGTGAGCGGCTTGATGGCGGACCCAACATGACTATGTTACTGTTTTGAACGATTCCAAACTGGATCCAGACTGCATCATGCATTCCTCCCGGCCTTGAACCGGGAAAGACGTGCGGAGACCAAACCATGTTCATCCAGACCGAAGCCACGCCCAACCCCGCCACGCTGAAATTCCTTCCCGGCAAGGCGGTTTTGCCCGGTGATCCGGCCGATTATCGCGCGCCAGAAGATGCCGCCGGTTCGCCGCTCGCCTTGCGTCTGTTCGAAATTCCGGGCGTCACCGGGGTCTTTCTGGGCGACGATTTCATCACCGTGACCAAGGAAGATGACGACGGGAGCGGCATGGGCTGGCCGCATCTGAAGCCGGCCATTCTGGGTGCGATCATGGAGCACTATGCTTCCGGACGCCCGGTCGTCGAGGATGCGTCGCAGGCCGCATCCGAAAGTGAGGAATTCTTCGGAGAGGAAGACGGCCAGATTGTCGAGACCATCAAGGAACTGCTCGACACCAGGGTGCGCCCCGCCGTTGCCCAGGATGGCGGCGACATTACGTTTCGTGGCTACAGGGATGGCACTGTCTATCTCTACATGCGGGGTGCCTGCTCGGGCTGTCCGTCCTCGACCGCAACACTGAAATACGGCATCCAGAACCTGCTCCAGCACTTCATTCCCGAAGTGCGCGAGGTTGAGGCGGTCTGAGCCGGCCTTTGCCGCTTTCGACCGCAAAAAACCGCGTGAATCCTCTCTTGCGACCAATTTCGGGGTCGACTTTTCCGGCGCGCGGCGGGATTTGTTGCGGCTGATGATCACGCTGGCAATCGACACTTCCGCGCATCTTTGCGCCGCCGCGCTGCATGACAGCGACACCGATACGATTGTCGCGGAACGAACGCAGGATATCGGCCGCGGCCACGCCGAGCGGCTGATGGACATGATTGGCGAAGTGCTGGCCAAGGCGGTCATCGGCTACGAGGATGTCAACAGAGTTGCCGTCTCGGTCGGTCCAGGAAGTTTCACCGGTGTACGCGTTGGCCTTGCTGCCGCGCGCGGTATCGCTCTTGGCCTTGGCGTGCCGGTGGTGGGCATCTGTGCGCTCGACGCCTTGAGGATGGTTGCGGAACCTCAAATGAAGCCCGAAACTTCCCTGCTCGTCGCGCTCGACGCTCGGCGCGGCGAAGCCTATGCGCAATTTTTCGGTAGCGATGTTTTCCCGCAAACGCCGTTCGTCGCCAGCTATGAAGCCATCGCGGCGATGGTGCCGGACAGTGTTGACATCCGGATTTGCGGCTCGGGCGCGCGGCGGGTGATCGAGGCCACCGGCCGCGATCTGCCCATCGTCCATGAACTTGCCGCCGCGCCGATCGCCGCCTATGGCCGCCTCGGCGCGACCGCGCTCGATACGGACACCAGACCCGAACCGCTTTACCTGCGTCCGCCCGATGCCAAGCCGCAATCCGGCTTCGCGCTGGCGCGGGCCTGAGTGGTCAGTTACGGGGGCGCGATTCCATGTTCTGGTGGCTCTGGTGGCAGAGGTCGAAACCGTCCTATTTCGTGACCGAGGCCAGCGAGGACGATCTCGTGGCGCTCGCCGAAATTCATGAAGCGAGCTTTCCCCATGGCTGGGATGCCGACACGCTGCACGGGATGCTTCGTGGCGGCATGGCCGGTCTTGTCGTGCGCCGCGAGGGCGATTCAGAACCGCTCGGCTTTGTGCTGGTGCGCACCACAGGCAAGGAAGCCGAGATTATCACCATTGCCGTTGCGCCTGCCGCGCGTGGCAAGGGCGCGGGCTGCGCGTTGATGGACGAGGCAATCCGCCGCCTGCAACGCGACCGTGTCGAGCGGCTGTTCCTTGAGGTCAGCGAGAGAAACTCGGCCGCTTTGGCGCTCTACCGCGCGCTGGGCTTTCGCAAGGTCGGCGAACGCAAGGCCTATTACGCTTCCCATGTCGAAGGCGACAAATCGGCCGTGGGGCACACCTCTTCGCCGCCGCTCAACGCTCCGCCAAGCGCGCTTGTCATGGAACTTGTTCTTCGCTAGACCCGAGAATCGGGCCACCCGGCCGAAGCCTGCGCCGGATAGCCGATGCAGCCGTCGGTCACACATGACAGCGACAATCCGACTCTTTCTTGCGCTTCTGGTTCTGCTGCCGGCAACACTGGTGATGATACCGCTGCAGATTTTCGGCATGTGGTTCAATCCTCCGCTGGCCCGTGTGGTTCCCGTGCTGTGGCACCGCATGGTGCTGCGTTTGATCGGCGTTCGCGTCCATGTCCGCGGCACGCGACCCGAAACCGATTCGCTGCTCATCGTCTCCAACCATCTGTCATGGTCGGACATCATGGTGCTGGGAAGCGTCATGCGTCTTTGCTTCATTGCCAAACGGGAGGTGCGGACCTGGCCCGGCTTCAACCTGCTCGCCTGGTTGCAGCGCAGCGTTTTTATCGACCGAACCCGCCGCCTCGACAGTGTCTATCAGACCGACACCATCGCCCGCAGGCTCGCCGGCGGCGACTCCATGGTGCTGTTCGCCGAGGGCACGACCGGCGACGGTCATCGTATCGGCCCGTTCAAGTCTGCATTGTTCGGCGCCGTTCATGCCGCGCTCGACGGGCCACGGCTTGAAAGTGTTACCGTCCAGCCCGTGGCGGTCGCCTACACCAGGTTGCACGGACTGCCGCTTGGCCGCTTCCACCAGTACTATGCAGCGTGGCCAGGCGATGTGCCGCTCGTGCCTCATCTTCTCACCTTCGTTCTCAATGGCGCCTTCGACGTGGAAGTGATCTTCGGCGAGGCCTCGACCTTCACCGCCGATATCGGGCGCAAGCAGATCGCCGCCGAGATGCATCAACGCGTCCGTGTGGCCTACGCCGAGGCCATGCGCATGCGCGAGCGAGCTTGATGGCCGGCTCGCCTGGCGATAGAACCCCGACCGAAAGCAGGAAATTCGCATGAACGCGCCCACCAAACCTGAAACCCTTGCCGCGACCGTACCGGACGGCCAGACTGCTGGCCGGCCTTCCGGCCGCAAGGTCTTCGTCAAGACCTATGGCTGCCAGATGAACGTCTATGATTCGCAGCGCATGGGCGATGTGCTGGCGCGCGAGGGCTATGCGCCAACCGAGACGCCGGAAGACGCCGACCTCATCGTCCTCAACACCTGCCATATCCGTGAAAAGGCGGCCGAAAAGGTCTATTCCGAGCTTGGCCGTCTGCGCCAGCTCAAGCAGGCGAGGGCCGCCGATGGCAAGCAGACGAACATCGTCGTCGCCGGCTGCGTTGCGCAGGCGGAAGGCCACGAAATCGTCGCCCGCGCGCCTGTCGTCGATCTGGTCGTTGGCCCGCAAGCCTATCATCGCATGGGCGAATATCTCGCCCGGGTGGACGCTGGCGAGGCGGTCGTCGCAACCGATTTCGCCATCGAGGAGAAGTTCGCGGCCTTGC
>JAJDOK010000026.1 GCA_022340185.1 Salaquimonas sp. | reverse complement strand
AGCCGGCGAATGCGCCCGTTTATCCAGGTTTTGGGCCGTTCCGGCGTCGATTGGGCGCAGGCCTCGACCACCGCCTCGAAGGCCTTGTTCACGGTCACGGTGAACGGGTTGCGCCGCATCACCTTCTTTAGCGATTGCGGTATGTGGAACTTTTCGAGCGGAATGATGCCGCGCAGTTCCGGCTCGACCCAGAACAGGCCCGGATCGGACGCCGATTCGGCCATCGGAAAGATGCCGCAGGCATAGGCCTTGAGCAGCACCTGCGGTGTAATGTCGAGGAGTACGTCCTGTGAACCGGTCATTGTTGGAATGACAGTTGTTTGCCCCAAAGAGCGTAATATTGTCTGACGCGACGATTTAGGCAACATCACCTTACGGAAACTACTTCCGTCAGCCCGCTCAGGCCTTTTGCGCCAGATAATGTTCGAGCCAGTGGATGTTGTAATGGCCGTCCTGAATGTCGGTGTTGGAGACCAGTTCGCGGAACAGCGGCAGCGTGGTGTTGATGCCGTCGACGACATATTCGTCGAGCGCGCGGCGCAGGCGCATCAGGCATTCGACGCGGTTGCGCCCGTGCACGATCAGCTTGCCGATCAGGCTGTCGTAATGAGGCGGGATCGAATAGCCCTGATAGACACCCGAATCGACGCGCACGCCAAGCCCGCCCGGCGGGTGGTAATAGCTGATGCGTCCCGGCGACGGTACGAAGGTCTCAGGATGTTCGGCGTTGATGCGGCATTCGATGGCGTGGCCCGAAAAAGTCACGTCCTCCTGAGTGAACGATAATCCGCCACCCGACGCCACGCGCAATTGTTCGTTGACCAGATCGATGCCGGTGATCATCTCGGTCACCGGATGCTCGACCTGCAGCCGCGTGTTCATTTCGATGAAGTAGAATTCACCGTTTTCGTAAAGGAATTCCACCGTGCCCGCGCCGGCATAGCCCAGTTCGCGAACCGCATTTGCACAGATATCGCCCATTCTCTTGCGCTCCTCGCCATTGAGCGCCGGCGAATTGGCTTCTTCCAGAATTTTCTGGTGGCGGCGCTGCAGCGAGCAGTCGCGATCGCCCAGATGCACGCCGCCGCCCTTGCCGTCGCCCATCACCTGGATTTCGATATGACGGGGCTGGCCGAGATATTTCTCGATATAGACAGCATCGTCGCCGAAGGCGGCCTTGGCTTCAGAGCGCGCGGTGTGCAGTGCTTCGCCAAGATCGGCCTGCGAGCGCGCGACCTTCATGCCGCGCCCGCCACCGCCGGAAGCCGCCTTGATCAGCACCGGATAGCCGATTTCCTCGGCAATGCCGCGCGCTGTGTCCTCGTCGGTCACCGCTCCCTCGGAACCCGGCACGACCGGAATGCCAAGGCGCCTTGCCGTGTTCTTCGCCTCGATCTTGTCGCCCATGATGCGGATGTGTTCTGCCGACGGGCCGATGAAGACGATGTCGTGCGCCTCCAGGATTTCGGCGAATTTGGCGTTTTCCGACAGGAACCCGTATCCCGGATGGATGGCGTCGGCGCCGGTTATCTCGCAGGCGGCCAGGATCTCGTGGATATTGAGATAGGAATCGCGTGCCGGCGGCGGCCCGATGCATACGCTTTCATCGGCAAGGCGCACATGCATGGCTTCCGAATCCGCGGTGGAGTGAACCGCCACCGTTGCGATGCCGAGTTCCTTGCAGGCGCGCAGGACCCGGAGGGCGATTTCACCGCGATTGGCAATGAGGACCTTGTTGAACATCTCAAAAAGCCCGCTTGCCGGCTATTCGATGATCAGCAGCGGCTCGCCATATTCGACCGGCTGGCCGTCCTCGACGAGAATGGCCGTCACCGTTCCGCTGTTCGGCGCCGGTATCTGATTCATGGTCTTCATCGCCTCGACGATCATCACGGTCTGGCCGGACTTGATCGCGTCGCCGACCGTGACGAAGGGCTTGGCGTCCGGCGCGGGCGAATGGTAGGCAGTGCCGACCATGGGCGAGGTTACGGCGCCAGGGTGCTTTGAAGGGTCGGCGGCCTGCGCCGGCTTTTCGTCCTCCGCAACCGGAGCTTTGACGGCGGCAGAGGGAGCAGCGACCTGAATCGGTTGCGGTTGGATGTGGCGCACCACGCGGACCCTGAAATCATCCTGCTCGACCTCGATTTCCGAAAGGTCGGTTTCTTTCAGCAATGCCGCCAGATCCCGGATCAGTTCCTGGTCAATCGCCTTTTTTGTCATTGCCGTGAAGTGTCCTGCCTTGAAGGTTCTTTTTGCCGCCACCAAATCGGCTTTGAGGCGCTGCGATTGTCTGGCGCGCGTCTGTCTGCGCGCGCTCTTATATCGGCTGGTCATGCGGCTGAAAAGCCCATTGGGGCGCTATAGGCACAAAGCCGGCCCGGCAAGCCTGCCGGGCCGGCTTCTATATCCTGGTGGTTATGGCGGCTAGCAGTTCACCTTGCCGCAGGAACCGAGTTGGGCGATTCTGTCGGCGAGATTGTCGAATCCCACCGCGCCGAACACCACCTCGTCCCCGATCACATAGGACGGCGTACCGGTGATGCCCAGACCGTCGGCCAGCTTGTGCGACTCGCGGATGGCGGCCATTACCTCCGGCGCTTCGGAAGCTGCCTTGAGCTTTTCGCGATCGGCGCCCAGCGACACGCCCAGATCGAGCGCCATCTCGCCATCCTTGCGGCCGTCTGCGCCGAGCAGCGCACGGTGGAATTCCGCCGCCTTGTCCGGCATCATGTTGGAAAAGGCGATGGAGATCTTGTGGGCCTCCAGCGATTGCGGGCTGAGGATCGGGAATTCCCTGAGGATGAAGCGCAGATTGTCGTTTTCCTTGACCAGGCGGTTCATGTCGCTGAGCGCGCGATGGCAGAAGCCGCAATTGTAATCGAAGAACTCGACAACAGTGACCTTGGCGTCAGGATTGCCGATCTCGATCTGGTCCTTGGTCGAGTAGATCTCGTCGTGATTGTCCTTCAGCGTTTCCCGCTGGGCTGCGACGCGTTTGGCCTCGCGCTGCTGTTCCAGGGCGTTCTGGACTTCCACCATGACCTCGGGATTGGCCAGCAGGTAATCATGAATGATCTGGCCGATTTCAGCCTTTTCGGCGTCGTCGAACGCGCTTGCCTTTTGCGGCAGCGCAAGCGTCGCCGTAGCCAGTACTGCCGTGAAGGCTATGAAACCGGTCCTGAAAGATGACCAAACCATGTGTGAACTCCTTGGATGTCCGCGCCGCACGCTTGCCGCTCGGGGACTTGTCACTTCTTGGGAGGCTTATAATCGATAATGTCCTGCATTCGAAGCCATTCGGGCGAACCGTGCTTCAATTTTGGTTGAGCCATGTGGGCGAGCCGCTTGGCATCCTTGATCCGCATGGCGTAATAGGCTTCCTCCGCCGCGGCCGAACGCGCCATGTCTTCTTTGCCGATCGATGAGTAGGCCCGCGCCAGCAGTGCGTAGCCGCTGGAATTGGTCGGGTCGCGGCTGAGCCCGGACTTGATCTCTATGATAGCCTTGCCCGCCAGTGACTTGTCGTAGGTCTCCAGCATGGCATGGCCGAGTTGGACGCGGATCAGCCCGGTCTTGTAGGGGTCGAGGCGCACAGCCTTTTGATAGGCCGCCATGGATTCCCGTGCCTTTCCTGAAATGAGAAGAATTTCGCCTTTCATTTCATAAAGATACGGATTGTTTGGCTGCTCCTTGATCAAGCGGTTGAGAATGGGAAGCGCCTGGGAGGCCGATCCGTGCAGATACAATGAGATGGCAAGGCCGTATCGCGCCGCCGGTCCTTGCGGATCGTTGTGGAACAGCTTCTGCAGTTCTCCGGCCCGGCCGGTATAGGCAGCGATCTTGGCGCGGGCCATATCGTGGCGCAGTTGCAGACCGGGTGGGTCCTTGACGTTGAAATAGGGGCTTTCGTGGGCGTTTTTTTCCAATAGCGCAATGCGTTCACGCGGCATCGGATGGCTTTGCAGAAAGGGATCGACGCGTCTGCCCGAGAACAGAAGCTCCTGCGAGAAGCGTTCGAAGGTGTTGAGCATGCCGGCCGCGGATTGATGGGTTTTGTCCAGAAGCTCAATGGCGGTGTTGTCGGCGGCTGTCTCTTCCGAACGCTGGTAGGCGAGAAGGCCGCGAACGATTGACGATTGACTGCCCAGTGCAAGCGCCGGTCCGGCCGCCGCACCGACATCGCCGCCGAGCGCGGCGGCGCCGGCGCCTGCCAGCATCGTAAGTGCGCCGAGGATTTTCGCCTTGTCGACGCGGTCGCGCATGCGGAACTGGTGACCGCCCAGCACATGGCCGGTCTCGTGCGCCAATACGCCAATGATCTCGTTGGGAGTTTCCGACGCCTCGATCGCGCCGGTATTGATGAACATCCGCCTGCCGGTGACGAAAGCGTTGTAGCTGTCGTCATTGATAAGATAGACGTCGACTGCCCCCTTGCCGAAACCGGCAGCCCGGAAAATGGGTTTGGTGTAATCCTTCAGCAGCGCCTCGATCTCCGCATCGCGGACGAGGGGCAGGCTGGTTTTTTTGCTTTTCGCCAGCGCCGGTGCCGAATTGAATATCAGGATCCCGCACATGCAGGCGGCAAGGATCGCCAAGTGAAACGACAAGCGGCTTGCCGCCCGCCGAATGGTTGTGATGAAACGCCCAAGCCCTTCAGCCATGGTGTCAGACTGCGCAACAGATGTGATTTCGAGCATTTGCAAGACAAAAGACCCGTGTTGCCGGCTTTCGCAATTTGTCCGTTACGCGACTGAAATAGCGTCTTTTCAATCAGCGTTTTGCGACGACAATGCGGCAATTGCCGGCGGTTGCCCGGCAATCGCTGCCGTTTTTTGTCCTCGCAAGCGCGACTGGTCTAGAAGAAACCTCCGCCGCGGCTCCACCATCCAGAGCGCTTGCGGCCGCCTTCCTCCAGTTCGCTCTCACCGCTCGCTTCCGGTCCGCTCAGCGCTTCGGCAGGCTCGGCCAGATTTTGTGTCGCGGTTCCGCGTGGCCGGCGTGTCGTCCGCCGCCGGGAAGACGACTCGGCGGTTTCGTCTGCCTGCATTTCGTCCTGGACAGGCTCCTCTGCAACAACTTCCTCTTCGGCAGTTTCTTCGACAGCCTCGATCTGCTCGGCGCTTTCTTCTGCGTTCTCTCCGGCCTCTTCCTCGATCAGCGGCGAATCCTCGCCAACGGCTTCCTCGTTCTTGTCTTCGGCTTCATCGCTGTCGGAAGCGACGTCTTTACCGCTCTCCGCTTCGGCCATGCGGCGGTTCCTGCGGCCTCCGCGCTTGCCGCGCCGGCGCTTGCGCCGTTCTCCACCCGAATCTTCTTCCTCGTCCTCCGAATCAATGGCATCGGATTCCGCCTCGTCGCTGGCCGCTTCGGTGCCACTTTCCTCGCGCTCGTCCTCTCCGCCGCGTCGCCCGCGCTGCCGCCTTCTGCGCCGGCGCTTCCTGCCGCGGTCGCCATCGTCGGAACCGTTCTCCGGCTCGTCGCGCGCTTCGGCCTGATCCTCTTCCTCCAGGCTTTCCTCGATGGCGATGTCTTCATCGTCCTCGAATTCGACATAGCCGGGTGAAGCCGGACGCGGTCCGGCCGGCGCACCGGTTGCCGGTTCGCCCTTTTCGATGTTGAAGCTCTGGCCGGGCAGGCTTCCATCGCCCTCGATCGAAATCCTGACGCCATAACGATGTTCCAGATCGAGCAGGCCGGAGCGCTTGTGGTTGAGAATGTCGAGCGCGATGTCCGGCGGACATTTCGCCACGACGTCATGGCGCGAATGCCGCGAGACATGGTCCTCGATCGCGCGGAAGACATGCAGTGCGATCGACGCATGCGAGCGCACATGGCCGAGTCCGCTGCAATGCGGGCACACCTCCATGGTGCTTTCCATGACGGAGGCCCGGATACGCTGGCGCGACATTTCCAGCAGGCCGAAATGCGAGATGCGTCCGACCTGAATGCGCGCGCGGTCGTTTTTAAGCGCATCCTTCAGCCGCTTTTCGACGGCACGGTTGTTGCGCTTTTCCTCCATGTCGATGAAGTCAATCACGATGAGGCCGGCCAGATCACGCAGACGCAATTGCCGGGCGACTTCCTCGGCCGCCTCCAGATTGGTCTGCAGGGCGGTGTCCTCGATCGAATGCTCACGCGTCGAACGACCGGAGTTGACGTCGATCGACACCAGTGCCTCGGTCTGGTTGATGACCAGATAACCGCCCGATTTCAGCGTCACCTGCGGTGTCAGCAGCCGGTCGAGCTGGGCTTCCACGCCAAACCGCGAGAAGATCGCCTGGTCTTCCAGATGGGGCTTCACATTCCTGGCATGGCTCGGCATGAGCATGCGCATGAAGTCTTTCGCCTCGCGGTAGCCTTCCTCGCCCTGGACAAGGATTTCACCAGTGTCCTTGTCGTAGAGATCGCGGATCGAGCGCTTGATCAGGCTGCCTTCCTCATAGACCAGGCACGGCGCGGAAGACGACAGCGTCAGCGAGCGTACATTCTCCCACAACCGCAGAAGGTATTCGAAATCGCGCTTGACCTCGGCCTTGGTGCGCGCTGCGCCGGCCGTTCTGAGAATTACGCCCATGCCCTGCGGCACGTCGAGGTCTCCCGCGATCGCCTTCAGCCGCTTGCGGTCGTTCGCATTGGTGATCTTGCGTGAAATGCCACCGCCGCGCGCCGTATTGGGCATCAGCACGCAATAGCGTCCGGCGAGCGACAGATAGGTTGTCAGCGCCGCGCCCTTGTTGCCGCGTTCCTCCTTGACGACCTGCACCAGCATGATCTGCCGGCGCTTGACGACTTCCTGGATCTTGTACTGCCGGCGCGGTTTGAAACGCTGCGGCACCTCTTCCAGCGCATCCTCCTGGCCGACGGATTCGATCTGCTCGTCTTCATCGCCGCCAGAACCGCCATTGTCGCCGCCATTCTCGCCGGCGTCGTCTCCGTCCTCGTCCGCTGCGTCGTCTTCCTTCGCAAAGGCAACCGGTTCGGCCTCGGGTGCGGATTTGGCTCTCTTGGATGAGGATTTGTCGGCGGCGGGCTTGCGTCGTGTGCGCCGGCGCGGTTTGGCCTCGCTCGCCTCCGTGGCTTCGGCCTCGGCTGCTTTATCGCCTTCTTCTTCCAGCGCGGCTTCGGAAATCTGGTCGGCGGGATTTTCCGCCGCCATCACCTTGTGCGCTTCGCCGTTGTCTCCGCTGCCTGCACTCGCACCGGCAGCCAGCATGTCGGCCAACGGGCCGACTGGTTCTGCATCGGGTAATGCGCTTCTTCCCGATGCCCTGCTTCTGCCTCTGGAGTTTTTGCCACGGGCCTTGCGGTCGCTGTCGGAACCGCCGCGGCGTTTCCCGCCGCGCCGCGAACGTGAGGAGCGTGGCCTTGCCTCTTCGCTGTCGTCGTCCTCGGCGGCCTCGCGCGCTTCTTCTTCCAGCAGCGCCTGCCGGTCGGCGACCGGGATTTGATAATAGTCGGGATGAATTTCACTGAAGGCGAGGAAACCGTGACGGTTCCCGCCATAATCGACGAATGCAGCCTGCAGGGAGGGTTCTACCCTAGTGACTTTTGCCAGATAGATGTTGCCGCGCAGCTGTTTCTTCGCCTGCGCCTCGAAATCGAACTCCTCAACCCGGTTTCCGCGTACCACCGCGACCCGGGTTTCTTCCGGGTGCGATGCGTCGATAAGCATCTTGTTGTTTGCCATTGATTCCAGTCTCCGCGAATGCGGGACCGGACAGGTTCCATCTCGGTCTTGGGTAGTGTCCTGGTTGAAACACGCCGAACCGGCGCGACCGTTCCTGCGGTCGTGCCGGCACCGGTGTCCGGTTGGCATTCGCTGTTCTAGGTGGTTTGGACGGCGTGCCATGCTGGACGCGCGCCAGATGACCGGCCCACCCCTGGGGCACGGTCCGGATATCGGCGCGAATCGCATGATGGCGGGACAAGTTCACAATAAAGACATCCGTCCAAATAGCCTGTTTAGCCGGCATGGGCCGGCCGGTGAAATTTGCCGCAGCCCGACATCGAGCCTTGCTTTGCCCGACATCCCGCTTTCGGCTGTTCGTCGGATCGGCGCCGTGTCACACGGCAGGACCGTCCGAAATTCCTAAGGGCTGGCTTTGGGTTACGGGCTCGGAAAACTGGCAAAATCGCTTCTGTTCAAATGCGTTTTGCTGTTGGAATCTCCAATGGCGAAATGGACCTGAAACTTGATTGCCCTTCGCCGAAGCGATTCCCGCTCCCTCAACCAGACATTAGACAAATAGGCGCTAGTCTTGTCCGACTCAAGCAAAATCGGGTAGGGGCAGACGGAAGGCTTCCTGATCTGGTCGGCACGAGAACATCATCCGACCCTGTTGGGGACGCAAACCGGCCGCCACACACGACAGACGGACGTAAAAACGCGGGAATCATGACAAGTTCCTACGATTTGGCGACTTTTATTCATGTGCTTTTCGTACGGTGGACGAGAGGGCACAATTGTGTGATCGCGTATCCGGGACGCTTGAAAAGCCTGTTCGCGGCGCTGTTCTTGACCATGTCTGCGTCTTTGTGCATCCCGGCGCTGGCCGTCACTTCAAAACCCGACCCCGCTCTCGACAAATCGCCCGCCACCGCAACGCAATTGCCGCAACGCCAACCCCCGGCGGTGGTGTTTGCCGGTCGGATTGCCGGTGATGCTACCTCGACGCGCCTGTTCTTCGATTTCGACCGCAAAATCGACTTTTCCAGTTTTTTCATGGAAAAGCCGGACCGGCTGGTCATCGATGGGCCGCCAATGCTGTTCCGTTTCGCCGAGCCGGAACTCATCAAGCCGCGTGGTCTGGTTTCATTTCTGCGCTATGGCGCGATTACCGCGCAAAAGTCGCGCATCGTCGTCTCGCTCGCCCGGCCCGTGAAGCTCAACCGCTTCGAGGTGGTCGAGATCGAGGAAGGGAAAATATTCCGCCTCGTTGTCGATCTTGCCCCGACCGGACCGGCGGCGTTCAGGCAGATGATCGCCGAACAGCGCGCACGTTTCGGCGCCAGCGGCGAGGTTGCATCCAAGGGGGACAGGGTGCAGGTGTCGAACAAGCAGCCTGGCCGGTTCACGATCGTGGTTGACCCCGGCCATGGCGGCATCGATGGTGGCGCGAAGGGCATAAGCGGGACGCGTGAAAAGGATCTGACCCTCGCGGCTGGCAGGAAGATCGCCGAAAAGATCGCCGCCGCCGGCCCGTTCGATGTCAAGATGACCCGCAACGATGACGTGTTTCTGTCGCTGGGCGAGCGCGTCGCCTTCGCCCAGCGCAACCAGGCCGATCTCGTCATCTCGGTCCATGCCGATACACTGCGCCAGAAATGGGTGCGCGGCGCCACGGTCTACACGCTGTCGAAACGCGCCTCCGACGAACTCGCCAGCCAGCTTGCTGTATCGGAAAACATGTCGGACCTGATCGCCGGGCTGGACAATCCGAAGGAAGAGGATGTCGTCCAGGACATCCTTGCCGATCTGACGGCCCGCGAGACCAGTGTATTTTCGCGTTCCTTCTCCCGTATCCTCGTTGGCAGGCTCGGCCAGAAGGTCAACCTGATCAAGAATCCGCAGCGATCGGCGGCCTTCGTCGTATTGAAGGCGCCGGAAATTCCGAGCGTGCTGGTTGAACTGGGCTATCTGTCCAACAGGAAGGACGAAAGGCTGATGAATGAAGCCGAATGGCAGGATGGGGTTGCCGATCAGGTGGCCAGGGCGGTGAGCGACTTTTTCAAGCCGCGTATGGAATAAAACGCCATGCGAGGTGACGCTTCACCGGGCTGCCCGCATCTTCCGGTATCGCATGCGTTGCGGTAAAGTCACGATGGATGCCGGAAACCGGAAAATGGCCCCCGCGGACATATTTTCTCCGCATTGGCGACCTTGAAGGGACGGGAAAATTGCGACATGCGTCGCGCAAGTCCCGACAGGCACCCTTGGCAGGCAGCGAAGACACCGTCGGGGTAATGCGGCGGGATAGTGAATATGATACGCGACAGACGGTGCAGGTGAAGATTCGCGCGCGCCGCATCGTGGGTTCCGCAGCGTTGGAGCCGGTATCGATGGGCCGGTCCGAGACGAGGTTCCAGGGGAGCTTCGCCTGACCGGTTGGAGACAGGTGGATGTTACTGAGATTTATCGGCTATCTTTTCGGCATGGGCATGCTGCTGGGCATCCTCGTGGTCGGCGGGGTTGCGTGGTATATCCATGATCTGTCGAAGGATTTGCCGGATTTCGAGGTCCTGAACGCCTACGAACCACCGGTCACGACGCGGATTTATGCTTCCGACGGCTCGCTGATGTCGGAATATGCCCGCGAACGCCGGCTGTTCCTGCCGATCCAGGCGGTCCCCGACATCGTCAAACACGCCTTCATCTCAGCCGAGGACAAGAACTTCTACACCCATCCGGGCATCGACTTCCTCGCGCTGGCCAGGGCGATCGTCACCAATGTGCAGAATCTCGGCACCGACCGGCGCCAGGTTGGCGCCTCGACCATCACCCAGCAGGTCGCCAAGAACTTCCTGCTGTCGAACGAGCGCTCCTATGTGCGCAAGATCAAGGAAGCGATTCTGTCGCTCAGGATCGAGCAGGCCTATTCGAAGGACCGCATCCTCGAACTCTATTTGAACGAGATATTCCTCGGACTGGGTTCCTATGGTGTGGCCGGCGCCGCGCTCACCTATTTCGACAAATCGGTCAACGAACTGAACCTGCAGGAAGCGGCCTATCTTGCGGCACTGCCCAAGGCGCCGAACAATTATCACCCTTTCAACCACACCGAGGCCGCCGTCGAACGTCGCAACTGGGTTATCGACCGCATGGTCGAAAACGGCTATGCCAGCTCCGAGGAAGCCGAGGAAGCCAAGAAACAACCGCTCGGCGTCAATCCTCGCCGGCGCACCAACTACCTGTTCGCCTCGGAGTATTTTTCCGAGGAAGTTCGCCGCGATATCGTCTCGCGCTATGGCGAGGACGCGCTGTATGAAGGTGGCCTGTCGATCAGGACCACGCTCGACCCCGCATTGCAGGTCATGGCGCGGCGCGCGCTGCAGCACGGTCTTGAAAAATTTGACGAGGCACGTGGCTGGCGAGGTCCCTACAAGGAGATAGCGCTCGAACCGGATGCCGATTGGGGGGTGGCGCTCAGCAAGCTTTCACCACTCTCCGATGTACCCGAATGGAAGCTCGCCGTCGTCCTTTCCGTCGATGAACAAAGCGCCGTGATCGGCCTTCGTCCGGAAAGCGATGTATCCGGCAAATTGTCCGACGAACGCGAGCAGGGCCGGATCACCTTCGAAAACATGAAATGGGCCGACAAGGTGCGCATCAAGGGCGAAAAGCACCACACGGCCAAGACCGCCGACGACATCCTGAAGGTTGGCGACGTCGTTTTCGTCTCTGCGGTCAGCGACGACCAGCCGGGCGAATACCGCTTGCAGCAACTGCCCGAAATAGAGGGCGCGCTGATGGTGATGGACCCGCACACCGGACGCGTTCTGGCGATGGCCGGCGGGTTCTCGTTCTCCGAATCGCAGTTCAACCGCGCCACGCAGGCCTATCGCCAGCCCGGCTCGGCTTTCAAACCCTTCGTCTATGCCGCCGCCCTTGACAATGGCTACACGCCGTCCTCCGTTGTGCTCGACGCGCCGATCCGCATCGAGCAGGCCGGTTCGGGCATCTGGGAGCCGAAGAATTATGGCGGCGGCTATGCCGGCCCTTCGACATTGCGCGTCGGCATCGAGCGTTCGCGCAACCTGATGACCGTGCGCCTGGCCAAGGACATGGGCATGCCGCTGGTTGCCGAATATGCCCGCCGATTCGGAATTTACGATCACCTGGCGCCTTTGCTGTCGATGTCGATCGGATCGGGCGAGACAACGCCGCTGCGCATGGTCTCGGGTTATGCGGTGCTGGCCAATGGCGGGCGCAAGATCAATCCCTCTTTCATCGACCGCATCCAGGATCGCTACGGCAAGACCATCTACAAGCATGATCAGCGTGTCTGCGACGCCTGCAACGCCACGGACTGGCATGGCCAGGATGAGCCTGTGCTCGTAGACAACCGCGAGCAGGTGCTCGATCCGATGACCGCCTACCAGATCACCTCCATGATGGAGGGCGTGGTCCAGCGCGGCACCGGCCATGCGGTCGCCAAGCTTGGCGTGCCCGTCGCCGGCAAGACCGGCACTACCAATGACGAGAAGGACGCCTGGTTCGTCGGCTATACGCCCGACCTCGTCGCCGGCGTCTATATCGGTTACGACAATCCGCGGCCCATGGGTCACGGTTCGACTGGCGGCGGGCTCGCCGCGCCGATCTTCCTGGAGTTCATGCAGTCGGCGCTTGCCGACAAGCCTCCCGTCGATTTCCGCGTGCCCAAGGGCATCAGGCTTATCCCGATCGATAGCAAGACGGGCCTGCAGGCCCAGGCCGGACAGGCCGGCGTGATCCTCGAAGCCTTCAAGCCAGGTACGGCACCGCCGGACGTCTATTCCGTCATCGGCTTCGCCGACGACATCATCCGCGACCGCCTGACGGTCTCTCCCGACGCCAACCGTGCCGTTCTGTCGGGCACCGGCGGACTTTACTGAAAGCCTTTGAAGGGCAGGGAGGCGGGGTGGTTTACAACCACCGCGCTGCTACCTATGTTCCGCTCCGGAATCGCCCGGCCGTTTGGCCACGGCGCCATTACGCCAAGAACTGAAAAGACCAGGACAAGCTTTTTCCATGCGCGCCGAGACCCAGCACATCGTCAGCGAAATCAAGCAGGCCGTAAGCCTGCTGAGGAGGCATCTTTGACTGGGACAAGGCCAATGCACGCCTGACCGAGCTGAACACCCGCGCCGAGGACCCGGACATCTGGAACGATCCGGCCGAGGCGCAATCGCTGATGCGCGAGCGCCAGCATCTCGAAAAGTCGATTTCCGCCATTTCCTCCATCGAGAACGAGCTTGCCGACAATCTCGGCCTGATCGAACTGGGCGAGGAAGAGGGCGACGACGGCGTGGTCAACGAAGCCGAGGGTGCGCTCGGCAAGCTGCACGCCGATCTCGGCCGCCGCCAGGTCGCCGCCCTTCTTTCCGGCGAGGCCGATGGCAACGATGCCTATCTGGAAGTCCATGCCGGCGCCGGCGGCACCGAAAGCCAGGACTGGGCCTCCATGCTGCTGCGCATGTATGTGCGCTGGGCCGAAAAGAACGGCTACAAGGTGGAAGTCCAGCACGAGACGCCCGGTGAAGAAGCCGGCATCAAGGGGGCGACCATCCTGGTCAAGGGTGAAAACGCCTATGGCTGGCTGAAGACCGAATCCGGCGTCCATCGCCTGGTCCGCATCTCGCCCTTCGATTCCAATGCGCGCCGCCACACCTCGTTTTCCTCGGTCTGGGTCTATCCCGAGATCGACGACAACATCGATATCGACATCCAGGACAAGGACATCCGCATCGACACCTTCCGTTCGTCCGGCGCCGGCGGCCAGCACGTCAACACAACCGATTCGGCGGTACGCATCACCCATTTGCCCACCGGCATCGTGGTGACGTCCTCGGAGAAGTCGCAGCACCAGAACCGCGCCAATGCGATGCGCGCCCTGCGTGCCCGCCTCTATGATCTGGAGATGAAGAAGCGCCAGGAATCGATCCAGGCCGAGCATGAGGCCAAGACGGAGATCGGCTGGGGTCACCAGATCCGCTCCTACGTCCTGCAGCCCTACCAGCTTGTGAAAGACTTGCGCACCGGCATCGAAAACACCTCTCCCGACAATGTTCTCGACGGCGACCTCAACGGCTTCATGGAAGCCGCACTCGCCCATCAGGTGGAAGGCAGCGAGGGCGTTGTCGAGGACGTGGAGTAGGGCGCTTTTCGCCTGACACGCTCTAGATAATTCCGGCGAGTTCCCGGCCGGCCTTCAGATAGCGGGCCGGATTGACGGCGTTGCCCTTTCGGCGCACCTCATAGTGCAGATGCGGGCCGGTCGAGCGTCCCGTCGAGCCGACAAGCCCGATCACCGTGCCGCGCTCGACCTTCTGTCCAACCTTGACCATGATGGCGCTCAAATGCGCATAGCGCGTGGCGATGCCTCCGCCATGATCGATCTCCACCATGTTGCCGTAGCCGCCATTGCGGTCGGCTTCGACAACCGTGCCTGCTGCGGTCGCCTTGACGCGCATGCCGATCGGCGCCCCGAAATCGATGCCCGTATGCATTGCCTCACGCTTCAGGAACGGGTCGATGCGCACGCCGAATGTGCTGGTGACGGGGTGCCCGGGAGCCGGATTGGCGAGCGGAACCTTGTCGAGCCGGGCCGTCATCGTGTCGAGTTCGTCAAGCGTTCCGTCAAGCGCCTCGATGTTGGAATCGAAGGACGCCAAAGATGCCGCAATGAACGGACCTCCCATCTGGCTGTTGTCCCCGCCATTTTCGCCAGCGCCTTCAGGCAGGGGCACGTGCAGGCGCTTCAGCACTTTTGCGATTTTCGCGTTTCGCGCGCTCGCCGCCCGATGAATGTCGACCAGCATTGCGTGCTGGCTCGCGTTGACGTTCTCGATGCGTGCCGACAGACCCGAAAAAAGTTTCTCGTTGGCCGCGATACCGTTCGTTCCCTTTGCCCTGTCGCCAGCCATCATGTCATGGCCGGAACGCAACGGGACGCCGCCCGCCGAGGCAAGCCTCGTCGTTCCCTCGATGGAGATCGACCCGGTCCGGACGGGATCGGTGGCGTTTCCATCGGCTGCCGCCTTGTCTCCGGTCCTGTCGCTGGATGAACTACCGGGTGTATCCACGGTCAGGCCCTGCTTTTCCGCCTTTTCAAGCAGCAAACCGATCTTGCCCTTGCGCTCGCGCAGCATTTCCTGGCGTTGCATCAAGGTGTCGATCTTGGATTCGATTTCCTGCTGATCGAGCAATTGCCGGCTGGTCACCTGATCGAGATTGGCCCGCAATGTGGCGATCCGGCTCTCATATTCGCGTAACAGCCTGGCATTGTGCGTTCTGGAAGCGTCGATCAGTTGGTCGCGGAACACGAGATAGGCGGTCGCGCCCAGATAGCCGATCATGAAGACAGCCGCGACGGAGACGGCGAGCGTCAGGAAGACGGGCCTGATGGTGAAATGGCGCACATTTCCGGCGCGATTGATGGTGACGGTCGTCGGCTCATGACGCCTGCCGAAGCTTTTCGGTTCGCGCACGGACGAACCAAAGCCATGATGCCGTTTGATCTCGCTTTGGGTTTGCTGGGAAAGCTGTGAACCACTCATCGGCAGATGTCGTCGCCCGATTGGACCCTATCGGATATTCATCGCCGTCGATTAAAAAGGATTATGGTTAATAAAGCCTTCTCCTAAGCCCGGGTCGGCATCGCTAAGATGTGTATTCCAGCACCCAGAGCAGGGCGTGTTTCCCCGCCTTGCCTTGGGCTCGCGCCTGTCAGCCGGTCAGTTCGCGTGCCGCGGCCAGCACCTCCCCGACATGACCGGAAACTTTCACCTTGCGCCAAACCCTTGCGATCCGGCCTTCCGCGTCGACCAGGAATGTCGAGCGCTCGATACCCATGAACTTGCGGCCATAGAGGCTCTTTTCCTTCCACACACCGTAGGCAAGCGCGGCCTCATGGTTTTCGTCGGAAACCAGCGCGATTCCGAGATTGTGCTTGTCGCGGAATTTTTCATGCCTGGCGACGGGATCGGGGGACAGGCCGGCGATGGCGACGCCCATCTTGTCGAAATCCGGCTTGGCTCTCGTGAAATCGATCGCCTCTGTCGTGCAGCCGGGTGTGTCATCCTTGGGATAGAAGTAGAGGACCAGCGGCTTGCCGCGATGCGCCGAGAGCGTGAAGTCGTCGCCGCCTTCGCCCGGAAGTGTGAAATCAGGCGCCATATCGCCTACGCCCGGTTCATGCATGTTGCCATCCTTTCGACAAGTTGAGGGACTATTTTCCTTTTTGATTAGACGGATTTACCCGCGATTTTCACCCTGTTTTATTATGCCAGGCGAATGGCCTTCGCAAAGTGCAGAGGTTGTTCGGTCCGGGATTTCCATGGAATAGTGACATGGGAATGCGAGCATATTGGTCTTTGCCCTGTTCGGGCGCGGGCCAGCCTAGGGGAGGTTGCGGGTGATTCACGCAGCAGCAGCCATTCTGACGGCAGGTCATTCGATGTACAACTTGCGGGTCTGCCGATTCGACGCTGTTTCCCGCCGCGGGATGATGCGGGCGTGTGAACGGAGCCGCCATTGATCAAACGCAAACGTTCCGCACGCCACCATCCATCCATGCTCCATGTAGGTTTCCGCGTGCCTCGGCGCTATGGCATCGCCAAAATATCGCGTGTCCTGGGAGCAACCCTTGCCGTATTGCTGCTCGCCTCGGTCATGTCGGCGGCCGGGCTCTACTTCCTGTTGCGCGGTGAATCGCTCGAGAATTCCACGCTCAACCAGAGCATCGAGACCAATATCCAGCGTTTCCTCGGCCCCGACTACGTCATCGATCTCGGCCGTACCGCCGTCGCTTTCGACGGGCTGTTGTCGGTGGCCAGTACCGATGTCCACATCCTGCGCGCCGTCGACCATAAGCAGGTCTCGACCCTTGGCCGTGTCCTGGTCGGCGTCAGGCCGCTGTCGCTGCTCTATGGTGAACCGCAGATCGATTCCGTCGTGATCGAGGATTCCGTGCTCGAGGCCGGCCTGCTTCCCATTCCCGCCAACGCACCGGTTCATGATATCGACACGGCGCTTCGCACCATGGGCAAGGGACTCGCCAGCCTGGGCAGTCAGTTCGCCAGCGAGCGCTTCCGCCTGTTCCGGTTTTCCAATGTGCGCGTCAGCGGTCTCGGCAAGCGCGGTCCGGGCGAGGTGCTGATCAAGGATCTTGAAGTGCGCTTCCGCCGGGATAACGGGTTGAAGCTCGAGGGCGAACTGGCCACGACCCATTCCCGGGCATACCTCGACGGCAGCTATTCTGTCTCCCGGGACGGCAGCGCCATGCTGGATTTCGACGCCTCCGGGATCGGACTGCGCGACTGGCTGCCCGATCCGCTGGAACGTGCCAAAGGACCTATCGGCTGGGACGGCAAATTGTCGGCCCGGGCCACCCTTGTTTTCGCGCCGGACGGAGAGCCGCAGGAACCCGAGATCAAGCTTTCCGTTGGCCACAGCACCTTGCGCGCCGGACGTTATGCCACCACCACGATCAAGGATTTGCAGTTGAACCTGCGGCTGATGCCGTCCCGCAACCAGATCGAACTCGTTCCCTCGCTGCTCTCGGCCGGCAATTTCAACGCCCGGCTGATCGGTGGCGTACGGCCGGTCGACGAGGGATTGGGCTATGCCGGACCATTGCAATTCGAACTGATCGCCGATCCGGCAGCGGGCACCCCGACCTTCGTCGGCGAGACCAGCCAGCCCGGCGCCATAAGGCTTTCGGGAACCTTCGACCGCAAAAAGAAGCTGCTCGACATCCCGACGATCGAAGCACGCATCGGCAAGGATCAGGCCGTGGGCTCGGCAAGCATCGGATTTGGCGGCGAGACGCCTTCGATCGCCGCTGCCGCCGCCAGCGACGGCTTGTCGATCGCCGCAATCAAGCAGTTCTGGCCGTACTGGATCGCGCCGCCGGCCCGCAAATGGGCCTTGCGCAATGTCATAGGCGGACGCGCGACCTCGATCACCATCGACGCGCGCATCCCGAGCGGGATTGTCGGTCGTTTCCGCCAGGGCAAGAAAATGAAGCCCGAGGAGTTCAAGCTGCATGCCGACTTTTCCGGCGTCCGGCTCGACACATTCGGCGAGTTGCCGGCCATCCGCAATGCTGCCGGCTCATTCGATATCACCGGCATGACAGCCAGTGCACACATCAACTCGGGCAGGATCTTCCTGCCCGACGATCGCACTGTCGAGGTATCCTCGGGCGATTTCAGGATCGGGGATTTCGGCGAGCGTCCGGCCCATGCCGAGGTTCATATCGCCGGCGACGGCGAATTGCGTGCGGTTGCCGAAATCGCCGCCGCCAGGCCGCTGGACGTGCCCGCGCGCGTCGACATGCGTGCCGGCCAGCTCTCCGGTAAAGCCGATGTCGACGTGGTCGCGCGTTTTCCCCTTACCCCAAAGATCGATCCGAAGTCCGTCGAATGGAGCGCCATCCTGGAACTTGATGACGCCGCCAGCTCGAAGAAGATCCAGGGCCACGCAGTCGCCAATGGCAAGCTACATATCGAGGCGACACCCAAGGAGGTGCGCATCAAGGGCACGGCAGCCGTCGACGGTATTACGACCCGTATCGCGATGACCGAGCCCGTGGGCAATTCCGGTGTCAAGAGCGAGCGCGAATTCACTGCGCTGGTCGACGAAAAGGCGCGCGCCAAGATGGGTCTCGATCTCGGCGAGATCATCACCGGCAACATGGAAGTCCAGATCAAGACCGACAAGAATGGCGCCGAGAGGCAAGTCATTGATCTGAAGGATGCCGAACTCAACCTGCCCTGGATCGGATGGACCAAGGGCCAGGGTATCGAGGCGACCGCCAGCTTCAAGCTGCGCAACAAGGATGGCACGACCCATCTCGACGACTTCTACCTGGAAGGTGAAGGCTTTTCTGCGGTCGGAAGCCTTGCCTTCGACAAGAAGGGTATCGTTTCGGCCGATCTGGCCAATGTCACGCTCAACGAGGGCGATCTGCTGTCGGTCCAGCTCAAGCGCAAGGGCAAGACCTACAACATACGCGCCGAAGGCCAGCGCTACGACGCCCGCGGGCTGATCAACAAGCTTATCCACGAAGGCGGATTCGTCGAGGCGCAGGGCAGCAATTCCATCGTCCTGACCGCCAATATCGGCACTGTGCGCGGGTTTGGCGGCCGCTCCATCAACGGGGTGTCGATGTCCTATGGCGCGGTCAATGGCTGGTTCGACAATCTGAGCCTGCGGGGAACGTTCTCGCAGTCCGAATATGTCTCGCTCGTCGCCTCGACCTCCAACAAGGTGACCACTTTCGAGGTCGACACCACCGATGCCGGTGCCACGCTGGGCATGGTGGACGTCTATCGCCACATGAGCGGCGGACGCATGCTCGCCCGGCTCACGCGAACCGCCGGCGGCCCGTTCAAGGGGCCGGTCAACATCACCAATTTCCTGGTCGAGGACGAGCCTCGCCTCAAAAGCCTCGTTTCCGATCCCAGCCAGATTGATATCGATCGCGGTGCGAATGCCGACGCCATTCGCGAACGCCTCAGCCACATGAAAACCAACCGCGCCCATTTCCAGGAGGGCAAGGCGGTGATCGAAAAGGGCGGGGACTATTTCCGTGTCACCGATGGCGTACTGCGCGGCACCCAGATCGGCTTCACGTTCGACGGCCTGCTCTACGACCCCGACAATCACATGTCGCTGTCGGGCACCTTCATGCCGGGCATGGGGATCAGCCGCGCCATCGGCCTCATCCCGGTTGTCGGCGAACTGTTCGGCAACGGCCGCGACACGAGCCTGATCGGCATCACCTTCCGCCTGACCGGCCTGGCCAAGAACCCGACCATCGAGGTCAATCCCGTCTCGATCGTGGCGCCCGGCGTCTTCCGCAAGGTCTTCGAATTCAGCAACTGACCTGCCGGTGCCGGGGAAAAGGCTTACCCGGCCTTGACCAGCACGTGGCGCTTCTTGCCCATGGACAGCTTGATCACGCCATCGCCGTCGGCCGCGTCCGACGTGATGGATGCCTTCTCGTCGTTGACCTGCTGGTCGTTGACGCGCACCGCGCCGCCCTGGATATGCCGCCTGGCTTCGCCGTTCGACTTGGCGAAACCGGCCTGGACCATCAGGGTCAGAAGCCCGATACCCGCCTGCAATTCGCCGGCCGGCACCGAAATGCTCGGCAGCGTGTCAGCGGCCACACCCTCCTCGAAGGTCTTGCGCGCCGTTTCGGCGGCTTCCTCTGCCGCCGCCCTGCCATGCAGCATGGCGGTGACCTCGGTGGCGAGCACCTTCTTGGCCTCGTTGATGTCGTTGCCGCCGAGCGCGGCGAGCTTGGCGATCTCGTCCATCGCAAGCGTGGTGTAGAGCTTCAGGAAGCGCTCGACATCGGCGTCCTCGGTATTGCGCCAGTACTGCCAGAAATCATAGGCGCTCAGCATGTCTGCATTGAGCCATACCGCGCCCGAGGCCGTCTTGCCCATCTTGGCGCCCGAAGAGGTCGTGAGCAGCGGCGAGGTCAGCGCGAAAAGCTGGGGCGTACCGAGCTTGTGGCCGAGATCGATGCCGTTGACGATGTTGCCCCACTGGTCCGAGCCGCCCATCTGCGCCCGGCAGCCATAGCGCCTGTTCAGTTCCACGAAATCATAGGCCTGCAGGATCATGTAGTTGAATTCGAGGAAGGACAGCGACTGTTCGCGATCGAGCCTCAGCTTGACCGAATCGAAGGACAGCATGCGGTTGACCGAGAAGTGCCGCCCCACGTCGCGCAGGAACTCGACATAGTTGAGCCCCATCAGCCAGTCGGCATTGTTGACCATCAGCGCGTCGCCTGGTCCCTCGCCGAAATCGAGATAATTGGAGAAGCAGCGGCGGATGCCCTTCAGGTTTTCCGCGATGTTTTCCTCGGTCAAAAGCTTGCGCGCCTCGTCCTTGAAGGAAGGGTCGCCGATCATTGAGGTGCCGCCGCCCATCAGCGCGATCGGCCGGTGACCGGTCTTCTGCATCCAGTGCAGCATCATGATCTGGATCAGCGAACCGGCATGCAGGCTGCTTGCGGTCGCGTCGAAGCCGATATAGGCCGTCAGCGTTTCGCTCGCACACAGCGCATCGAGTCCTCCGTCGTCGGAGGTCTGATGTATGAAACCGCGCTCGGACAGCGTATGCAGGAACTCTGACTTGAAACCGGACATGTTCGCCTTTTCATCGTTGTGCCAGCCGCTCCATGCGCCTGTGTTGGGGCGGGCCGTCGGCAAGGGGTGCGCAAGAAGGTCCTCTCATGGCGCAGAATGACATCGCCGGCAAGCCCGTGACGGTTCATCGGCAAGGACCCGTGGTTGCCATCGGCCTGATGAGCGGCACATCGATGGACGGCATCGACGTCGCACTGCTGCGCACCGATGGCGAGGACAAGGTCGAGCGCGGACCTGCCGGCGCCTTCGACTACGATCCCGCCTTCCGCAAACGGCTTGCCGCCGCGCTGGAAACGGCGAAAACGATCACGGAGCGCGACCAGCGCCCGGACGACCTGGCCGAACTGGAGCGCGAACTCACTTTGCGTCATGTGATGGCTGTCCGTGAATTCATCGACCGCAATGGCCTGCATCCGGCCGACATCGACGTCATCGGCTTCCACGGCCAGACCGTGCTTCACCGTCCCGAACAGTGTTTGACGGTGCAATTGGGCGATGGCGGCCTGCTGGCGAGGGAAACCGGCATCGCCACCGTCCATGATTTGCGCGCCAACGACATGGCGCATGGCGGACAGGGCGCGCCGCTGGTGCCCGTTTATCACCGGGCGCTTTCCGCCAATCTGCCTGCCGACCTGCGGAAATTGCCCGTCGCCTTCGTCAATATCGGTGGCATCGCCAACATCACATGGGTCGGGAATGATGGCAGCCTGGTCGCCTTCGATACCGGTCCCGGCAATGCGCTGATCGACCAATGGGTGACCGCCCATGCCGGCATACCCTACGATCCGCAGGGCACCGTCGCCGCCGAAGGCGCCGTGCTGATGCCGCTCGCGCAGCGCTATCTTGCCGACGATTTCTTCTCAAGAAACGCGCCCAAATCGCTGGATCGAAACGATTTTTTGCCGCCAGAGCCTGAAGAGGTCTCGCTTGAGGACGGCGCGCGCACGCTTGCCTATGTCACCGCGGCGTCGATCTGGAAGGCGGCCGAACACGTGCCACAGGCACCGAATGCCTGGGTGATCTGCGGCGGCGGTCGGCGCAACCAGATCATCATGCAGGATCTGGTGGGACTTGCGCGAGAAAATGCCAGGCAGGGCGGGCAACCGGCGCAGGTGATATTGGCTGAAGAAGCCGGTTTCGACGGCGATGCGATGGAGGCCGAAGCCTGGGCCTATCTGGCGGTGCGTTCGCTGCGCGAACTGGAGATCACCTGGCCTTCAACGACGGGCTGCCGCGAGGCGGTAACAGGCGGGCAGCTGGCGCTGCCCTAGCGACGCGCGTTGCACCGACCCATTCCGCCGCCCAGACGGAAAGGCATATCATGTTTTCAATGCGTGCAGAGGCTCCTCCCGGGCGGGAAGAGCTATTCCTCGACGACGTCGGCGTCCGGCGCGTGCTTCTTGATCGACTCGATGGCGGCGATCGCCGACGCTTTGGCCTTGTAGCCTTCGGAGCCGAACATGATCTCGCCATTGGATGCGCGGAATCGGAAGCGGGTTTCGCCTGCCTTGTCCTTGTAGACCTCGAATTTGTACGCCATTTCTTCAACCTCGCTGTTGGCAGTGGATGACTCACGTCAAAATTGTCACCCTGCATCACTTTTGTCGAGCACAATGGCGTGGCAGGGCAGACAAAATGCCTGCCGCTCTTGAGGCAATCCCCAGAAAACTGACGTAAGGAAAGCCGGCGTCAGCCGAGAAGCAAACCGGTATCCAGAATGGTGTCGTAGTCGGGATTGTCGATCAGGTCGATGGCGTTGCCGATTCGCTCGGTGACGCTGTCGCGTACCAGGAATTGTCCGATCGTCCGGGCCGCTTGCGGGAAGTTCGAGAGATGTTCCTGAAAATAGAAGGTCTCGCCATCCTTCACGCTGAGATCGCCGCGCATCGCCGCCATGTGCAGCGCGGCCGCCGGATCGTCCGCCTTGTCGAATGTATCGAGCGCGGCGTCGAGATCGCCGCCGGCAAGGGAGATCATGACCAGTACCTCGCCAAGGTCCATGGCAAGGCGCATGCCCGATGGCCATTTCTCCAGCCCGGTCTGGCCGATGCAGGCTTCCACGAACGCCTGAAAGAATTCCTCGACCACGGCGATTTCCTCGGCCGGCCAGTTGGCGCGGTACTGAGCTTCGCGAAGCCGGGCAAGACAGATCTCGATGCACAGCGGCGAGGGTATCTGGCACTGCGCGATGAGATCGAAATAGCGCGGCAGGAAATGCTTGAACTCCGGCTCGACGGTCTCCCGGTCATAGCCATGCGCGGAATTGGTGTATTCGCCCAGCAATCCCGCTGATATTTCTTCAAGCGGCCGCTTCGACAGCTCCCTGGCCGTTTCCGCATTCATGCAGACCGGGCAGTCGCAATGGGTGATGATGCTGTCGAGCCTGTATTTGCCGAACACGTCATAGGCATGCTCGACCGCCGCCTTGAGGCGGCTGGTGATGTTCGGCTCGATATCTTCCCAGAACACGGGCGTCTTCCGGTTTTGCGAATGCTCCCGGCCGCCAGTGTAACATGGTCAGACCGGCCGGCCTGTGCGCCCTGTCACACAGACGTTATGGCCGGCGTTGCGGTTGGTTTCGCCGCCGCCTTTTAGCGCAGCAGCATCGTCTCCTCGATGCCGCCCTCGATCAGGCCCATGCGCTTGTCGAGATAGGTGCCGCATTCCTCGATCAGTTCTTCGCGGTGCTCGGTGAAGAAATGATTGGCGCCCTCGATCGTCTTGTGGGTGATGACGATACCCTTCTGCGCCTTCAATTTGTCGACCAGGCCCTGAATGTCCGTGCCCGGCGCCACGCGGTCCTGGTCGCCATGGATGATAAGACCGGACGAAGGGCAGGGGGCAAGGAAGGAGAAATCGTAGATATTGGGCTGCGGCGCGATCGACATGAAGCCCTCGATCTCAGGACGCCGCATCAGCAATTGCATGCCGATCCACGCACCGAAGGAAAAGCCCGCGACCCAGCAGCCGCGCGCGTCGGGGTGCAGGCTCTGCACCCAGTCAAGTGCCGCGGCTGCATCCGACAATTCGCCCGCGCCATGGTCGAATTCGCCCTGGCTGCGCCCGACGCCGCGGAAGTTGAAGCGCAGCGTCGTGAAGCCTCGCTGCGTGAACATGTAGAACAGATCGTAGACGATCTGGTTGTTCATCGTTCCGCCGAATTTCGGGTGCGGATGGGGATGAAGCACCATCGCGATCGGGGCGTTCTTGTCCTTCGACGGCTGGTAACGGCCTTCGAGCCTTCCGGCCGGTCCGTTGAAGATGACTTCTGGCATACTGACTCCTGGTTCACTATCCGCCGGGCCATACCGCATTCGGGGACAAACCGAGCTTGACCGGCTGGCGGCGGGTCCCTACAAACAGTTTAGAACTGTTCAAAACTGGTTCCGGTTGTCCGCCCATCTGTCGCGTGCAGGCCCGATGCACCGGCGGGGCGGAACAGGCGCCCTTCATAGACAAATGGCTCGGGCAAGTTCAAGAAGAATGCGCATCGGTCCAGCCTGCTTCGGCGTCCGTTTGCGTTGATCGGGCAGATTGGTCTGCCGCAACGAGATTTCAAGGGCAGGATTTCAAGGTTACGCACACTTCAAGATGACGGCACAGGTACGAACCTATCTCGATCACAATTCCGGCGCGCCGCTGCTGGCGGTTTCGCGTACGGCGATGCTTGAGGTGCTGGCGACAACCGGCAATCCGTCCTCCGTGCATGCCGAAGGCCGCGCCAGGCGCAAGATCGTCGAGGACGCGCGAAGCGTATTGGCCGAACGCCTCGACGTTGCCCAGAATCGCGTCGTCTTCACGTCCGGCGCCAGCGAGGCGGCCAATCACGCGCTCAGCCCCCTATTGCGGGTCAAGGGCAGGGAACGTCCCGTCTCCAGGCTCTATGTCAGCGCCATCGAGCACCCTTGCGTATTGTCGGGCGGCCGCTTCGGCGCCGATACGATGGAATACCTGCCGGTCAGTGAAAGCGGCGTCATCGATACCGCGGTGCTGGAAAAAAGGCTTGCCGCCCACGACCATGATGCCGGCGCGCCGATGGTCGCAATCATGCTCGCCAACAACGAAACCGGAGTGATCCAGCCGGTCTCCGAGATCGCCGGGATCGTGCGCGGCCATGACGGCTATCTTCTGGTTGATGCGGTTCAGGGCCTCGGCAGGCTCGATTTCACCGCCGCCAGTCTCGGCGCGGACTTCATCCTGCTCTCGGCCCACAAGATCGGCGGACCGCAGGGCGCTGGCGCGCTTGTCCTCGCCAACGAGGCAGTTGCGCCGCTGCCGCTCATTCGCGGCGGAGGGCAGGAAAACCACCACCGATCCGGCACCGAGAATGTCGCCGCCATTGCCGGATTCGCCGCCGCAATCGCCGAATTGCCGGTACTTTCGATGGAAATGCCGCGTATCCGCGGCTTGCGTGATTCCATCGAGACCCGTCTGCGCAGCCTGTCTCGGGAAGCGGGCAACCGGGTGGGCGAACCTGTGTTCTTTGGCGAAGGCGCCGAAAGGCTCGCCAACACGTCCTGTTTCGCGGTCGACGGCGTGAAGGCCGAGACCGCGCTGATCTCGCTCGATCTTGCCGGCATCGCGGTGTCTTCCGGCTCCGCATGTTCGTCCGGCAAGGTCGGCAAATCGCATGTATTGACCGCGATGGGCGTCGACGACGCGCTCGCGGCCTCGGCCTTGCGCGTCAGCCTCGGCTGGGACAGTACTGAAGACGATGCCGGGCGGTTTCTGACCGCCTGGTGCGACATAGTCGGGCGGATGGGTTGACGGCGTAGCGCCGAAGACCAATCTGTGCGGCATACACCACACTGGCGGGCCTTGAACCCGCATAGGATGGAGAGTGACCATGCCTGCTGTGCAGGAGACGATTGACGCCGTCTCTAAGATCGACGTCGACAAGTACAAATACGGCTTTTTTACCGAGATCGAATCCGACAAGGCCCCCAAGGGGCTGAGCGAGGAGATCATCGCGTTCATCTCGCACAAGAAGGGCGAGCCGGACTGGATGCTGGAATGGCGCCTTGGCGCCTATCAGCGCTGGCTGACCATGGACGAGCCGGACTGGGCGCGCGTCGAGTACCCGCCCATCGACTTCCAGGATCTCTATTACTATTCCGCGCCGAAAGGCAGCGGTGACGGTCCGAAATCGCTCGACGAGGTCGATCCGGAACTGCTGAAGACCTATGCAAAGCTCGGCATTCCGCTCAAGGAGCAGGAAATCCTCGCCGGCGTCAGAAAGCATGACGAACCGTCCGAACTCGATGGCGAAGCCGGCGACAATGTCTACGCTTCCGGCAATGTCGCCGTCGATGCCGTGTTCGATTCGGTTTCCGTCGTCACCACCTTCAAGAAGGAACTGGCCAGGGCCGGCGTCATCTTCTGCTCGATTTCCGAGGCGGTCCGCGAGCATCCGGAACTGGTGCGGAAATACCTGGGTTCGGTCGTGCCGACCTCGGACAATTTCTATGCAACGCTCAATTCGGCGGTCTTCACCGACGGTTCCTTCGTTTACGTGCCGCCGGGCGTGCGCTGCCCGATGGAATTGTCGACCTATTTCCGCATCAATGCCGAGAACACGGGCCAGTTCGAGCGCACGCTGATCATCGCCGACAAGGGCGCCTATGTCTCCTATCTGGAGGGTTGCACCGCGCCGCAGCGCGACGAGAACCAGCTTCACGCCGCCGTCGTCGAACTGATCGCGCTCGACGATGCCGAGATCAAGTACTCGACCGTGCAGAACTGGTATCCGGGCGACGCGGAAGGCAAGGGCGGCATCTACAATTTCGTCACCAAGCGCGGCGACTGTCGGGGCGACAATTCCAAGATTTCCTGGACGCAGGTCGAGACCGGCTCGGCGATCACCTGGAAATACCCCTCCTGCATCCTGCGCGGCGACAATTCGCAGGGCGAGTTCTATTCCATCGCGGTCTCCAACGGCGCCCAGCAGATCGACAGCGGCACCAAGATGATCCATCTCGGCAAGAACACGTCGAGCCGCATCATCTCCAAGGGCATCTCCGCCGGCCGCTCTAACAACACCTATCGCGGCCAGGTCTCGGCGCATCGCAAGGCGGCCAACGCGCGCAATTTCACGCAGTGCGACTCACTGCTGATCGGCAACAATTGCGGTGCCCACACCGTGCCCTATATCGAGGCCAAGAACGCGACCGCGCAGTTCGAGCACGAGGCGACGACCTCGAAGATTTCCGACGACCAGCTCTTCTACTGTCTCCAGCGCGGCATTCCCGCCGAGGAGGCGATCGCGCTGATCGTCAACGGCTTCGTCAGGGACGTGATCCAGCAATTGCCGATGGAATTCGCCGTCGAGGCGCAGAAACTCATCGGCATCTCGCTCGAGGGGAGCGTGGGGTGATTTATG
>JAJDOK010000063.1 GCA_022340185.1 Salaquimonas sp. | reverse complement strand
AGAAGTATGGACCCTGAAGGGTCGACCCCGTCGTAGATTTTACCCGGCCTGTCACGCTGATTCGACATAGGAATTTATTCCCGGTACGTCAAGTATATAATTGGGAATTTTTTCCTATTTTGATCAATCCTGCCGAGTGGGGACAAGGGCATTCGCTGAAAAAACCTATGGTTGTTTTTTTCTTTGCATTTTCAACCCTTTGTAATCACCTCGCTGATCAGCAATCAAAATTCCAATCCACGTCCGCCCCGGCACGCGAAAACTCCAGCCGAAAAACGGGCGCGAAGCATGCCGCGAAAACATGGAATAAACCGGAGTGCGAACACCGATGCATTGCATCTGCAGGCACAAAAGCTGGTGCAGCGCAGATTTGCGCATAGACCGGGACCGGAACAGTTGCAGGCGATCATCCTGGCGGTTACCGGGGAACTGCATGTAACTGACCGCCACGGGGACAGGAACCGTCCCATGGCCGGACTGCCGGCACGTGTCATCGAACAACTCGAGCGTGCGCTGGCGCGAGAACGAGGCCGCGCCAGATCAGGCCATCGCAGCTACGATTTCAACCGGCACATCGCCATCCATCAGGCGCTGCTTGCCTTGAAAGGGACAGACGGCAACCACGCGGCGAAACAGACAAACAAAAAGCCGGCCCGATAGGGGCCGGCTCTCCAATCGTGGCAAAGTCGCGAAGCTTTACTTGCGCTTGGCGCCCTTCTTGCGTCCCAGCCCCATCTGTTTGGCCAGCTTGGAACGCGCGGCGGCGTAGCTCGGCGCGACCATCGGATAGTCGGAGGCAAGGCCCCATTTCTCGCGGTATTCTTCCGGCGACAGATCGTAATGCGTACGCAAATGCCGCTTCAGCGATTTGAACTTCTTGCCGTCTTCCAGGCAAATGATGTAGTCGTCGAATACGGATTTCTTCGGCGATACTGCGGGCTTGGGCTTTTCCGCAGGCGCTGCTGCGGCGCCGGACTGGAGCTTGGTAAGAGCCCCGTGAACCTCGCCAATGAGTGAGGGAAGATCAACGGTGGACACAGGGTTGTTGCTGACGTACGCGGAGACTACATCGGCTGTCAGCTCGACAAGTACCGTATCATCCGTGCTAAGTGGGTTTTCGGTATTTTCCATTTTTCTTTCCAGGTAGTTTGAAGTTCCGCACAGCCCGCTTGCGCTGACTTTTTTGCGGAAGTTTTTTACTGATTCCATCGCGAACTACGATAAGAATGATTCTGATATCGTCCGAAAAGTTTCGCTGTCAAGTTAATATTTGGTACTATTCATATATTTTCAATTAAGATTGTAATATATGCAGAATTGCGTACGCCGATCTATGAAATAGTGCCGACAATGAAACGACACGCTTAAGCTGTATCGACTAGTAAAAGAAAGTCGAAGTTGAATAAAGGGCGTATCGAAAGTGTGACCAGCCAAGTCGCATTGGGCCGTTTGGTCGCCGGCCGATTTATCTCCGCGCAATATCGACAATCAGGATTTGGGGCGTGGAATGGGCGAAAATCGTTTGGTTTCACGAGCGCAACCGACGACAGCCTGGCCACCTTATCTTCTGCGACGCCAAAATGGATGGAGCGAGCCGGCAATCCCGGTGTTCAGCGCAATGTCATGCCATGTTGAACCCACTTGCGGCCAGGGCGAGTTTTCATCCCGGCCGGGGGATCAGAACAAGCCCATGTTCAACAGCATGTGGACGCCGATCGAGGCTATGTAGCCCAGGGCAACTGCCCAAGACCATTTGAGATGGCTCATGAAGGTATAGACGCCTCTGGCCGTGCCCATCAGAGCCACACCCGCAGCCGAGCCAATCGACAATATGGAACCGCCGACACCACACGTCAGCGTAATCAGCAGCCACTGTCCGTCGGACATCTGCGGATCCATCGTCAGCACGGCAAACATGAGCGGTATGTTGTCGACGACCGCCGAAAGCGCGCCGATGATGACATTGGCCGGCGTCGGCCCCAATCCGGTGTAGAGCACCTCGGAAGCCAGGGCGAGATAGCCGAGCACGCCCAATCCGCCCACGGCGAAAACGATGCCGAAAAAGAACAGCAGGGTATCCCATTCGACACGCTGGAACTGCTTGAAAGAGTCGAGCACGACATCCGACCGTCCACGCCGCTTGCCCTGGCGGGTCAGGACGTAGGAATAAATCTGCATGTAGCCGAGACCGAGCATCATGCCGATGGCAGGCGGCAGATGCAGGAAATTCTTGAACGAGACGGCGGTGACGATGGTCGCCCCGAACAGGGCAATGATGCCGAGCGCACCAGGCTTCATTTTAACATCATCACCATCGGTCGTGGGGCGCTCACTGGGAACGGCAAAATAGAGCAGGGCCGCCGGAACGAGCCAGTTGACGAGTGACGGGATGAACAGATCAAAGAATTCGAAGAAGTGGAGCTTTTCCTTCTGCCAGACCATCAGCGTGGTGATGTCGCCAAATGGCGAGAAGGCTCCGCCGGCATTGGCGGCGACAACGATGTTGACGCAGCCGATCGCAACGAAACGGGGCGAACCGGCACCCATCGCCATCACGACCGCTCCCATGACCAGCGAAGTGGTCAGATTGTCGAGAAGGCCCGACAACAGGAAGGAGAGCGCGCCCGTTGCAACGAAGAGCTGGCGGTACCCGATGCCGAGATTGACCAGCCACGAACGCAGGGCGTCAAAGACGCGGCGCTCTTCAAGCGTGTTGACATAGGTGATCGCTACAAAGAGGAACAGGAAAAGCTCGCCATAGTCCTCGATCATCGTGACAGCAAGCTCGTGCGCCACATCCGCCTTGCCCGCCTGCATGTATGCCAGGCCGACCAGCCCCCAAATCCGGCCGCCCGCCAGCAGGACGGGCTTGGATTTGCGCATCTCGGTGGCTTCTTCGAGGACTACGAGAATGTAGGCGACGATGAAAATGGCCAGTGAAAGATAACCGACCCAATGTTGGGTCAGATCGAGACCCGCAGACGCTTCCTGAGCAAAGGCCGGTCCCGCCAGCATTACAAACAGTCCGGCCAGAGCTACGATGGGCATCATGCTGTTTCGTCCTCTTAATTCTGCGACCCGGAGCGGGAGTTCCATCCTTGGACCTGCCGCGTCGAGTTAGTTACTTCTTCTAGACGAGCGAAATTCGCCTGGGGCACCCGCATATCGATTTGAACTTGTGGAGGCAAGCAGGGCAAAGATGGTTTTGATATGAATTCCACCCGGCATGTGGACCCGGCACCGGCGGCAGGGTTTCCCCGCAAAGGGAAACACAAACTATTGAATTCGACCCGGCTTTGGAAAACAAGGCACCGATCCTATATCGTGATCCTCAATCAGGAGCTTTGAACATGGACCCGGTCAAAAAGCCGAAAATCGTCAAGGATGACCGCGAATGGCGTGCGCAACTCACGCCGGAGCAATACCAGGTTACGCGCAAGCACGGCACAGAACGCGCCTTTACCGGACCGCATCAGCATGAGAAACGGCCCGGCGTGTTCACCTGCGTGTGCTGCGGCAAGCCGCTGTTTGCAGCCGATGCCAAATTTGATTCCGGCACGGGCTGGCCAAGCTTCTACGAGCCGGTCGACGGCGAAGCGGTCAGCGAGCATTCCGACCGTTCCTTCTTCATGAAGCGCACCGAAATACGCTGTGCCGATTGCGACGCCCATCTGGGCCATGTCTTCCCCGACGGGCCGCACCCGACGGGGCTGCGTTACTGCATGAACGGCAACGCGCTCGGATTCGAGCCGGATGGCGATGCTGCGGCTGACAAATCCGGCGAGAGCGACTAAACCGGCCATTCACGACAAGGCGCCATGCGCGCCAGCGCTGCTTTTCACGGGAGAATACATGCCCTTCGACGCGAAGGCGGCAACCCCGCCCCATGCCGCCAAAAAGCCGGTGATTTCGGTCCATCACGATATCGAGAAGGTGGACGATTACGGCTGGATGCGGGCCGGCAACTGGCAGGAGGTGATGCGCGACCCGTCGCTGCTCGCAGCCGACATCCGCGCGCATCTTGAAGCCGAAAACGCCTATCAGACCAGTTTGATGGCCGATACGGAGGTACTGCAGAAGCAGTTGATTGCCGAGATGCGCGGCCGCATCAAGGAAGACGATTCCTCGGTGCCGATGAAGGACGGTCCCTGGGCCTATGGCGTGCGTTACGCCGAAGGTGATGAACATCCCAAATACATTCGCGTGCCGGCGAAAGGCAGCCCGAACGACGCCAGCGGGGAAACCATCCTGCTGGACGGCCACAAGGAAGCCGAAGGCAGGGACTATTTCAGGATCGGCGCGGCCGACCATTCGCCCGATCACAAGCTGCTTTCGTGGTCATTCGACGACAGCGGTTCGGAACTCTTCAAGATTCATTTCCGCGATCTGGCGAGCGGCAAGGACTTGCAGGACAATCTCACCGAAACCAGCGGCGGCGGCGTGTTTTCAAAGGACGGCAAAAGCTTCGTCTACACAAAGGTCGATGCCAATCACCGCCCGTCGAAACTCTTCCTGCACCGCATCGGCTCGAGCCAGGAAGACGATCGCCTGCTGGTTGAGGAAGCCGATCCGGGTTTCTTTCTCGGTGTCGGCAAGACCCAGTCAGGCGATTGGCTTGTCTTCGACACGCATGACCACGAAACCTCTCAGTCCTGGCTGGTCCCGGCCGACCAGCCGGATGCCGAACCGCTGCTGGTCGCCGAGCGCGAAACGGAAATCCAGTATTCGATCGACGAAGGCGGCGGCACGCTCTACATCCTGACCAATCGCCCCGGCCAAGGCGAGAAGGATGCGAAGGATTTCAAGATCGTCACCGCGCCGGTGACCGCACCCGGCATCGAAAACTGGAAAGACCTCGTTGCCCACAAGCCGGGACGGCTGATCCTCGGCCATGGCATCTACAGGCGCCATCTGGTGTGGCTGGAACGCGAAAACGGGCTGCCCAGGATCGTCATCCACCGGCTCGCCGACGGCGAGGAGCATGCCATCGCCTTCGACGAGGAAGCCTATGGGCTGGGGCTTGGCGGGGCGCTGGAATTCGACACCGACGTCATCCGTTTTTCCTATTCCTCGATGACGACGCCCAGCCGCGTCTACGACTACAATATGGAGACACGCGAGCGCACATTGCTCAAAGAGCAGGAAGTGCCGAGCGGACATGACCCCGACCGCTATGTCACACGCCGTGTCTTCGCCCCGGCAAAGGATGGCGAGACCGTGCCGGTCACCCTGCTCTATGCCAAGTCGACACCGCTTGACGGTTCCGCGCCCTGCCTGCTCTACGGTTACGGCTCCTATGGCGTGACCATCCCCGCCAGTTTCAACACCAATTGCCTGTCGCTGGTCGACCGCGGCTTCGTCTATGCCATCGCGCATATACGCGGCGGCAAGGACAAGGGCTTTGCCTGGTACGAGGCCGGCAAGCGCCAGTTCAAGACCAATACCTTCACCGACTTCATCGCAGCGGCCGACCATCTGATCGCCGAAAAGATCACGTCGAAGGGCTGCATCGTCGCCGAGGGCGGCAGCGCCGGCGGCATGCTGATGGGCGTGGTTGCCAATCTGGCACCGGACCTGTTCGCCGGTATCCTCGCCGAAGTGCCTTTTGTCGACGTGCTCGACACGATGCTCGACGACACACTGCCGCTCACCCCACCGGAATGGCCCGAATGGGGCAATCCGATTGTCTCGAAGGACGATTACGAGACCATCGCTTCCTATTCGCCCTACGACAATGTCGCTGACACCGCCTATCCGCCGATCATGGCGATCGGCGGGCTGACCGATCCGCGCGTCACCTATTGGGAGCCGGCGAAATGGGTGGCGAAACTGCGCGAACACCAGAGGGGCGACGCACCCATCATGCTGAAGACCAATATGGGCGCGGGGCACGCCGGTGCGCCGGGTCGCTTTGCGCGGCTGGAGGAAGTCGCATTCAGCTACGCCTTCGCACTGAAGGCGGCGGGGCTGGCGGGGGGTTGATCAATCCGCGAAAAAGTGGATTTCGCTCCAGGGATTGTCACGCATCGCCTTGAGGCGTGTCTGCAGATCGCCGACATGCAGTTCGAGCTTGTGCCCGTCGGGATCGAGGAAATACCAGGAAGCGCCCTCCGAGACGTTCTGCGACCAGGCCTTGACCCCCTTCTCCTCCAGCGCCGTGACCATCTCTTCGAAATCCTCGTGCGAACTGGACAGGGCGATGTGGGAATAATCGGCGCGCGCGCTCAACTTGCCCTCGCGATCGAGAACAAGCGCCAGCCAGACATCACCGGCTTGAAGGTACGCCCCCTTGTCCCACAAGGCCACGGGCTCGAAGCCCAGCAGGCGCGTACAGAATTCGAAAGAGCGCTCGACATCGCCGACCGCCAGCGTGATGTGATTGAGACCGGTTACGCCCGCCATGGCACCCTTCCAACGTTGACCAGGGGCAACCATGCCTACCCATGAAGGCAGGGAAAAGACTGCCATATCCAATTTGAAGGAATGGCAGCAAAAACCCGCCATATCGACGGGTCGGAAACACAGGAAATACGCGGCTACGCGTTCCGCCTGCGCCAGCGCAGGAAACCGAGCAGACCAAATGCCGAGGCCAGGAGAGGCAGGGCTGCCGGGATGGGGACTGCAGTGGTGCCCAAGATGACCGTACCGGAGCGGCTTGCCACCTCAGCGCCATGCCAAGAACCGTCATACCAGTTTAATCCTTCAGTCGAAGAGCCATAAGCGGCGCAGGCTCCAGTCGTCATCAGGCACCAGGTTTCAAGGGGGAACGTAGAATGCTGAGCATAGAAGTAGGCATAATCTATGCCACTAAAGACGAAACTCAACTCACTGCTGGTAGCCTGTAGTCCAATGGTAGGAGTGCTTATGTAACTATGCACCGTCGAGTTCGAAGATGTAAGTATCAAACCACCATCTGGCAAATTCGATGAGTTTAAGTTCAACGACCAGTCAATAAAATTGGAACTGTCAATTGACCCGAGTGTGCCATCTGTCTCCAGAAACCCCGTAATGGTTCCACCACCTATGGTTCTATTGATATTGTAGACGATGGCATGCGCAACATTCGAACAGGCCAGCGAGACCACCGCAGACAGCAATATCGCCAAATCACGCATGAATTGTCCCAATGAACATCCTACATCCTAAAGTTGAACCTCCAAATCCGTGAAGTGTCAACGGCAAAGGGCAAATTGTTATCAACAGCGGAAGGCGCTTCGCCGCATTGAAGATCGGCTTTTCCTGTATCTCGATCATTCAACACATATCAGCGACCATTCCAGCAAGGCGCAATTCAAACGGGCAAAAGGCTCTATCAAGCGAAGGACTTGACTCTTACGAACCTCTCCATCAAATGATTGATGGATGAAGATCGAAGACCCTAAAAATTTCCTCGAACTGAAGCGTTGCGACACCGATGAGCGGCGCAGGCAGATTGCGCTCGCGGCGCGCCAGCTCATTGTCGAGCGCGGGTTCGAGGGGCTGCGCACGCGCGACATCGCCGAACGTGTCGGCATCAATGTCGCCACGCTGCACTATCACGTGCCGTCGAAGGAAGCGCTGGTCGAACTGGTGGCCCAATCGCTGCGCGACGAGTTCATCGCACAGGCGGAGAAAAGACCGCGCGACGGGCTGTCACCGCTCGAAATGCTGCGCCATGAGTTCGCGGATTTCCGCGAAACGGAGGTCGAGAACCCGGCGCTTCATCTCGTGATGATCGAACTCGCCGAACGTGCAAGGCGCGATGAACGCATCGCCGCCGTCATCCAGCCCATGCAGGCCTACTGGCATGACCAGATGACCGACATCCTCCAACAGGGCCGCGAAGACGGCTGCTTTCGCGCCGATATCGATCCGGAGGCCACTGCCTCGATGGTGATCGGCGCGATGATCAGCGCCAGACGGCGTGACGACGATATTGCATTCTTCGACCGGGTCGCGGCCGAGCTGGAACGCTCGCTCGTGAATCCGGCCGCAACAGGAAAAACTGCATGAACCAGATGACGAAGCCCGAAACCGAAGCCCATCCGCAACGCTGGCTGGCACTGGTGCTGCTGCTCGCGGGGGGCTTCATGAACATCATGGACGTCTCCGTGGTCAATGTCGCCCTGCCGCGATTGCAGGAGGTGTTTCACGCCACGTCCAGCCAGATCGAGTGGGTAGCGGCGGCCTACGTGCTCGCCTTCGCGCTCGGCCTGCTGCCGCTCGGCCGTCTCGGCGACCGGGTTGGTCGCAAGCACATGTTCCTGACCGGAATCGCCGCCTTCACCTTCTTTTCGGCGACCTGCGGCATGGCGACGAACATGGAGATGCTGATCGTCTCACGCGTCCTGCAGGGCATTTCGTCAGCGATGATCATGCCACAGATCCTGGCTTCCGTGCAGTTCATCTTCCCGCCGCGGGAGCGCATGCATGCCTTTTCCTATTTCGGCCTTTCGGCGGGGCTGGCCTCGATCGCCGGACCGGTCGCCGGCGGCCTGCTGATCGGCGCCAATCTGTTCGATCTGGGCTGGCGCTGGATATTCCTGATCAACGTACCGGTCGGACTGATCGTCATCGCGGCGGGTTTGAGGATTCTGCCCCATATCGCCGGCCACGCAAATGTGCGCAACGACTGGGGCGGCATCGTCCTCGCCTCGGTCACCGTGTTCTGCCTGGCGTTTCCGCTTGTCGAAGGCCATTCGCTCGGCTGGCCGACATGGGCGTTTGCACTGATGGCGCTCGCGGCGCCACTCGCCATCATTTTCGCCATCTACGAGAATTCCAGGTCGCGGCACGGCAAGAGCCAGCTTCTGCCGCTCGATCTGCTGCGCGACACCAATTTCAGCATCGGTTCGGCCATCCTGATGACGATCTTTGCCGGCGCCATGGGCGGTTTCCTGCCCATAACGTTGTTCCTGCAGCAGGGCTTTGCCTTCACACCGCTCAAGGCCGGGCTCACCATGGCGCCCTTTGCAGTGGGCGTCCTGGCCGGCTCGCAGATTCTGCGCCTGTTCGGCGCACGATGGGCGCGCGGACGCATCATCCTGGGGGCGCTGGCCTATTGTGCCGGCATGTTGATCATGCGCTTCATCGTTTCAGGCGTCGGTGACGCGATCAATCCGCTCGTGTTCGGCGTACCCCTGTTCTTTTCGGGCATCGGCATGAATTTCTGCATCGCCACGGTGATGCGTACCGCGATGGCCGACGTGCCGCACAAGGATGCCGGCTCGGGATCGGGCGCGTTGCAGACATTCCAGAACCTGGGCAGCGCCTTCGGCATCGCGATCGCCGGCCAGATCTTCTTTTCCACCCTCGCCGCCCAGTTCGCAAAGGGCGCGGCCCATCATCCGGCCTTCATTACCGCGATGGAAGCGGCGTTCATCTTCAACATCTCGGCCTTCATCGCGGTCGGCATTCTGGCGCTGTTTATGCAGGACCCGCCCACGCCCAGCCATGCCGGCCAGAGCACGCGACAGCCGCCGGTACCGGTCGAGGTGTGAGCGAAGGAAACAGGCACCTACCGGCTTCAGCTTCCTATTTGGCGCTGGCGACCGGCGGGACCGCCTTCAGGTAGGCCGCGATCGCCTGTCGATCCTCGGCAGTGAGCTTGACCATGTTGCGTTGGACCTCTACCATCGCGCCGCCGACGGAATCGAAATCGGGCGTGAAGCCGGACTCAAGATAGTAGGCGATGTCTGCGGCGCTCCACGAACCGATGCCGGAAGGATCGGGGGTGATGTTGGGTATCTTGCCACCGCCCTCGGGCGCCGGACCGCCGCCAAGCCAGCGCGCCTTGTCGAGACCGCCGATCAGGTTTCGCGGCGTATGGCACTCGCCGCAATGCCCCGGTCCTTCGACCAGATAACGCCCGCGCACGAGTTGGGGGTCGCTCTCGTCGATGGCGATCACCGGATCGGGCGAGAGATAGAGCAGTTGCCACAATCCAAGCCCGCGCCGAATAGTGAAAGGGAAGGATAATTCGTGCGGCTTGTTGGCGCGTACAACAGGCGGCAAGGTCTTCAGATAGGCCCATAGATCGGCCACGTCTTGCGGCTTCATCCGGGCGTAGGAAGTGTAGGGGAAGGCCGGATAGAAGTGTGCGCCGGACGGCGAGACGCCACGCAGCATGGCATTGGCGAAATCGGCAAATGACCACTTGCCGATGCCGGTTTGGGGGTCTGGTGAAATGTTGGGCGTGTGGAACGTGCCGAATGGCGTTACCAGCGCCAGCCCGCCGCCCAGCATTGGCGCCGTACCGGATGCGGCATCCTTGTCGCCGTGGCAGGAAACGCAGCCGCCGGCATTGAACATGCGCTCGCCCGCAACCGCATCACCCTTGTCCAGGCCGGCCAGAACATCGGACGGCAGGCGGGACGGCATGGTCAGCCAATAGAACATGACAGCGGCCACAATGGCGATGATCACCAATGCGGCCGCGATCCGTTTCATGGTATCAGGCATTCCATGTTGCCAGGCAGACCGGCATTACTTCTTGACGCGATACGTCTCGTGGCAGGTCTGGCAATCGCCGGCCACCTTCTGGAAATACGGCATGAAGGCAGCCTTGTCCTGGGGTGCCGCGGCAATCGCCTCGTCGAGGTCGGCATGGAACTTGTCGAGCGTCGCCTTGAAGCCCGCCATATCTTCCCAGATCTTCGGAGAAGCAGTCGTATCACCACCCGTCTTGCTGTCTTCGGGGAAGAGCTTGTCGAAACCCTCCGTACCCTCTCGCATGGTCTTGAACGCAGCAAGTACAGCCGCTGCATCATAGTCCATCTCGCCTTTCACGGTCTTGACGAGCACGCCGATCGAGGCGCCGTTTTTCTGTTTCATCATCGCCTTGCGGTCGGCAATGACATCGGCCTGGGCCGCACTCGTGAAAAGCAGCATGGCGGTGGCCATACCCAACAAAACTCTCTGCATTCGCTATCTCCGCTGGCTGGTTAGCGTTTATCGCTCGGTCGCTCGCCCGATCGCACTATGGCATGAAGATATGACGGATTCGACCACGCCAGGGCGATGCATTGCGCAATTTCGGTAAACATTTTGTCAGCAGCGTGTTGAACAATAAAATGCCGCCGGCGGTTGCCCGCCGGCGGCCCAATTCCTGACCAGGTGCTCGATCAGCCCATGGCCGCATCGTAGCATTCCTCGACATAATCCCAGTTGATCAGGCTGTCGACGAAGGCCTCGAGATATTTCGGGCGGGCATTGCGATAATCGATGTAATAGGAATGCTCCCACACATCGCAGCCCAGAATGGGTGTTGCGCCGTGCACCAGCGGATTTTCGCCATTGGGCGTCTTCATGATGGCAAGTTTGCCGTCCTTGACGGCAATCCAGCACCAGCCCGAACCGAACTGGGTGGCGCCAGCATTCATGAAATCGGCCTTGAACTTGTCATAGCCGCCGAGATCGGAATCGATGGCCGCCTGCAATTTGGCCGGCAGGGAAGTGCCGCCGCCGCCCTTCTTCATCCACTTCCAGAAATGGATATGGTTGTAGTGCTGGCCGGCATTGTTGAAGAGACCGGCATTGGAACCGAAGCTCGCCTTGACGATCTCCTCGAGCGACTTGCCCTCCAGGCCGGAATCCTTGAGCAGATTGTTGCCATTGGTAACATAGGCCTGATGGTGCTTGTCGTGATGAAATTCCAGTGTCTCGCGCGACATGAAGGGCGCAAGCGCATCGTAATCATAGGGGAGTTCGGGCAATTCGAACGACATGGTACATCTCCTATTGGACAATTCTGGATGGGTACGGTGAACCGGATATCCCGTCACACACGGTAGAAATCCCAACCATTAACTAAGCCCCCGAGCTTGACGAGACAATGGCCCGGCGGTCAGTTTGTTCCGGTAAAAAAAACCGATACGCGGGAGGAATGCATGACCTATCGGGCCTATGTCTTCGATGCCTATGGCACACTGTTCGATGTGCATTCCGCGGTTGCGCGCCATGCCGACCTGGTCGGACCCAATGCAGCACGGGTTTCCGATATCTGGCGGCTGAAACAGCTCGAATATTCCTGGACACGTTCGGGGATGGGGCGTTACCGCGATTTCTGGGTGCTGACGGGCGAAGCGCTCGATTTCGCGCTTTCCGCCGTGCCGGAAGCGAATGCCGCCGTGCGCGAAACCTTGATGCAGGCTTATGCGACACTCGACTGCTACGCCGAGGTGCCGGGCGCGCTGGAAATGTTGAAGGCGAAAGGCGCCAAACTCGCCATCCTGTCGAACGGCTCGCCGGCCATGCTGGAAAGCGCCGTGCAGTCGGCCGGTATCGAAAACCTGCTCGACGACGTCTTTTCCGTCGATACGGTCGAAATCTTCAAGACTTCGCCGAAGACCTACGCAATGGTAACGGACGCCTATGGGATCGCGCCCGGCGAGGTCTCGTTCCAGTCGTCGAACCGCTGGGATGTGGCGGGCGCGACCGCCTTCGGCTTCGACTGCCGCTGGATTAATCGTACCGGCCAGCCGGACGAATATCGCGACCTGCCGCCGGTGGAAATACTGGGCGATTTGAACGGTTTGCTCAAAATCCCCGCTTGAGACCGCCCAGAATGCCGCGTACCAGGGCGCGGCCGAGTTGGTTGGCGACCGTGCGCGTCAGCGACTTGATCGCGGCTTCCGTTACCGTCTGCCGGTTTGAGCGCCGCGAAGTGGTACGCTGGGTCGATTTCTTGCGATAAGGCGCGCGCGGGCTTGCCGGTTCGCCCCACGGATTGGCCCAGGGATTGCGGTGGTCGTAATCGGCCTGGCGGCTTTGGGTGACTTCCTGCTGTTCGCGTTCCTCGCGCTCGCGCTGTTCTTCCTCACGTTTTGCGGCTTCCTCGGCGCGCTTCTGCAGCACCTCGAAGGCGGATTCGCGATCAACTGCCTTGTTGTACTGCGCACCGACCGGGCTCATGTCGATCAATGCCTTGCGCTCGGCATCGGTGAGCGGCCCCATCCGCGAGGATGGCGGGCGGATCAGCGTGCGTTCAACGATGGACGGAGCGCCCTTTGCCTGCAACGTGGAGACCAGCGCCTCTCCGACACCGAGATTGGTGATGACATCGCCTGTGTCGAAATCCGGGTTGGGGCGGAAGGTATCGGCCGCCGTCTTCACCGCCTTTTGTTCGCGCGGGGTATACGCGCGCAGCGCGTGCTGGACACGATTGCCCAATTGCGCCAGCACCTCTTCGGGTATGTCGATCGGGTTCTGGGTTACGAAATAGACCCCCACCCCCTTGGAGCGTATCAGTTTCACGACCTGTTCGACCTTGTCGGTCAGCGCCTTGGGCGCCTCGTCGAACAGCAGATGCGCCTCGTCGAAGAAGAAGACGAGTTTCGGCTTTTCGGGATCGCCGACCTCCGGCAGTTCCTCGAAGAGTTCAGACATCAGCCAGAGCAGGAAAGTGGCGTAGACGCGCGGCGAGGAAATGATCTTGTCGGAGGCAAGGATGTTGATCGCGCCGCGGCCGTCGCGCGTGGTGCGCATCAGGTCGGTGATCGCCAGCGCCGGCTCGCCGAAGAAGTGCTCGCCACCCTGCTGTTCGAGCACCAGCAATTGGCGCTGGATGGCGCCGATCGAGGCCGTCGAGACGAGGCCGTAGGTGGAGGCGATCTCCTTGGCGCGCTCGCCCATGGAAGTCAGCAGCGCACGCAGGTCCTTCATGTCGAGCAGCAGCATGCCCTCGTCGTCGGCCAGCTTGAAGGCGATGTTGAGCACACCTTCCTGGGTGTCGTTGAGATCCATCAGCCGCGACAGCAAAAGCGGTCCCATCTCCGAGACAGTGGCGCGCACCGGATGGCCCTTTTCGCCGAACAGGTCCCAGAAGATGACCGGAAATTCCTGCATTTCGTAATCGTCGAAACCGATCGTCTCGGCGCGTTTCTTCAGGAAGTCCTTCATTTCGCCCATGGCGCCGAGGCCGGAGACGTCGCCCTTGACGTCAGCGCAGAAGACCGGAACGCCGGCATTGGAAAAGCCCTCGCAGAGGATTTGCATGGAGACGGTCTTGCCGGTGCCGGTGGCGCCGGTAACCAACCCGTGCCGGTTGGCGTATTTCAGCTCCATGTATTCCGGCTTGTTGATCGCGTCGTCGGGCTTGCGACTGGTGCCGAGATAGATCCGGCCTTCCTCAAGCATGGCAGTTCCCCTGTGATCCCTGGTCCTGATCCCGGCGTCCGGCGGACGTCCGCTGGCACGGTTCCTGCTCGAAATCATAGCGAATGGCAAGAGAGACAGGAACTGTCCCGAAATGAAACGCAATTTGCCCGGTCTGTCCCGCAGGATGTTTCTTGGTGCGACAGCCGCCGGACTGCCACTATCCGTAGTGGGCGCATCCAATGCCACTGCAGCGAACCTCGGCGCGGCCGGTGAGCTTTTCACCATGGCCGATCTGCGCGGTTCGGTTAACGCCGCCGAGCACGGACTGATCCCGGGCACGATCGACAATCAGAGCCGGCGTCTTCAGGCCGTGCTCGAACGCGCGGCAGAGGAAGACAAGCCCGTCTTCCTGCCGCCCGGCATCTATTTCGTTTCAAACATCACGCTGCCGGACCGCACCAGGCTTTCTGGCGTTCCTGGCGCCACGCGGCTGGTCTTTGCCGGCGGCAGTCACTTCCTTATCTCGGAAAACGCCAAACATGTCGAACTCACCGGCCTCGTCATAGACGGGGCGAACCGCGGCGTGGAGAGCTATGCCGAAGCAAATCTGCGGATTTCCAACGCCGAGCGTGCGGTAATCGACAATTGCCAGGTGCTGGGGAGCGTCGAAAAGGGCATCCATATCGACCGTTCGCGCGGCCGCATCACACGCTCGCTCATCTCGGGTGCCGGCGGCGATTGCGGCATCTACGCGCTGGAAAGCCGCGGCCTGTCGATCACCGACAACGAGGTTTCATCCTGCTCGAATGGCGGTATCCTCGTTCACCGCTGGCAGCCGGGCGAAGACGGCACCATCGTCACGGGAAACCGCGTTTCCAATATCGGCGCGCTCAATGGCGGCACCGGACAATGGGGCAATGGCATCAATGTCTTCCGTGCGCATTCGGTGATGGTCGCCAACAATCATGTCAGCGACTGCGCCTTCTCGGCGATCCGTTCCAATGCCGGCTCGAATGTCCAGATCACCGGCAATCACTGCCTGCGCTCGGGCGAGACGGCGATCTATTCGGAGTTCGAATTCGTCGGCGCGATGATCGCCAACAATGTGGTCGATGGCGGCGCGCGTGGTATCTCGATCACCAATTTCATGCAGGGCGGCCACATGGCAGTGTGTTCGGGCAATCTCGTGCGCAATATCGGCACCGTCGCACCCTATGAAGATCCCGACCATCCCTTCGGCGACGGCATTTCGGCGGAAGCGGACACCACGGTCACCGGTAATGTGATCGAGAACGCGGAACGCTTCGGCCTGATGCTCGGTTGGGGCCCCTATCTGCGCGACGTGGTCGCGACCTCCAACGTCATCCGCGGGTCCGAGACCGGCGTCTATGTTTCGGTCGTCGAGGGCGTCGGCAATACGGTGATATCCGACAACATCATTTCCGGCGCCGCCAAGGGTTCCATCGTCGGTTATCGCTGGCAGGAGGCGGTCACCGGCGACCTCGCCAAGAGGGGCAGGTCTGGCTTCGACCACCTCGCCATCGAGCGCAACAGCGTTAGCTGACGCGAGGTCGGCCATGTGCCGGTCATGTACCGGCCGTGTCCCGACAACAAATGGCCCTTTGACGTTCGGTACCGAAAGGTCTACGGCCTCGACTCTGCTTGAGGAGGAGGGAGCCGGCCTATGATCCGGTGTGCGACTCCGCGCCACGGGAATGCGCCGGCCATGACCAATCAATCGCCTGAAAGCCAGCAGGGAGCCGCACAGCCGGTCTCCCCGCATGTCGGTCCTGCACCGCGCAAGGCGTCGGGCGATGTCGCCGGCGGCGTGGCGCTGATGATCATCTTCACGATGATCGCGCCCGGTATCGACATCCTCGCCAAGCTCGCCACGCAATCGCTTCCTTCGGGCGAAGTCGCCTCGGCCCGGTTCATCGTTCAGTTTGCGGTCCTCGCGCCTATCGTGATCCGGCGCCGCGGTTTTACCGGGCTGACGGCGATATCGTTGGCGCTGCATGGCCTGCGTGGTCTGCTGATCGGCATCGCCACGGTCTGCTTCATAACGGCTCTTTCGAAAATGCCGGTGGCCGATGCGATCGCCATTTTCTTCATCGAACCGATGATTCTGACGCTGCTGGGCGGCGTATTCCTCGGCGAGAATGTGGGCTGGCGGCGTTATCTGGCCAGTCTGGTCGGCTTCCTGGGCGCGATGATCGTGGTTCGGCCGAGCTTCCAGGAACTGGGTTTCATAGCATTGCTGCCGGTCGGCACGGCGTTCTGCTTTGCTTTCTACCTGCTGCTGACAAGACATCTGGCGCCGCGCGAGGATCCGTTCTCGATGCAGACCTTTGCCGGGCTGTTCGGAGCGTTCTTCGTGTTGCTGGCGTTGTGGGTCGGTGAAGGCAGCGGCTCGCCCGTATTCGATCCGGTCTGGCCGGACATGCGCGGCTGGATGCTGATGATCGGCGTCGGCGTCACAGCGACGGTCTCGCACCTGTTTCTGGTTTATGCCTTCCGCAAAGCACCGGCTTCGGTACTTGCGCCATTGCAATATCTTGAAATCGTTGCGGCGACGATTTTCGGGTTCCTCGTGTTCGGCGACTTTCCCGATGCGCTCAAATGGCTCGGCATCGCGATCATTGTCTGCTCGGGCCTGTTCATCTTCTGGCGCGAACGCCTTGCCGCCACCCGCCAAGGGGTGGAATAGTCTGCCTCAAAACGGGAGGCAGACATGGCGGACTTACCGGAAGGATTTCATTCGATCTTTGTCGATTGCGGCGAGGTGCGGCTGCATGCCGTGACCAACGGCATGAGGGGCGCCGACGGCGAACTCTACGACGACCACGACTATCATGGACGGCCGATCATCCTCTTTCTGCACGGCTTTCCCGAATACTGGGCTGGATGGAAACCGGTCTTCACGCGGCTTGCTTCGGATTATCTCGTGATTGCGCCGGACCAACGCGGCTACAATCTTTCCGACGCGCCACAGGAGGTCGAGGCCTACACCGCCAGAAAGCTGGCCGCCGATCAGCTGGCGCTGGCGTCGAGCCTTGTCGGCACGCGCAAGTTCATTCTTGCCGGCCATGACTGGGGTGCTTCGGTCGCCTATGCGCTGGCGATCGCCGCGCCCGAAAGGCTGAACGGCCTTGTTGTCGCCAATGGTGTCCACCCGATCGTCTTCCAGCGCGCGCTGCTCGAAGACCCGGAACAGGCTGCGGCGAGCCAGTATATCCACATACTCCGCGCACCGCAGGCCGCAGAACTTCTGGCCGAGGACAATTACGCCAAGGCCCTGGCAATGCTGGAGAATTTCTCCATCACGGCCTGGATGAACGATGACGAGCGGGCTGGCTACCGCGAGGCCTGGTCGCATCCGGGACGCCTCAATGCCATGCTGAACTGGTACCGCGCCGCGCCGTTGGTCGTGCCGGAACCCGGCGAAAAAGATGTCGAAGCGCCACTGGCTGACGCGCCGGCCGACAAGTTCCAGTTGCCGATGCCGCATCTGCTGATCTGGGGCGCAGCCGACCAGGCCTTGAAGCCCAGTTCCACTGCCGGGCTGGAAGACTTCGCGCCGCATCTGGAACGCGTGGAGATTGCAGACGCCGATCATTGGCTGATCCATACCCATGCCGAGACGATCGCCCGCGAGATCGACCGGTTCGCCGCAGGGCTGGCCGAATGACCGAATATGTTTTTACCCCTCCCCCATTGCCATCCGTTGCAATTGCTGGGACCGATCACCGCTTTCCCTTGCGCCGCATCTTCTGCGTCGGACGCAATTACGCCGCCCACGCACGCGAAATGGGCAATGATCCCGACGGTGAGCCGCCCTTCTTCTTCATGAAGCCCGCCGATGCCGTCTGCGACAGTGGCAGCGCCGTCCCCTACCCGCCTCTCACATCCAATCTCCACCACGAAATCGAACTGGTCGTGGCAATCGCGAAAGCCGGACACGATATCGATCCGGCGGACGCCCTCGGTCACGTCTGGGGATATGCAGCCGGTGTCGACCTGACACGCCGCGATTTGCAGGACCAGGCCAAGGCGAACCGCCGCCCGTGGGACTGGTCCAAGGGCTTCGATCACAGCGCGGTGTGCGGGGAGTTGGTGCCGGTCGCCGAGTCCGGTCATCCGGACAAGGGATTCATCCGGCTGTCGGTCAACGGTTCGGCACGCCAGGACGCCGATCTTGGCGAACTGATCTGGCCGGTCAACGACATCGTCGCATTCGCCAGCCGTTCGGTGGAACTCAGGCCCGGCGATCTGTTCTTCACCGGGACGCCTGCCGGCGTGGGACCGCTGGTGGCGGGTGACAAGGTGAACGGCGAAATCGAAAATGTCGGCACGGTGGCGTTTTCAATCTCCCCCCGACCTTCATAAAACGCGCTACCGGAGTGTGCCGGGAAAAGAGTGCAGATACGGCAGCCGATTGCGCTCAGTTCATCACATCGGCGATGTAGCCGCCCGTCTGGCGCCTCCACAGGCGGGCATAGAGCCCGTCGTGTTCGAGAAGCGCGGACGGCGTGCCTTCCTCGACGATGCGGCCTTCATCGAGGACGACGATCCGGTCCATGCTGGCGATGGTCGAGAGCCGGTGGGCTATGGCGATCACCGTCTTTCCCTCCATCAGGAGTGCAAGCTTGTCCTGAACCGCGGCTTCCGCCTCGCTGTCCAGCGCCGACGTTGCCTCGTCGAGAACGAGGATCGGCGCGTCTTTCAGCAGAACCCGGGAGATCGCGACGCGCTGGCGCTGGCCGCCGGACAGCTTGACTCCCCTGTCGCCGACGAAGGCGTCATAACCCGTGCGCCCCTCGCCGTCCTTCAGATCGGCGATGAAGCCGTCGGCCTCTGCGAGTGCCGCAGCGCGTTCCATCTCATCACCATTGGCTCCGGGCCGGCCGTAGCGGATGTTGTCGCCAATGGAACGATGCAGCAGCGAGACATCCTGGGTGACGACACCGATGCAGGCGCGCAGGCTTTCCTGCGTCACACCCCGGATGTCCTGGCCGTCGATGAGGATCGCGCCGCCGTCGACGTCGAAAAACCGCAGCAGGAGGTTGACCAGGGTGGATTTGCCCGCGCCCGACAGGCCGACCAGCCCGACCTTTTCACCGGGACGAATGGTGAGCGACAGATCGCGGATGACCCTTTGTCCCTGCCGGTACTCGAACCGGACATTCGTGAATTCGACACTGCCATGCGTGACAGCAAGCCGGGTTGCGTCCGGCGCATCGGTAATGGTCGGCGGTGTGGTGATGACCGGCATCGCGTCACGGATCGTGCCGACCGCCTGAAAGATCTGCTGTCCCATCTGCAGGAATGCGCGCGAATTGGCGTTCAGTCGCTGCACGATGGCGATCGAAGCCACGAATTCGCCGGTCGTCACGAAGCCGGCGACTAGGCCCCAGAAACCGATGGCGGTATTGGCAAGGATCAGGAGAGCGTTGAGCATGACGACGGTGCTGTCGCTCGCCAGATGCAGGCGACGTTCGTATTGCTGGGTACCGATGGCGTCGCCCATGACGGTGCGCATGGCGCCCGCCTCACTGTCCTCGGCCGCGAACAGCTTGACCATCTGGATATTGGTGTAGAGATCGGTCATGGCGCCGACGACAAGGCTGCGGGCGCGGGCCGAGCGGCGGGAGCGCTCCGAAAAGTGGGGCACGGCGACCGCCGCCAGGGCGATATTGACCGCAATCCAGACGATCACGGGAAGCGCCAGTGGCCATGACAGGGTGACGAGCAGGACGAGCGAACCCACGAACTGCACGGAAAAATAGGGCACGGAATAAAAGGCGACGACGATCTGCTGCTGCAATGCGCCGGCGGCCTGCGAAATGCGCGAGGCCACCTGCCCGGCGAATGTGTCGTGGAAGAATGCGAGGTCCTGGCGTTCAACAGCCTTGTGCCCCTGCCATTGCATCGCCGCCGGCATGTTCACCGCGACGGCCAGGGAATTCATCCCGTTGGCGACGAAGATCAGCAGCGGCATGACGGGAAAGACGAGGAAGCCGAGAACCGCAAGCGTCGGCCAGTCCTGATGCAGGAAATCAGAAGCGCCTTTCGAGCCAATACCGTCGACGATGAACGAGATGCCCCAGATGATCGCGAGGTTGATCCCTTCAACCGCCATCACCAGGATCGCGACGGCGGCAAGCGCGCCACGGAACATGCGCGCGAAATGCAGAACCAGCGCGAACGGTCCGCCTAACGGCAGCGGGGCGTAGGGGATGTCGAGCGGGCGGACAATCGTCTCGAAGGGCCGAAAGATGAAATCGGTCAAAGACATGGCGGCTCACATCGCTGGCGAGAGGTTGGACGGCGAACAGGGAATCAGCGGATTTAAGCACGGATCGGGTTGTATTGCTGCATTGCGAGCCAATCCGACAGATGCCGACAAAAAATCCTGGAGCGCGTCAGGTTCAGTAGACCAGCCTGACCAGGAAGAGCGTGATCGCCGGAAATGCGGCGAGGAACGCCACCCTGATCAGGTCGCTTGTGACGAATGGCAGCACGCCGCGGAAGGTCTGGCCGATCGGGATATCGCGTGCCATGGAGTTGATGACGAAGAGGTTCATCCCCACCGGCGGAGTGATCAGCCCGACTTCGACGACGATCAGCACGAGAATTCCGAACCACAGCGCGAAGGATTCGAGATCCATGCCGAAATCGAGTCCGCTCATGATCGGAAAGAAAATGGGCACGGTGAGCAATACCATGGACAGCGAATCCATGACGCAGCCAAAGACGAGATAGAAGAACAGCACGATCGAAAGAATCAGCCAGGGCGAAAGGCCGAGATGGCCGACATAGTCGGCGGAAAGCTGCGGCAACTGGGAAAGCGCCAGAAAACCGTTGTAGACGCCGGCGCCGAGCACGATCAGGAAGATCATGCCTGTCGAACTGGCAGTCGCCAGGATCGAATCGACCAGCGAACGGCGATTAAGGCCGCCATTGACAAGCGCGATCAGCGCGGTGCCGGCCGCGCCGACGGCGGCCGCCTCGGTCGGCGTGAAGACGCCGGCGTATATGCCGCCGACAACGGCGATGAAGACGATCAGCACCGGCCAGACATCGAACAGGGCGCGGAAACGCTCGCCATAGGGTACGCGTTCGCGCACGCCGCCAGCTTCGGGATAGAGACGGACATAGATCGAAATCGCGATCATGTAGCCGATGGCGGCCAAAAAGCCCGGAATGAAGGCGGCGACGAACAGTTTGGCGATGTTTTGTTCGGTGAGGATGGCGTAGATGACCAGAATGACGGAGGGCGGGATGAGAATGCCAAGCGTGCCGCCTGCCGCAAGCGTTCCCGTCGCCAGCGCGGACGAGTAGCCGTAGCGGCGCAGCTCCGGCAGGGCCACCTGTGCCATGGTTGCCGCTGTTGCCAGCGATGAACCGCAAATCGCGCCGAAGCCGGCGCAGGCGCCGATCGCGGCCATGGCCACACCGCCCCTGCGATGTCCGAGCCAGGTCTCGGCAGCTTTGAACAGCGAGGTCGACATGCCGCCAAGCGTGGCGAACTGGCCCATCAGCAGGAAGAGCGGCACGATGGACAGCGAATAGCTCGAAAAGGTGCCGTAGGTCAGATGCTTGAGCTGGTTGAACATCATCAGCGTCGAGCCGGTGATGACGTAATTGCCGCCAATGCCGACGAGCAGCATCGCAAGGCCGATCGGGATGCGCAGGAAGATCAGAACCAGCAGGACCGGGAACGACCACAGCCCGATTTCGAAATTGCTCAATGCAGCGCCCCCACACGCCCGGCGGGTGCGCCGGTACTCATTTCCGTGAGGGACCGCAACAGGCAGAAAGCGGCGACCAGGACGAAGACAACGGCGCCGAACATCGCCGCCGCGTAACCCCACCAGAGTGGAAACTGCAGGATGAAAGTGGTCTCGCCATAGGAAATCTTGTCGAGCGTGCCTAGCCAGTGACGCCAAGCGATCAGGATGGCGGCGGCGAGCATGAGAAAATTGGCGACGACATCGATCAGGCGGTTCAGGATGGTCGGAAACCATGATGCCAACAGTTCGACGGTGGCATGGCCGCGCCTGAGGTGACACCAGGGCAGGAAGGCGAATATGGCAAAGCCGGTGGCCGCCTCGACCAGTTCGAAATCGCCTGGAATGGGCTGGGCGCCAAGGCTGGTGAAAAACGCGCCAATCGAGCGCAACAGCGGATAAAGCGGCACCAGCCAGCTTTCGCTGTCGCGCAGATTGGCCATGGTCGAGAGCGCACGGCCCGACACGCTCAGAACGGTCACGAGCGTGAGAAGTACAAGCGCCAGCCCGCCGAGAAGCGCTGTCCAGCGGGCGAGCAGGGTCACCACCCGTTCGAGTTTCTGCATCGGCTGTCCCCTCCCCGAAGCCATGGTCCGTTCTTGCATGGTTTTCGCCGCAACGACAAGCGTAAGCGCTCCGGACCGCCTGCCGCACCGATACGGATCAGTCGATGCGCTCCAGACCTGCAAGGAAGCGGCGATAGTTGGCAACATAGATGTCGGCCGACTTTGCAAGGCTGGCCACCGCGTTTTCATCCAGTTCGCGCACGAGCCTCGCCGGCGAACCGACGATCAGCGAATTGTCCGGGAACTCTTTGCCTTCGGTGACAAGCGCGCCGGCGCCGACCAGGCAATTGTTGCCGATTTTCGCACCATTGAGGACCACCGCGCCCATGCCGACCAGCGTATTGTCGCCGACCGTGCAGCCGTGGATGATGGCGTGGTGGCCGATGGTGCAACCCTCGCCGATGGTAACCGGATGGCCAGGATCGGTGTGAAACATCGAGCCTTCCTGCACGTTGGAACGTGCACCAATGACGATCGGCTCGTTGTCGCCCCGCAGAACGGAGCCAAACCAGATACCGACATCCTCGCCAAGTGTCACATTGCCGATCACATGGGCATCGGAGGCGATGAAATAGCGTCCGGCTTCGGGCAGGCTGGGACTATGGTTTTCCAGTCGATAGACGGGCATTGAAAATTCTCCGCTTTCCTCGGTATCGATTGCATGAATGTCAAATACCGTCTGCAATCTGGCGTGGCGTGATGGGCTGCGATTCTGGCTTAACGTTAATTCTTGACCGATTGCAATGGCTGCAAGTAAGCGGGCGGTTGCAGGTTCAACCTTAGTTGGTAGGTTGCATCAGCGATGAAGGTGAAGTTGGAGAGAAAAACACGTGAAAACCGTTCCGGTCATCCTCGGCGGCGGCGCCGGGTCAAGGCTCTGGCCGATGTCGCGCCAGCTTCATCCCAAGCCATTCATCCCCCTGCCCGACGGGGAGACCCTGATCGCCAAGACCTATCGGCGCGCGCTCAATGTGACCGGTAGCGACCATGTGGTGACGGTAACCAACCGCGAATTGCAGTTTGCGACCGGCGACGCCTACGCAACGGTGGAGCGTGCGGCAGGTCGTGACAGCTTCATCCTCGAACCGTATGGGCGCGATACGGCAGCCGCGATCGCGCTCGCCACGCTTTACGTGCAGGAAAAGGAGGGCGAGGAAGCCATCCTGCTGGTCATGCCTTCCGACCATCTGATCGAGGACGAAACCCGGTTTCGCGAATCCATCTGCGAGGCTGCAGCACTTGCGGCGAACGGTGCAATCGTCACTTTCGGCATCAAGCCGAGCCGGCCCGAAAGCGGCTATGGCTATATCGAGGCGGACGGCAATGACGTCGTACGCTTCGTGGAAAAACCCAACACCGCCACCGCGCAGACATTCCTCGAAAGCGGCCGCTTCTACTGGAATTCGGGCATGTTCTGCTTTTCCGCCGCCACGATGATCGCGGCCATGGAAAAGCACTGCCCCGACGTGCTCGATGGCGCGCGCGCATGCCTAGGGGCGGCCAGCCGCAGCGAAGGCCCGCAACGCGTTACGGTGGAAATCGGCGCCGATCGGTTCGAGAACGTGCCGGCGATCTCCGTTGACTATGCGGTCATGGAACGCGCCAACAACATGAAGATGGTGCCATGCACTTTCGACTGGTCGGATATCGGCTCCTGGCAGGCCCTGTCCGAACTGATGCCGGCAGACGCCCAGGGCAATCGCTTCAGTCCCGACGTGCTGTCAAAGGGCGCCAGCAACTGTTTCGTTGCCGCCGAAGACAGGTTGGTCAGCCTCGTTGGCGTGCATGACCTGGTGGTCGTCGATACCGCCGATGCCCTTCTGGTTGCCGATCGCAACGCAACCCAGGACGTGAAGGACATCTTCAACCGGCTGAAGGAATCGGGCCACGAGGCGGCGATGCTGCACCGTACCGTGCATCGGCCATGGGGTTCGTATACCGTTCTCGAAACCGGTCCGGGCTTCAAGATCAAGCGCATCGAGGTCAAACCCGGCGGCAGGCTCAGCCTGCAGTCGCATCGCCACCGCTCCGAACACTGGGTGGTCGTTCGCGGTACCGCAAAGGTCACCAACGGACCCGAAATGCTGTTGCTCGAACACAATCAATCGACCTATGTACCGGTTGGCCAGAAACACCGGCTGGAAAATCCCGGAACCGATATTCTGGCGATGATCGAAGTGCAATGCGGGGATTATCTGGGCGAGGATGACATCGAACGCTACGATGACGTCTACGGACGCAACTGATGTACTGTCCCGCGCTGTCGCGGGAGCGTTTTCTTGAGAAGATTTTCAGCCATCGAACTGGAGATCGTCGGGAACACGGCGCAACGTGGAACAGAAGGCGTTTCGCCGAAATCCGAATATCCCCGTTCCGAGACGGTCAAGCTGGCGGGCCTGCGCCAACCGATACCGCGCGGACTTTACCGGATATCCTTCCAGACCTCGGCCGAAGGCGGCGAATATATTGGCGAAATCCGCTATCGAAATCCCGCCTCGGCGGAACGTGAAGGCATGGCGCGGGTGATGCTTTCGGTGCGTAACGGGCGCGCGGCCGGCCAATGCATCATGCCTGAAGCCGCCGAAGACTTGTCACTGAAGGTAACGGACTCTTCGCTTCTTGACGGTGCAGCCCGGATAAGATTGCGGCGGCTTTCGTCACTCGGCGCAAAGGCGATCAGGGCTTCAGGTATCCTTGCCAGGCATTTGTCTCATCCCTCGGGTCTGCCGGCTCTCGCGCGACAGACGTTGGAGATTGCGCGCCATAGCGGACTGGCCGGGCTGGCGCGCGCGCTGGAAGAAGGCGCCACCCAGGTCGCCCGCGAATATGCATTCACTCAGCGTTACAGGATATGGGCGCGCGAAGATGACGAACGACTGGCGCGTTCGCGTGACCAGCTCGTCGAGGAGGCGGACCGACTTGGCGGCCAGCCGCTGATCTCCATCGTCATGCCGGTCTTCGATCCGCCAGCCGACGTGCTTGAGGAAGCCATCGAAAGCGTCAAACGGCAAATCTGGCCACACTGGGAACTTTGCATCGCCGACGATGCCTCGACCAATACAGAAATCCGCAAGGTGATCGAGGCGGCGGCGGGCATCGAACCGCGGATCAGGGCGGTCTTTCGCGAGACCAACGGCCATATCAGCGAGGCGTCCAATTCGGCATTGGAACTGGCGAGCGGCCAATGGGTGACCTTTCTCGATCACGACGACCGTCTGACGCCACATGCCCTGCTCGAACTTGCCAAGGCGATCATGGCGCATCCCGATGCCGGTCTGATCTATTCGGACGAGGACAAGCTCGATATCGACGGCGAACGGTGCATCCCGCATTTCAAGCCGGACTGGAATCCTGAACTTTTTCTCAGCTACAATCTGGTGACGCATATCGCCTGTTATCCGACGGACGCGGTGCGCGAAATTGGCGGCTTCCGGAAGGGTTATGAGGGCGCGCAGGATTACGATCTGTCGCTAAGAATCGCCGAACGGAACGATCCGGCAAATATCGTCCACATTCCACGCATCCTTTATCACTGGCGCATGCTGGCGCAGAGTGCGGCAGCAGACATCGACGCCAAGCCTTACGCGATGAAGGCCGGCGAACGGGCGCTGAACAGTCATCTGAGCAGGATGGGCCTGAAGGCAAAGGCGACACTGGAGGGAGATGCCTACAGGGTCAGATACCAATTGCCGGACAAGCCGCCCCTGGTCAGTATCGTCATCGCAACCCGCGATCGCCTCGACCTGTTAAAGACCTGTGTCACTTCCATCCTCCAAAAATCCGATTATCCGTCCTTTGAAGTCATCGTGGTCGACAATGGTTCGAAGGATCGCGCGACGCTCGACTGGCTGGCGCAGATGGAAAAGGCGGGCAAATTGCGTGTGCTGCGCCAGGACGGGCCGTTCAATTTTTCCGCGCTCAACAATGCGGGCGTTGCGATCGCCAGGGGCGAGATCATCGCCCTCGTCAACAACGATATCGAGATCGTGTCATCCGGCTGGCTCGGCGAAATGGTCAGCCTGTGTCTTCAGCCGGGCGTCGGCGTTGTCGGCGTCAGGCTGCGTTTTCCCGAAGGCACGATCCAGCATGCCGGCCTTGTGCTCAGCGGCGAGCACGTTGCCCGGCACTGGTTCACCGGTTCTCCCGGCAACTATTCCGGCCCGCATCAGCGCCTGAAGGTCTGCCAGGCGCTGTCGGCGGTGACAGGCGCCTGTCTCGTCACACATGGAAAGCTCTATGACGAGTTGGGCGGTCTCGATGCGGACAACCTCGCCATCGCCTACAATGATGTCGACTATTGCCTGAAGGCGAGACAGGCCGGTTATCGCGTGGTCTTCACACCCAATGCCGAAATCATCCATCGCGAGAGCGCCAGCCGGGGCAAGGACATCACCCCTGCGAAATCGGCGAGGCTCTATGCCGAGATGGCCTTCATGAAGGACAAATGGGGCAAGACGCTCGAGCGCGATCCCATGGCCATGCCGGGCCTGCCCCTGGAATTGCGCGAATTCTACAACCTCGGATAGGGCAGGACGAACAGCGGCAGGGCGAGGAAAGCAGGCTTTGCCGCCGTCTGCCATTTGAAGACGACCGTATATTCGCCGACTTCTTCGGGCAGACGGATTGCCAGATCGTGTCGGGGACCGACGCACTGTTCAGGCGACAGCGATCCGGCGACTGGCCTGTCGCCAGTGAGCACCGAATGGGCGAGCGGCTGACGGCCATCACACTCGACCGCCACTTTCAGGATCATACCGGGAAAGCCGAACAACTGGCCGGTCTGCGAGGTGATCGCCGGGCCACCCGGATCGAGCCGGATCGACGGGTAAACGCCATTCGACAGTTCGTTGAGCAGGCGCTGGGCGTGATGGGCGGCATAGCGGGCGGCGACCCAGCCGCGCTTGATGCGCCAATCGCTGTCGGAGGCGATGCCGGCCTGCGCCAGCGCGCCGTCCGGTTCGTAGAGCCAAGGGTAGTGGTTCTCGAAATGGACATCGTCGTCAAACCAGTCGGGCAGCCAGGAATCGAAACTTTCCGGCCAGAAAAGCGTTGTCGCCGTTTGCTGGATGAACTTGTCAGGCTCCCGGGCGCAGGCGACATTGAAATAGAGCGCCCACTCGTCCACCGGGCCGAAAATCTGCGGCAGGAACTCGGCATAGATTGCATTGACGCGCGCCTTTTCAAGGATTTGCGCCTGATGGGCGGCATAGCAGCGTTCAGGCAGGCCGGCGGCGGCGAGCAGTTCGCCGGTGTTCCACTGCTGGCGGTCGAATGAGGTCGGCTCGTCGAACGAACCGGCTTTCCATCGAGACAATGAGGGGTGCGAATAACGCGCCACCATGTGGCCATTGGCGACGAAGTGATCCGCCGGCAAGGGGCGCAGCAGGATGCAATCATCGTCCAGCGCCAGGAAAAAATCCTCGACCTCGTCACGCAGGAACAAAGCGGCGCGTAGACGGCAATTGCGTTCGGCATGTTCCGGAATATCGCCGTGCCCAGGCAGAACTTCAGAATCCGTCAGTACGGCCACCTCGCAACCGAGCCCGGAAAATACCGCTTCCATCTCCCGCTTGCGGTTATCGGCGGTGAGCACCACGGCGCGGTCGGCGCGATAATGCGCAATGAAGCTGGCAAAGGAGCGGACGATCAGTTCCGGGCGGACCGAAATGTAGACAAGCTGCAGCGGTCCGGAATCAGGCGGCGGGAGTGAAGCCATCAGCCTGGCCCGCCATCGACAGGCATTCGCGAATGCTCTGCATGATGCCGTGCAATGATAGTGCGGGCGACGGCCAGCACGCGTTCGCGATCGGCAAAGCCTTGCGCGGGCCCAGTCATCTTCGACGCACGACCGACAGCGGCGATCATGTCGGCCTGTGCGAGGCTCGCCCAGCGCGAAACCAGGTGCTGCAAGACAGGAGTGTTGCGCACCAGCGTCTTCGCGCGTCTGCGCAAAGCCGGCCGTTTCGCGGCAAAATCAAGCAGCGCGCGCATGGTGCGGTTCGTAACGGCGGCGATCATTCCCATTCGGTCCGGCGTCATTCCTGCCAATCCTGGACAGGATTCAGCCCGTCCGTTTTGTCATCAAGACAAGAACCGGTCAAACCTGCTGTTGGTCGCGGCCGGAAGCGTTGGCCAGACGGCGGTACAGCGATAAGTAGGACGCCGCCATAGTTTCGCGCGTGAACAGCGCCTCGTAATGCCGGCGAGCAGCGGCACCCAGTTCAGTCGCCAGCTCCGTTTCATCGACAAGCCGGTTCATCGCTCCGGCCAGTGCCTGTGGATTGCTGGGTGGCACGACAAATCCGGTTTCGCCATGGACATTGACGTAGCTAGTCCCGGTTGCGATGTCGCAACTCACCATGGGTTTTGAAAACATTGCGGCCTCGACAAGCGAGAGGCCGAAGGCCTCGGACCGGACGTTTGAGGGCATTACCAGCGCCGTGCAGAGGTTGAGAAGGGCATCCTTGTCCTCGTCGGGGACGCCTCCGACAAAATGAACATTGGCGAGACCCAGGCTTTCGGCTTTCGCACGCCATTGCGCTTCTTTCGGACCGCTGCCGACAATGATCACGGGCAAGCCCGAAATGCGGGCTGCTTCCAGCAATACGCCGATCGCCTTGTAATAGCGCAATGCGCCGGTGAAGAGGATGAAAGGCCTGGGGAAGCGCGCGCGCCATTGCTCGACCTTGCCCTGATCGACATTGGTTGAGCGATCGGCGAGGCCGAGCGGGATCACTTCGACCTTGTCAGCATAGTGGCGAAGCACGGAGCTGGAAGCAGCGTATTGCGGGGAAGTGGCGACGATCATTCCCATGCGCCGAAGGAAGCGGTGCATGAGCGGGCGATAGAATGCCATGATGCGGTGCTGGCGCACGACATCGGAATGATAGGTGACCAGCGCGGGCTTGCCGCCGGCAAGAAGCAGATGCGCGACATCGGCCAGAGGATAGGGAAAATGGTAGTGGATGAGATCGGCCTCGCGCGCCAGCCTTCGAAATTGCCGTAACGCGTCGAACGACATCGGCGTCGAGGCAAGATCGAGCGAAATCCCCGCCTTCTCGGCCCGATGTCCGTCGATCACGGTGTTTTCGGGATGCCGGCTCAGCGACAGGACGGTGGTTTCGACGCCCAGCGGCGCGGTGCCGGTGGCGAGTGCATGAATGACGCGTTCGGTACCGCCGAAACTGTCAGGCAGATAATTCTTGAAGAAATGCAGCACGCGAAGGGTCATCGTCGCGCGCCCCTCAAGGCAATCGCCTGATCGAGCGCCTCCTCCATCGCCACGGCACTCTTCTCAGCCGAGAAGCGGGCACTGTTTGACAACGCCTTCTTCGACAGTTCGGCATGCAGGGCGTCGTCGCAGAGCAGCCGCTCCAGTGCCGAGGCGATGGCGCCAGTGTCGTACGGATCGGCGAACAAGGCCCCTTCGCCCGCCACTTCCGGCATGGAGGAGCGGTCCGAGGTCAGCACGGGCAGGCCGAAGCGCTGCGCCTCGACGATCGGCAGACCGAACCCTTCAAAAAAGGATGGCAGGGCAAGGCAGCGCGCATGGGCGTAGAGCGCGGCCAGTCCGGTGTCGCCAGTGCGCCCCATTACCGTCACCCGGTCTGCAACGCCGGCTTGTGCGGCAAGTGCGAGCGGACTTTCGGAACGCCAGCCCTTTCCTCCGCAAAGAACCAGCCGGTTGGCGGCGCGGACAGCTTCGGGCAGACGTGCGAAAGCCCCGATCAGGCCGGCGATGTTCTTGCGCGGCTCGAACGTGCCGACAAAGAGCACATAAGGCTCATCGAATGGCGCGCCGGATGCCGCCACGTCTGACCGGGCTGCGAGCGAATTCACCGGAGGCGGCACCAGCCTGATCCTGCCACGGACTGCGGAATAGAATTCGGCGATATCGTCGGCCGTCGCCTGCGAGACGGCGCAGACAATGTCAGCCTTGCGGATGGCAGGACCCATCAGTAATCGCTCTGCGATCAGCCCTTTGAAACGCATGGTCTCGGGCGCACGGCGCCAGACGAGATCGTGAATGGTGAGCACGCGCGGCAAGGATGCGGGGAGCCAAGGCGGCAGACGATGGGCCGGTCCCCAGAAGACGTCGGCATGCAGCTTTTTCGCGCGGGCAGGCAAAACGGAGGCCGACCAGAAAAGCCTGCCGATCGGGCCGGGAAAGCGGGCGATATCCAGTTGCGCCTTTGCCGGCAGCTGCGTTCCAGCCGCCGGCGGGCCGGGCATCAGGAGCGTGATTTCATGGCCCCTGGCGGACAGGGCGGCAGTAATTTCGATGAGATAGCGCGCCAAACCCGAAAGTTCGGAAACGAGATTCCTGCCATCCACCGCGATATGCATGTGCCAATTCCAGCTCAGCCGTCATCGAATTGTCCTAGCAGCATGATTATTGCGCTGGAAGTGCCGAAGATTTCGACGTGGGGATTAACCGCAATACCATTATCGGCGTGCCGGGGATGGAAATGACTGCCGCGATGATGGAGTCTGATGATAATTCGGGCTAGATGACGCATTGCAAATCAGGGATGTATGGCAGGCGACGAGCAGCGGGAGATGCCCTCCCGCAGACGGACGGGCCGGGACGGAGCGCAAATGAAAGGCATCATACTGGCAGGGGGAACCGGCTCGCGGCTTTTCCCAAGCACTCTGCCGATTTCCAAGCAATTGCTTCCCGTCTACGACAAGCCGATGATCTATTATCCGCTGTCGACGCTGATGCTCGCCGGCATTCGCGATATCCTGATCATCTCCACACCGAGCGACACACCGCTGTTCGAGCGCCTGCTCGGCGATGGCAGCCAGTTCGGCATCAACATCGCCTATGCGGTGCAGCCGAAGCCGGAGGGTCTCGCGCAAGCCTTCCTGATCGGGGAGACGTTCCTCGATGGTGCGGCGGCATGCCTGATCCTCGGCGACAACATCTTTCATGGCGCGCATCTGAGCCAGATGGCGCGCAATGCGGCAGAGCGCGAAAGCGGCGCCACGATCTTCGCCTATGGGGTTTCCGATCCCAACCGCTACGGGATCGTCGAGATCGACACCTCGACGGGTCGTGCCTTGTCGATCGCGGAGAAGCCGGCGGATCCCAAATCCAATCTGGCGGTTACCGGCCTTTATTTCTACGACGAACGCGTCGTCGACATCGCGAAACAGGTCCGTCCTTCGCATCGAGGCGAACTGGAAATCACCTCGGTCAACCAGGCTTATCTCGACATGGACGAACTCAATGTGGAGGTGTTCGGCCGGGGCTTTGCCTGGCTCGACACCGGCACGCATGAAAGCCTGCATGACGCAGCTTCCTATGTGCGTACACTGGAAGCCCGGCAGGGGATCAAGATTGCCTGTCCGGAGGAAATCGCCTACCAACTCGGCCATATCGGCAGGGAACAAATTCTCGCTGTCGCCGATCGCTATGGCAAAACCGACTATGCCGATTATTTGCGGCGCGTCGCCGGTGACTGAAACCATTTGAGGCTCGGAAGGCCATGCCTGCCACATTCACCGAATTGGCGCTGCCTGGCGTCTTCGAGATCGTGCCCGAGCAGTACCCGGACGATCGCGGCTTCTTTTCCGAAACGTTCAACAAAGCTGGTTTCATCTCGCGCGACCTGCCGACCGACTGGGTTCAGGACAATTACTCCTATTCCAGGGACAAGGGGGTGTTGCGTGGACTGCATTACCAGCGCGCGCCCTTCGCGCAGGACAAGCTGGTAAGGGTCTGCAAAGGTGCAGTCCTCGATATAGCGATCGATATCAGGCACGGTTCTCCGCATTACGGCAAATGGATCAGCGTGGTGCTCTCGGCGGAGAAATGGAACCAGCTTCTGATTCCGATCGGCTTCGCCCATGGCTTCATCACCCTGGAGCCGGATACCGAGGTCGCCTACAAGGTGACGGCGCCCTATTCGAAGGAGCACGATGCGGGTATCCGCTATAACGACCCGGCCATCGGGGTGGACTGGCAATTCAGAGGTGTCGAACCGCTGCTGTCGTCAAAGGATGCGAATGCGCCGCTCCTGGCCGATCAGGATCCGGGTTTCGTCTTCGCGGCGGTGAAGCAGGAGCCAGCAACATGACGAAGATCATGGTGACAGGCGGCGCCGGTTTCATCGGTTCGGCGGTGTGCCGTCTGATCGCAGGCGAACTGGGAGAACCGGTCATCGTCGTCGACAAACTCACCTATGCCGGCAATCTGTCCTCGCTTGCGCCGGTCAGCGGGAAGCCCGGCTATGCCTTCGTGCGCGAGGACATCTGCGATCGCCGCGCCATGCTCGATATCCTTCGCGAACACCGGCCCGACATCGTGATGAATCTCGCCGCCGAAAGCCATGTCGACCGCTCGATCGACGGTCCCGGCGAATTCATCCAGACCAATGTTGTGGGGACCTACGCCCTGCTCGAGGCGGCCCGCACCTATTTCGACGAACTCGACGAAACCGCCAGGAAAGCCTTCCGCTTCCACCACATCTCGACCGACGAGGTGTTCGGGCAATTGCCGCTCGACGACAGCAAGTTCACCGAGGCCACGCCCTATGCGCCATCGTCGCCCTATTCGGCTTCCAAGGCGGCATCCGACCATCTGGTGCGGGCCTGGCACCACACCTACGGCCTGCCGGTGGTGCTGTCGAACTGCTCCAACAATTACGGACCCTATCACTTCCCCGAAAAGCTGATTCCGCTGGTGATCCTGAACGCCCTTCAAGAAAAGCCCCTGCCCGTCTACGGCAAGGGCGCCAATGTGCGCGACTGGCTCTATGTCGAGGACCATGCAAGGGCGCTCGTCACCATCGCGACCAGGGGCAGGATCGGCGAAAGCTACAATGTCGGGGGCAATCAGGAACGGACCAATCTGGAGATCGTCGAAGCGATCTGCGCGATCATGGACCGGCTGCACCCACGCGCTTCCGGCGCGCCGCATCGCGAACTGATCCAATTCGTCGAGGACCGTCCGGGCCACGACCTCAGATACGCGATCGACGCCACCAAGATCAGCGCCGAACTGGGCTGGGAACCGGCCGAGACGCTGGATAGCGGCCTGGAAAAAACCGTTCAGTGGTTCCTCGCCAACGAAGCCTGGTGGCGGCCGATCCGCGAGGAGCGCTATGCCGGCACAAGGCTCGGCACAACGAAGCAGGCCGGCTGAGATGCGCGTGCTTGTGGCCGGCCGCAATGGCCAGCTTGCTCAGGCGCTGGCCGAAGCTTCCCTGCCGGACCCGCAATGGCAGATGATCACCGCCGGGCGACCCGATCTCGACCTCACCGACATGGAGAGCGTCAAGCGGGCAATGGACCATCACACGCCCGATATCGCCATCAACGCCGCCGCCTATACCGCCGTCGACAAGGCGGAATCGGAGCCGGAAGCCGCCTTCGCGCTCAACGAAACCGGTGCGGGCAATCTGGCCAGCGCCACTGCGGCGGCGGGCGTTCCGCTCATCCACATCTCGACCGATTACGTTTTTTCAGGCGACAGCACGCGACCCTGGCGGGAAGGTGATCCGACCGGCCCGGTCAATGTCTATGGCCGCTCGAAGCTCGCCGGCGAGAAGGCCGTGGCTGCCGCCAATCCAAAACATCTGATCCTGCGGACGGCCTGGGTGCATAGCCCGTGGGGCAACAATTTTACCAAGACCATGTTGCGTCTCGGCGCCGAGCGCGAGGAACTTGGCGTGGTCGGCGACCAGTCAGGTACACCGAGCTATGCGCCCGATCTGGCGGCAGCGATCACGACGATCGCGGCAAAGCTTGCCCAAGGCAATGCTGCGCCATGGGGAATCTACCACCTGACGAATGCCGGGGTGGCGACATGGTACGACTTCGCCGGAGAGATCTTCCGCGCCGCGCAGCGTCACGGATACAAGTCTCCCGCACTGAAGCCGATTACCACCGCCGACTATCCCACACCTGCAGCGCGGCCGCGCTATTCCCTGCTCGACAATGGCAAGATCGGCGAAGCTTTCGGCATCAGGTTGCGCGACTGGCGCAGGGCCGTGACCGATTGCGTCGAAAGGCTGATGGCTGGTTGAGGCGGGAACAGGTCGGTAAAGCATTGATTCCGGCAATTCCGTCAAGCGACTGTTTCTCAACATAAAATCAATTTCGGCGCTGCCGGCATGCTGAGAACTTGTCCCCGCGCCGATGCGCGCGGCTAGGTTCAAGGTGAAACCACACCAAGGGTATCGCCATGGATCGCAGCCCCAATCTCGACATGCCGTTCATCCTGCCGTCGCAGGCACAGAAGCACGTCACGCACAACGAAGCACTGTGGAGCCTGGATGCGCTGATCCAACTCGCCGTGCTGGACCGCGATCTGACAGCGCCGCCTGCCAGTCCGGCCGAGGGAGACCGCCATGTCGTGGGCGCTTCGGCAAGCGGCGACTGGTCGGGCTGGGACAATGATATTGCATGCTTCAGCGACGGGGCATGGCTACGGCATACGCCCAATGTGGGCTGGCTCGTCTTTATCGCCGACGAACAGGTGTTCGCCTATTGGGACGGAAGTGCATGGATCGATCTGGGCACTGCTCTTACCGCCCTCGACAATCTGGCCAGGCTCGGTGTCGGCACGAGCGCCGACGAGACCAATCCGCTGGCGGCAAAACTCAACAACGTCCTGCTGACCGCGAAATATACCGCCGAATCCGGCGATGGCGATCTCAGGGTCAAGGCCAACAAGGAGGCAGCGGCCAATGCCGCCTCCTATCTGTTCCAGACCGACTATTCAGGCCGGGCCGAATTCGGACTGATCGGCAATGACGATTTCACCATAAAGGTGAGCGCGGACGGTTCAAGCTGGGCCGAGGCTATCTCGATCGACAAGGACACCGGTTATGTCAGCTTCCCTTCCGGGTCCGATGGCGGCGGCGGTGGCGGCAGCGGGGACATGCTCGCCTCGGTATACGACCCGACATCTGTCGAGGGGAACGCCTTCGACATGGATAATATGGTCGAGGGTTCCGACACCAAGGTCATGACGTCCGCCGAGCGGACGAAGCTCGCCTCGGTCGAAGCCGGTGCAACAGCCGAAATGACGGGAGCGGAGATCAAGGCAGCCTATGAGGCCGAGGCCGACACGAACGCCTTTACGAATGCCGAGAGATCCAAGCTGGCGGATGCCGTGACGGAGATCGATCTGGGTGCCTTAGCTACCGATATCATCCCGGCCGTCAGCGGCACGCTCAATCTAGGCACACTGCCGTATCGTTTCTCTTCCGTGGCAGGCCAGTCGATCTTGGGTACCGATCAGGTGGTCGCCGGCGGGATTTCTGCACTCGGCACACGCGGCTTCACACTGGGATGCACGGACGGCCAGCCCGACATGTGCTTCTACCATGAGAACGACAGCATGTTCCCGCCATCGACCGGATACAAGGCGATGGGTCTGATCTATGACGGCAAGGGTGCGCTTGGCGATGCCGGGCTGGTCATTCAGGAACTGGACGACAATGGAGCATTCATTGCCAACAGGAGCACCCTGTGGCGCACCGGCTCCATCAGTCTGGGCTCCGTCACTCCCCCCGGATCCGATTGCAGTCTGACGGCGACAGGGTTTGTCAGACCCGGGGCCTACACCGTCAGCGGCCTGCCATCGGCAGCCAATGCCGGCGCCGGCGCACGGCTCACCGTAACGGATGCAAGCAATACCACGCTCAACTCCGTTGTTGCCGGCGGCGGCACGGCCAAACTGCTTGTGTATTCTGATGGTGCAGACTGGCGCGTATACGGCGGACTCGGCGTCAGTGGCGGAAGCTCCGACGGCCGCGAACAGCTCACCGCAGACAGGACCTATTACATCTCCACCACAGGTTCCGACAGCAATGACGGCCTGAGCGCCGGCAGTCCCTTTGCTACGATCCAGAAGTTCCTCGATACCGCCCTTGAAACGCTGGACCTTGGCGGTTTCGACTGTGTCGGCCAGTTGGCGGACGGAACCTACGACTCCGGTTACCTGCAATATCCGCAAACCGGCTCCGGCCGGGTCATCATCCAGGGCAACACCACAACTCCGGGCAACACCATTATCGACGGCGGCGCGTCCGACGCCGCAGCCGAGGTGGCATACGGGGCGACGCTGACGGTGCAGCATGTCCGCGTTCAGGGCGGCACGAACGGGTTCAAAGCGATGCTCGGCGGCCTTCTGATCGGCGGTCCCGGTCTTGAATTCGGTGCCTGCACTGCCGGCAGTCATATCCTGGCCCTGTCCCTTGGCCAGATCGAGATGCAGTACGATTACACCATCGTGGACAGTGCGGGGGAGTCACACTATTCGGCAATCGAACAGGGTAACATCCGTTCGGTCAGCCTTACCGTCACGATCCCGAACGTACTGGCATTCACCTATTTTACCAATTGTGAATACCTCAGTCTGGTCTCCGCCTACGCGCTTACCATCACCGGGGCCGGCAAGGCTGGTACGACCGGCACGCGGTATAATGTGACGAACTTCAGCGTTATCTTCACCAATGGCGCCGGAGGAAGTTATTTCCCCGGAAACGCCGACGGCAACAACAGCCCGGCAGGCAGGTATCAATGACGAACAGCTACAATCCGACCGACCATTACTGGATTGTCGGCGACGACGGGACGCGCGCCTATTCCAGCCGGCGTCGGTGTTATGTGCCAGGCGATGATGAAGAATTTCGTTCATGGCAGGAAAAATCCGGCAAGATTGCCACGAGCATCAACACGGAAACCGAACTGTGGGATGCGCTGGCGGATGCCGCTCCACAGGCGTTGCCAGACGACGCAATCGCACAGGACAGGTTGGCGGAAAGACAACTCAAAACAGCGGATCGGGTTTTACTGGAACTCGCATTTTTTCAGGAAAACCGCTTGCGGGCGCTTGAAGGCAAGGACACCATCACGCGAAACCAGTTTCGTGATACGGTCAAGAAACTCGCCGGCGCCGCCAGAGCACGACCAGGGTCAAGCACCGGTTGAAATGTGATCCGGATCTTGCAAGAGGACAGGCAACATCCGGAAGCGGGATTGTGTTTGTTTCGCAGGGGGGCTATCGCGTGGATTGCCATTCTCCGGCAATACGAATACTCACGCAATTCATTTCGCATCGGGCAAAGACGTCTACGGAGGCACCTTTGGGAGGCACGACAACCTCGCTGACAATTGCCTTGAGGCAATGGCCTATCTGGACCTGGTTCGCCCGTCAGGACATCAAGTCGCGTTATCGCGGCTCCCTGCTCGGGCCGCTATGGCTGGTTCTCAATCTCGGCATTCTTATCGCCGCTCTGTCACTGATCTACACCACGATCTTCAACCTGCCGGCCCAAGTCTACTCACCACACATCGCGCTCGGTTTCACCGCCTGGTTTTTCATTTCGGGCATCCTGACGGATTCCTGCACGGCATTCACGACGAACGCGCAAATCGTGCGCAACATGCCGCTGCCGCTTGGTGTTCACGTATTGCGCGTGATCGCGCGCCATACCTTGCTGATGGCGCACAACCTGATCATCTACGTGATCATCGTTCTGGTATTCGGGATCTGGCCCAATCTCAACATCCTGGCGCTGATCCCCGGCTATCTGCTGCTGGCGACACTGCTGTACACCAGCGGCATGACGCTTGCCGTGATCTGCGCGCGCTTTCGCGACGTGCCCCATATCGTCACCAGCCTGGTTCAGGTCGCCTTGTTCATCACCCCGATCGTTTTTTTGAAAAGCATGCTGCAGCGTCAGGTTATCCTCGCCGACGCCAATCCTTTCTTCCACATGGTAGAGGCCATCCGCGCGCCGCTGCTGGGCCAGCCTGTAGAGATGCTGACCTGGATTTTCCTCGTCGCCGCCAATGTGGTGTCGCTCGCTATCGCCGTCGGGCTCCTGCACCGCGCCGGCCACCGCGTGCCCTATCTCGTGTGACGCCTCATGTCCGGCAACCATGTGAAGGTCAAAGACGTTTCGCTGCGCTTCCGTATCTATGGGGTCGGATCGCAGTCGCTGAAGAAACAGATCATCTCGTTCGGTACCGGCGGCAGGCTCGCCCGCAATGCTTCCAATCATTTCGTGGTGGAGGCACTGCGTGACATCTCCTTCGATTTGAAGGATGGGG